>DATMRA010000221.1:0-6461 GCA_035566535.1 Candidatus Acidiferrales bacterium | reverse complement strand
ACCGGAGTGGGAATCGACGACCTCCTCGACATCGTGCTCCTCACCGCCGACGTCTACGTGCAACCGAAGGCGAACCCCAACCGTCCTGCGGTTGGGACCGTGATCGACTCGTACCTGGAGCGCGGTCGCGGCCCCATCGCGACCGTCCTGGTGCAGGACGGAACGCTGCGTGTGGGCGACCACATCGTGGCCGGCGCCGCGTACGGCCGCGTGCGCGCGCTCATCGACGACGCCGGGCATCGCGTCAAGGAAGCCGGACCCAGCATGCCCAGCGTGATCACCGGCATCTCCGACGTCGTCGTCGCCGGCGAGGTCTTCCAGGTGACCGAGACCGAGCGGCAGGCACGGGTTCTGGCCGAGGAGCGGTCGCTGCTGCAGCGCCGGAGGCAGGAACAGCCGGTACGCCGCATCACCCTTGCCGACCTGGCGTCCCAGGTGACCGACGGCAATCTGAAGGCGCTCAACCTGGTGCTGAAGGCAGAGGCGAACGGTTCGCTGGAGGCGCTGCGCGGCCAAGTGGCCAAGATCGAAGACCCGTCGGTGAAGATCAAGGTAGTCGCCGACGGCGTCGGCCCGGTCAGCGAATCAGACGTGAACCTGGCCGCGGTCACCGATGCCATCGTGATCGGCTTCAACGTCCGCCCCGACGACCATGCCCGTGCCGCCGCCGAGGAGCAGGGCGTGGATGTCCGCTTCTACGACGTCGTGTACCAGGTGACGGACGACATTGAGAAGGCCATCAAGGGCATGTACGAGCCAACCATGGTCGAGGTCTTCCAGGGCCGCGCCGAGGTTCGCCGCATCTTCACCGTCGACGGCAAGCCCGCGATTGCGGGATCCCACGTCATCGACGGTCGCATCACTCGCAATGCGGTCTGCCGCGTGCTGCGCGCCGGCAAAGAGGTGGCTCGCAGCCGCATCGCCGACCTGAAGCGGTTCAAGGACGACGTCCGCGAGGTGGCGCGCGGCTACGACTGCGGCATCACGCTGGCGGATTTCAACGATTTTGCGGAAGGAGACATCCTCGAGGCTTATTCTGTCGAGCAGCAGAACGCCTAAGCCCACGCCCCAGCAACGCAATGCCTTCCAAGCCCCGCTACACCGCTCTCCCGGAGATCCTGCGCGCCCCGCGGACGCCGCGTCGCGAGCGGGTGGCCGAACTGTTGCGCGAAGAGATCTCCCAGTTGATGATGCGCGAGATGAAGGACCCTCGCGTCCGGCTCGCGTCTGTGAGCAGCGTGCAGGTGTCGCCCGATCTGCGCCAGGCACGCGTCATGATCAGCGCCCTGGGCGCGGATGACGAACGGACCGCGGTAGTAGCGGCCATGCGGCACGCCGAGGGTTTCGTGAGGGCGCAGCTGGGCAACCGGCTGGAAAGCCTCCGCAGCATTCCCCACCTGCGCTTCGAGCTTGATGAGTCGATCGCCTACAGCGTCCGGATCAGCTCCATGCTTCGCACCATGGAGCTCGGTGATGACGCGACCGCGAACGCGAACGAAACACCATGAGCATCACTGAAATCCGTTGGCCGCGGCTGGAAGAGGTGTTCGACGACATCTCCCGGATCATTCGTGGCAGTGAGGACCTCGGCGCGCTCGCGCACAAGGATGCCGATGCGGACAGCCTTGGCTCTGCGTTGGGCTTCTCGCTGTCCTTGCGCCTGATGGGCAAGCGCGTGCATGCCATGGCGCCCGCACCCGTGCCAAGCCTGCTCGACTACCTGCCTGGCTTCGACACGCTAGTCGACATACCCCCGCCGATCGACGCGCTGTTCACCTTCGACTGCGCGGTGCTCGGCCGGTTCGGTGAGAAGCGTGCGCTCGTCGAAACCATCGACGTCGTCGTCAACGTCGACCACCACGTGAGCAATGAGGGCTTCGGCACCATCAACCTCGTGGAACCCGCAGCGAGCTCCACCGGCGAGGTGGTGTTCAAGCTGCTCCGCGCCATGGATGCGCCCATCACCCCCGACGTCGCCACCAACCTCTACGCGGCGCTGTTCACCGACACGGGCGGCTTCCGCCACGAGAACACGACCGAAGGTGTGCTCCGGTTGGGCGCCGACCTTGTCGCTCTCGGCGCTAATCCCGGCTGGGTGGCGCTGAAGAGCTACAAGTCCAAGTCGGTCTCGCGCACGCGGCTCGAGGGCATGGCCATCGCGCGCATGCACACCGAGTGCGACGGCAGGCTGGTGTGGTCCGAGGTCACCCAGACGATGCTCGACGAGGCGGGCGCGCGCATGGAGGAGTCGGAGGGCGTCATCGACGCGCTGCAGAGCATCGACAGCATGCGAATCGCTGTGCTCTTCAAGGAGAACGGCACCAACAGCACGAAGCTGAGCGTCCGCTCACGGCCGCCCTATGACGCTACCGATGTGTGCACGCCATTTGGAGGCGGCGGCCACCAGCGCGCTGCGGGCGCGGAGATCAACGCGCCGATGGCGGTGGCCCGCGAGCGCGTGCTCGAGGTGGCGCGCAACCTGCTGTCCCGGCAGCAGTGACCAGCGTCGTGCCCGCCGGCTCGCGCGCGAGAGGCGAGCTGAGGACCACTGGCGTCCTTGCCCTCGACAAGCCCGCGGGCATCACGTCGTTCGACGCTGTCCGCGAGGTTCGGCGCATCTTCGGCGAGCGACGGGTGGGCCACGCAGGCACGCTCGATCCAATGGCCACCGGTTTGCTTCCGATCTGCATCGGACGCGCCACCCGGCTGGTCGACTACTTCCATGCGCAGCCGAAGACCTATCACTGCGTCGTGCGCCTCGGCGAACGCAGTGACACGTTCGACTTGGAGGGCACTGTTGTCACCGGCACGGACGCGAGCCATCTGACCGGTGTGGCGGTGGAGGCCGCGCTCGCGGCGTTCATCGGCGACATCACCCAGGTGCCGCCCATGCATTCCGCGGTCCGTCACGAGGGGCGCCACCTGTACGAGCTGGCGCGTGCGGGCCAGGAGGTGGAGCGTCTGCCGCGACCGGCGACGATCCATTCCATCGAGCTGGTTGACTTCCGGCCCGGCGCCGTCGCCGAAGCCGAGGTGCTGGTCACGTCGGGGAAGGGCGCATACATGCGGGTCCTCGCGGCCGATCTGGGCGAGGCGCTCCAGACCGGCGGGTTGCTGGGCTGGCTCAGCCGGACCCGGTATGGATCACTCACGCTCGAGGACGCGATCAGCATCGACGCACTTGGCGCGCTCGAGGATCCGCGCGTCGCGATCCTTGATGTCGGCGTCGCCGTCGCCCATCTGCCTCGCGTCGATGTCGGACCCGCGCTCGCGCAGCAGCTCCGCCGAGGTCAGTCGGTCTGGCTTCCTCGGACGTCGCAGCCCGACAAGCCCGGGGAGTGTCGCGCACACACCCCTGACGGCCAGTTCGTGGCCATCGGGGAGATGCACGGCGGCCTGTTCCGGCCGACCAAGGTCATCGCCGCCTGAGTGCCGGAGCCGGGGGCAGTGGTGGAGGAGCTGGGCACACGCGCGTCGGGCACGCGTCCCGTGGCGCTGACGATCGGCAGCTACGACGGCGTTCACCGTGGACACATGACGCTGATGGGTCATCTGTTCGCCACTGCCGCACCCGGGGACGCGGAGACAGTCGTGATCACGTTCGACCCGCACCCTCGATGCATCGTGGATCCGGCAGGCTGCCCGCCGCTCCTGACGACACCGTCTGAGCGCGAGCTGCTGCTGCGAGCCGCGGGAATCGACCGGGTGGTGACATTGCGCTTCACCCCCGAGCTGAGCCAATTGAGCGCCGATGCCTTTTGCGACGCGCTGCTCCTGGCCTTCGACGTGCGTGCCATCGTCGTCGGGCCCGGCTTTGCACTGGGACGAGAACGCGCCGGTGACGTGTACTTCCTTCGCCGCTACGGCGCCAGCCACGGATTCCGCGTGATCACTGTGCAGCCGGCGACACACAAGGGGGCACCGATCTCATCGAGCCGCATTCGGACCGCACTGACCGAGGGACATCTTGGCGAAGCGAATGCCATGCTCGGCCGGCTCTACACGCTCGGCGGCATTGTGGTCGAGGGAGAGCACATCGGCGCCAGCCTCGGCTTTCCCACGGCCAATCTCGCACCCGACCCGGGACGCTGCGTACCTCAGAACGGCATCTACGCGTCCTGGCTCGAGGTCGACGGCCGCTGGCGTCCGGCCGCCACGAGCATAGGCGTCCGGCCCACGTTCGGGGGTTCTGACGTCACCATCGAAGCGCACGTGCTGGACTTCTCGGGCGACCTGTACCGGACGCGCACCCGGCTCGCTTTCGTGCGGCGGCTGCGTGGCGAGCGCCGATTCAAGTCGGAAACCGCGTTGCAAGCGGCAATCGCCGCGGACGTTGAGCGGGTCCGTGCGCTGCTCCAGAATGCAGAGGCACCGAGGTGATCGCCGACACGCTCGTTGTGGTCAACCCGGCGAGCGCCGGCGGGCGCACATACAGGCGCTGGCCCGAGACCGCGGCGTTGCTGCTGGGAGCGGGCATCGACTTCGAGACGTATATGACCCGGTCGCCGGGCGACGCAACCGAAGCGGTGCGTTCCGCACTCCGCGATGGACGCCGCCGCATCGTCGCGGTGGGCGGCGACGGCACCCTCAACGAGGTGGTCGACGGATTCTTCGACCGCGACGGCAACTCTCTGGGGGCCGACGCGACCCTCGGGCTCATCCCCAGCGGCACCGGCGGCGACTTCCGAAGAACCGTCGGAATCCCCGCGAGCGCGCGCGGTGCCGTGGAGATCCTCGCTGACGGCAACGTCCGGCGCATCGATGTAGGACGCATCGACTTCGACGATGGGACGCGGCGCCACTTCGTCAACATCGCCGATTGCGGCCTCGGCGGCGAGGTGGTTGCGCGCGTCAACCGCAGCCGGTTCAAGAGCGGAGGTGCCCGTGGGACCGCTGTGTTCCTTGCGCAGTCGCTGGCCGCGCTGTGGACATTTGGATCACACCGCGTGCGAGTGACGCTCGATGACACAGATGGCGTGGAGCACGACGCGCAGAGCGTCGTGGTCGCCAATGGCAGGTTTTTCGGAGGTGGGATGCACATCGCTCCCGGCGCCGCCTTGGACGATGGCGTGTTCGATGTGGTGATCGTCGGAGCGCGCGGTCGCATGCGATCGCTCAGCGGACTGCCCTCGCTGTATCGAGGGCGGCATCTGCGGCAACCTGGTGTGACCGTGCACCAGGCGGCGGTCGTGCGTATCGAGTGCCCAGAAGGCCCATTGCTCTTCGACGTGGAGGGTGAGCAGATCGGCAGCACGCCGGCCACGTTGACCTGCCTTCCAGGGGCGCTCAGCATCTGTGCGCCCGCAATGGCGGCGCGCCCATAACCTCTGGCGCGGCAGGCGCCTGATAGACTGGCTGAGAAACAGTGCCAATCGTAAGACCCAAGTCCGAGATCATCGCCGAGCACCGGCGACACGAGACAGACACCGGCTCCGCGGAGGTTCAGGTCGCAGTTCTCAGTGAGCGCATCACCGCGCTGACAGAACACCTACGCGACCATCCCAAGGACCATGCGTCGCGTCGCGGTCTGCTCAAGCTCGTCGGTCAGCGCCGCAGGTTGCTCGATTACCTGTCGCGCACCGACGTCGAGCGGTATCGCGCGCTCATCGGACGCCTCGGCCTTCGCCGCTAGATGAGGCAATCACGAATCCATTCCGCACACGGGAGGGCTGAGGCTCGGTAACACCGATCCAAACCCAACACTGAATCCCGGTGCTGGCGCTTTCAACATCAGCGAGAGCGGGTGAGACGTTGGCGACTGGGCCTCGGCAAAGCGACGCAGCGACCACAGGTTGCGCGAGCTGCACGCCGGACCAGCCCCCAACACCTCGCCGGCGGATGACGCTGGTTTCGAGAACCGCCATCACCGGGTCCACACACATTTGAGGAGACCCACATATGGCATATCAAAAATTCGAAACAGAGCTGGCCGGCAAGCGCCTCACGGTTGAGACCGGTCACGTCGCGGAACAGGCCAACGGCGCGATCATGATTCGCGCGGGCGACACCGTGCTGCTGGTCACCGCGGTGGCCTCGAAGGCGCCCCGAGAAGGGATCGACTTCTTCCCGCTGACATGTGATTACGAGGAGAAGCTTTACGCAGCCGGGCGCATCCCGGGCTCGTTCCCGCGGCGCGAAGGCCGGCCCACGGAGGCCGCGATCCTGACCAGCCGGATGATCGACCGTCCGATGCGGCCGCTGTTCCCCAAGGACTTCCGCAACGACGTCCAGATCGTCGCTACCGTGCTCAGCGCCGACCAGGAGCAGGACCCGACAACTCTGGCCATGACCGGGGCGTCGATCGCGCTCCAGATCAGCGGGATACCCCACGCCGGGCCGGTCGGCAGCGTGCGGGTGGGCATGATCGACGGCCGCCTGTTTGTCAATCCGACCCTGCAGCAGCTGCAGGAATCCGACCTCGACCTGGTCGTGGCCGGGACCGAGGACGCGATCATCATGGT
>DATMRA010000220.1:0-3360 GCA_035566535.1 Candidatus Acidiferrales bacterium | reverse complement strand
GTTCATGCACCGCATGATCCTCAACTGCCCGGCGCCGGTGCGCGCGGGCTTCGGCCGACTCTTCCGCGATCTCGACCTCAGCGACTCGGTGCCCGCGCTCGTCGTACCGACCATCGTTGTCACCAGCGACGAGGACCGGCTGCTGCCGCTGTGGCACTCCGAGCAGCTGGCCAAGCGCCTGCCCGACCTCGCCGAGATCGTGGAGCTGAGCGGCATCGGGCACATGTCACCTTTGGAGGCGCCGGAAGCGGTGACCGCGCACCTCCGCCGGCTGGCCGCGGACACCCTCGCGGCCGCCCGATCCGCCGTGTACGCGGGCTGAACGGTTCTCGCCGGCTCGCCGGGATGCGCGTGGCCGTCACCGGGGGAGCCGGATTCATCGGGACCCACACCGTGGAAGCGCTCCTGGCTATGGGCGCGACGGTGCTGGTGCTCGACGACATGCGCCACGCGTCGCCGCGGCCGATGCCGGCGCCAACGGAACTCGTCGAGCGCGACGTCGCCTCGCCGGCCGCGCGCGAAGCACTCTTGACGTTCCGTCCTGAAGCGATCCTTCACCTCGCCGCTCAGGGAGGAGTCAACCGGTCGTGGCGTGAACCGGCAGAGGACGCACGGTGCAACGTGATGGGAACGGTCAGCGTCCTCCAGGCAGGCGCAGATGCCGGGAGCGCCCGGGTCGTGATCGCGTCCTCGGGGGGTGCGCTCTACGGCAATTCCCCGCACCTTCCGTCCCGCGAGGAGGAGCCCCCGGCGCCGCGCTCCCCCTACGGCACAGCGAAATTGGCTGCCGAGGCATACCTTCGTCTCTTCACAACCAGCGGCCCGATGAGCGGCTGCGCGTTGCGCTACGGGAACGTCTACGGCCCGGGGCAGGACGGCAGCGGTGAGGCCGGCGTCGTCGCGATCTCATGCCGCCGCCTCCTGGCGAACCTCGCCCCGGAGATCCGCGGCGACGGCATGCAGACCCGCGACTTCGTCTACGTGTCCGATGTCGCAGAAGCGAACGTGCGCGCGGTCACCGGTGTTGCCGCCGGCGCCATCAACGTCGGCACTGGAATCGAAGCTTCTGTGCTGGAGGTTATCGCCAACCTCTGCCGCATCTCCGGCGCCGGCGCGCAACCGGTGCACGTCGCCGCTGTCGCGCAGGAGGTGCGGCGCAGCTGCCTGGATGTGCGCCGCGCACGCGATCAGCTGGGCTGGCGCGCCACCACTGCGCTCGAGAGCGGCTTGGCGCTGACATACGCCAGCTTTCGAGAAGAGGCCGGGTTCGCGTGACTCAGGGGAGCTGGCCCACCACGTCAGTACGCACCCACACGACCTCCGGGTCAATTGCGTACACGGCCTGATACCTCGAGGCGATGAGCAGCTTCTGGATTTCTGGAAATTGCGCCTTGGCGTCGGCTGCGACCACGATCACCTCCGGTTGCAGGCCGTCCACGTACGTCTCGACCTCGCCGTTGATACCCAAAAGCACCTCGTCGTTGTAGATCGGCGGTGTTGGCATCAGGACAGGAAGATCGGCAAGCGAGTACAGCCAGGAGTCCGATGACCACACCACCGCGGACGTGCCGGCCAGGCCTTTGTCCTTCAGCCACGAGGCGACCGCCTCGTCGGCCGCCACACGCCAGTCGAAATCGTTGTCCCAGTCTGATTTGTTGCTGATCTGGAGTACCGAGGTGATGGCGCCCCCGTAGTACTGCTGCAACGTGCGGGTGGCGTTGATCGACATCGGGACTGCGTTTGGCATCCAGTCCAGCCCGGCGACGCTCGCCATGGCCGCGACGATGCCGAGGCCGGCAAGTTGAGGAGCAAGACGCACCGCCCTGTTGGCAAGCCGCCGCTCGCGGAGCCACGCCAGGGGCAGCGGTATCGACGCAAGCGTGAGCGCAATCGGGGCGACGGCGGGAGCCAGGTAGTGCGCATACGGCTGACCTGCAATCGCGGGGACGCTCAGCGATGCACCCGCCCACAACACAAGAATCCATCCCGGTCCGCGCGATGCGCGGCGCAGGTACGCGCCGAGCGCGATCAGCAACGCAGCCACAGCCACCTCTGCGAAATGGAGACCGACTCCAGATGCACTGGCCGGAAGAACTGACCGCGTGTAGTCCACATAGAAGCCAACCAGGCTGAATGCAACACGTCCGGCACCGGCCGTGTACACGGCCACGCCGAGCCATGCCGCGGTGATGGCCACCGCCGTGACCAGGTAGGTCGCGAGGTCCCGCAATCGAGTGCGTGGACTCAATGCGATTGCCAGCGCAAACGCGCTCGCCTCGGCGACGGCCGTCTGCTGATACGCGATCGACACAGCGACAAGCACCCCCAGTCCGATCGGCCAGCGGAGGATGCGATGTTCCGCGCGGCCGGGCTTCGCCTCCGTCAGCCGGACCGCAAGAAGAGCGCCCGCCCAGGTCAGCGGCGCGATGAGCAGGCTCTCAGGGATCGCCAGCTCGGCGTCGAGCACGGGAACGCCGAGCGCCACACCGGCGATGAACGTCGCGATCGCAGCGCGCGGGCCACCCAGGAGACGAAACGACGCCCATGCCACCGCGCCCACTGCGAGCAGCCCACTCGCGAGTGTCAGCAGGTGCAGTGCCAGCTCGCTCGGTCCGAAGAGACCGACGACCCCGGCAACGGTCCACAGGTGCAGCGGTGGCTTGTTGCTCCAGATCTGCGAATACAGGACGTGGCCGCGCAGCAGCGTCCGCCCAGTGCTCACGTAACTCGCTTCGTCCGTGTACCAGTGCGGCTCGAACAGAGAGGGCAGCCGCAGAACGGTGCACGCGAGCAATCCCGGAAGCACCCACGGAAGGACCCTGCGGGGACGAGCAACTGACGCGTCGCGCCGCGGTCGCCACCGGAATGCCAGCCACGTTCGGAGCAGCACGACGTCGCGCAGCGCACGCATCACCGGCACAAGGCGTCCGCCGGAGCGCCGCCCGGCGCGCCGCGGCAAATGCGTCACCGGAAGCTGTTCGATGCGAAGTCCGAGGCGTTGCGCTTTGAAGAAGATCTCCGCGTTGAACACCGCCGAGGTCGCGTGGATCGGACTCACCGAGTCATAGGCGTGACGGTCGAGCACTTTGAGCCCGCAGTCGACATCACGCCAGCGCACCCTGAACGCGAGGCGAACCACGGTGTTGTAGACACGCCCGACGACTGAGCGGTACCAGGGGTCTGCGCGTCGCGCCCGGCGGCCGGCCACCAGATCCGCATCCGCCGAGCGAGCCAGCAGAGTGGCCAGGTCTCGCGCATCGAACTGACCGTCGCCATCCATGAACGCCAGACGCCGGCCGCGCGACGCGCGCAGGCCGTCACACACCGTCACGGCGTAGCCGCGCTGCCGGTCGTGGGTGA
>DATMRA010000219.1:0-3532 GCA_035566535.1 Candidatus Acidiferrales bacterium | reverse complement strand
ATCGAGCGTGTCGACGTCGCTCACCAGCGCCACGTTCTCCAGGAATTGGAACAAACCGTCAGGCGCCGGAACGTCTGCGTATTCGCCGCTCAGCCCGACGAGCTCGACCACGTTGGCCCAGCGCTCCTGGCCCTCCGGGGTGCCGTCCTGCAACATCTCGCGGTATCCGGTGGCCTCCAGGATGCGCTCCATGAGCACCGGCAGTGGCAGGCGTGATGACTGCTCGCGCAACCCGTCCATCAGGCCTGCGAATTGCGTCACCGCGGTCATGGCCGCCTGCCCAAGACCTTCGGACGCGTCGAGCGAACGCGCCGCCTCGAGGGGTGACATTCCCTTGCGGCGGCCCAGTTTTTCCAGCTCCGCAACCGTACGGTCGCCGATCTTGCGCTTGGGAACGTTTACCACGCGAGCGAACGAGACCGCATCGCGTGGGTTGGCGCACAGGCGTAGATACGCCAGCACGTCCTTCACCTCGCGCCGTTCGTAGAAACGCACGCCCCCGACGAGTCGATAGGGAAGGCCGCGCCGCAGGAAGGCTTCCTCGAACGCGCGGGACTGCGCGTTGGTGCGATAGAGCACGGCGCACTCGCTGAGCGAGAGTCCCTCGCGCCCGATCAGCCGCTCGATCTCGGCGCACACCGCGAGCGCTTCCTCGCGTTCGTCGAACACTGAGATGAGTTGCACCGGCTCGCCGCCGCGATGTTCGGTCCACAGTTGCTTGTCGGCGCGTTCCGGGTTGTTGCGTATGACGGAGTACGCGATGTCCAGGATGGGTTGCGTGGAGCGGTAATTCTGTTCCAGCTTGATCGTCCGCACATCCGGATAGTCGCGCTCGAAGGCGGTGATGTTGCGCACGTCGGCGCCACGGAACCCATAGATTGCCTGGTCATCGTCCGCAACAACCGTCACGTTGCGATGTTGCCCCGCGAGCAGCTTGACCAGCTGATACTGCGCCTGATTGGTATCTTGGTACTCGTCCACGAACAAATGCTTGAAGCGTGTCTGATACGCCTCGCGGACCCCCTCGACGTCGCGCAGCAACACAACCGCGCGCAGCAGCAGATCGTCGAAGTCGAGCGCCGATGCAGCGTCGAGCTCGTGCTCGTATGACCAATAGATCCGCGCCACCTGCTCCTCGAACAGCCCGTTCGCGCGCGCCTGAAAATCACGCGCGTCGATGAGCTCGTTCTTGGCCCTGCTGATGGCATGCCCGGCGCGTGAGGGTGTGAGCCTCTTGTCGTCGAGGCCTTCGGTTCGGATCGCGTTGCGCAATGCGGCAAGGCGGTCGGCCTCGTCGTAGATCGTGTAGTCGCGCGGGATACCGATCGCGTCGCCGTCGCGGCGGAGCATACGCGCCCCGAGGGCGTGGAATGTCCCCAGCCACATGCCGGTGATCCGCTCGCCGATGAGCTGCTCGACACGCGTGCGCATCTCGCGCGCCGCCTTGTTGGTGAACGTGACGGCGCAGATCTCCTCTGCACGCACGCCACGCGTGGCCATCACGTACGCGATTCGGTGTGTGAGCACGCGCGTCTTGCCGCTTCCCGCCCCGGCGAAGATGAGCAGCGGTCCGTCCGGCGCCTCGACGGCCGTCCGCTGCGGCTCGTTCAAGCCCTCGAGGAGTGCGGCGATTCCGATGCGGGAGCTTGGCGGGGACGCGTTCACGCGCCGGCGGTGGTGCTCACAGGGTCCGGCGCGACCTCGACGACGGTGTACGCACCCGGCCGGCGATCCTCCAGTAGATCGTTTCGCGGGGTGCGCTGCCGAGCCAGCTCGACATCGTCCAGGTCGACCTCAGCCATGAGCAGCTCGGGCTGGTCCCGGCTCGCCGGACCGGCCACGGGCCAGCCATCGGGACCCACGATGATCGAAGCCCCGAGGAACGTGGTTCCCCGTTCGACCCCGATGCGATCGGCGCAGACCATGACGACGCTGTTCTGCGCCGCCGTCGCCATGGCAATGTAGTCACCCTGGCAGTAGCCGCGGTCGTCCCACACCGTGCGCTTGAACGAGGCGACCCAGTTGGTCGGCACTGCGATGATTTCCGCGCCGGCGACGGCGAGCGCTCGCGCCGGTTCCGGGAACCACAGGTCGAAGCAGATGATCATGCCGAGGCGTCCAAAGGGCAGGTCGACGAGCGTCAGCTGCGCGCCGGGCTCGAACCAGGACTTCTCGTCGTAAAAGAGATGCAGCTTGCGATAGGTCGCCAGCGGCCCGTTGGGCCCGATCACGACCGCGCTGTTGTACCGGCAGTCGCCGCCGCGCTCGTTTATTCCGGTGACCACATAGCCGTCGTGGCGCGCGCACACGTCGCGGAGACCACGGACCATCGGTCCGGTGGTCGGACTCTCCGCACTGACATCGGCTTCTGACTCGCCTTCGAACACGTAACCGCTGGAGGCGAGCTCGGGGAGGACGACCAGCTGTGCCCCCTGGGTCATCGCCTCGTCCGTCCAACGGACGGCCTCGGACAGGTTGTGGTCCGGGTCGCCGACGCGCGGTTCGTACTGTGCCGCCGCCACTCTGATCCGCCTGCTCATACCTTCACGGTACCGCAGTCGGCGAGCGTTCACCCGCCCGGTCCGGACCTCCTCCCGATGGTCAGCCGCGGCACCCAATCGGCCACTCCACAGAGGACCTCGTGAGCGATGGTGTCAACCAGGTCAGCCACCTCGTCGGCGCCCATGCGCGCTCCCTCGCGATGTCCGAAGAACATGGCCTCGTCGCCAGGAGCACACGCGTCCACATCGCTGACGTCCACCGTGACCTGGTCCATGTTCACGGTGCCCGCGATGAGGCATCGCCGGCCGTGCACCAGCATGTGACCGCGGTTGGAGAGGGCGCGGGGAAGGCCCTGGCCGTAGCCGATGGCCACGGTCGCGATGCGCCGAGGAGTGCGTGCCCACCAGGTCCTGCCGTAGCCCACAGATTCGCCGGGTCCGACCGTCTTGACGTGGACAACGCGGGCGAAGACGCTCATCGCGGGGCGCACATCGAACGTGGCCGCGTGTTCCCGTGGGGCGTAGCCATAGAACGCGATGCCGAGACGCACGAGGTCGTGGTGCATCTCCGGGAAGTTGAGGATTGCTGCGCTCCCCGATGTGTGCAGCAGCGCATCAGGTGCCACGGGACGGAGGGTCACGACTCCCTCGAGAAACCTGCGGTGCTGCTCCTGCGTGAAGTCCGCATTGCCCTCGGGGTCGGCGTAGTGGGTGAATATCCCGGCCACCTGCACGTGATCCGCCGCGCGCCGGAGCGCGACGACGACGTCGGGCAGGTCGTCCTCGCGCACGCCGAGTCGCCCGAGGCCGGTGTCCAGCTTCACGTGCACGCGTGCACGCTTGCCGGCCTGCACTGCGGCGGCGGCCGTCGCCGATATGGCCGTGGCGTCGAACACCGTGATGTCGACGTCCTCGTCGATGAGCGGGCGCAGCGTCGCAGGCGGACTCCAGCCGACAACGAGCATTGGCAGGCGAAAACCGGCCGCACGGAGCGCAAGCGCCTCATCGGGCGTGTAGACGCCCAACCACGA
>DATMRA010000218.1:0-2195 GCA_035566535.1 Candidatus Acidiferrales bacterium | reverse complement strand
AGAAGTGACAAGCGGACAGCTCGTGACCATTTCGTTCGGCATGAGCGAGGCCGTAACCGTGACCGGCACGCCGGTGCTGCTGCTCAACGATGGCGCCACCGCGAGCTACGACAAGGCGAAATCGAACGCGACCACGGCGGTTTTCGACTACAAAGTGGCCAGCTCCCAGGTGACGACGGACCTCGTGATCAGCGGAATCAAGCTCGCATCGACATCGGCCATCAAGGATCTCGCCGGCAACGCCGCGAACCTCGCCGGCGCCGCCGCGACCGCCAATCTCGGCTTGCAGGTGAACACCGCGGCGGCCGGCGCCGCCGGTCCGAGCGGCGGCAATGTCAGCATCACCGGCGCGACCGCGCTCGATCTGTTCGGCCCCGCGACAGGGAGCGTGACGTTCGCGACGGGGAGCACCGGCACGCTCGAACTCGTCGACTCGCAGGACTTCGCCGGCACGGTTGCGGGACTCGCGGCGGGCAATCATCTCGATCTCGCCGACATTGCCTTCGGCGCCGGCACGAAGCTCGGATACACGCCGAACGGCGGCAACACCGGCGGAACGCTGAGCATCACCGACGGCACGCATACCGCCAATCTGGCGCTGCTCGGCTCCTACGTGGCGGCGAACTTTGCGATGTCAAGCGACGGCAATGGCGGGACGGTAGTGGTCGATCCGCCGGCGGGCTCATCGACGAACCCGCAAGGTCTGGCATCGGCGCACCAATGACCCAACGTGCGCGCGCACGCTCTACGCCACGATGCCCCGTCCGCGCAGCGTTGCAATGACGTCTGCGGCCAGCTCCTCCGGCGCCCGCTGCACGGTCAGGAGATGCACCTCAGGGCTCGCCGGCGCCTCGTAGGGCGCGTCGACGCCGGTGAAGTTTTTGAGCTGACCCGCGCGCGCCTTGGCGTACAGGCCTTTGGGATCGCGCTCGATGCATTCCCCAATCGGCGTGTCGACGAAAATCTCGATGAATTCGCCTTCGCCGACGAGCGCGCGGACCATGTCCCGTTCCGCCCGATAGGGCGAGATGAACGAGCACAGCACGACGAGGCCGCTCTCGACCATGAGCTTTGCCACCTCGCCGACGCGGCGGATGTTCTCCACCCGGTCCGCCTCGGTGAAACCGAGGTCGCGGTTGAGCCCGTGGCGCACATTGTCGCCGTCGAGCAGCATCGTGTGATGACCGGACGCGATGAGCTTTTGTTCGACGAAATTGGCGATCGTCGACTTGCCGGCCCCGGAGAGGCCGGTGAACCACAATATGGCGGGCTTTTGCCGCTTCAGCGCGGCGCGCTCGCCCTTGCCAACCAGCAGCGCCTGCCAGTGGATGTTGCTCGCACGCCGCAGCTCGAAGGCGATCATGCCCGCGCCGACCGTGCGGTTGGAGTAGCGGTCGATGATGATCAAGGCGCCAGTCTTGCGGTTGTCGGCATAGGGGTCGAACGCGACGGGCGAGGCGGTCGAAATATTGCAGAAGGCGATGTCGTTGAGGGCGAGCGTGTGGGTCGCGATATGCTCGCGCGTATTGACGTCGATCTTGTATTTGATGGTGGTGATGCTGGCCGGCACCGTTCTCGTGCCGACCCGCGCCAGATAGGAACGACCGGGGATCAGGGGCTCCTGGTCCATCCAGATCACGTGAGCGGCGAACTGGTCCGCGACCTGCGGCCGCGCTGCTGCGTCGGAGAGGACGTCGCCGCGGCCGAGATCGACCTCGTCGGCGAGCGTCAGCGTCACGGCCTCGCCGGCCTCAGCGCGTTCAGCGTCCCCATCATAGGTCACGATCCGCTCGACCGTCGTGCCCTGACCCGAAGCCGCAACCACCACCGGGTCACCCCGACTTACGTGGCCGGACGCCACGGTCCCGGCGTAGCCGCGGAAATCGAGATTGGGCCGGTTCACCCACTGCACCGGGAAACGAAACGGCTTTGCCTCGACTTCGCCCTCGACCTCCGTCGTTTCGAGATGCTGCAGCAGCGTCGGTCCGCGATACCACGGCGTATTGCCGGACAGGCCGGTGACGTTGTCGCCGAAACGGGCGGAAATCGGAATCGGCATGATCGCGGTGAAACCGAGCTGCGACGCGAAGGAGGCGAAGTCGCCGACAATTCGGTCGAACGTCTCCTTGGCGTAGCCCACGAGATCGATCTTGTTCACTGCGAGAACGGCGTGCCTGATGCCGAGCAGCGAGCAG
>DATMRA010000217.1:0-5303 GCA_035566535.1 Candidatus Acidiferrales bacterium | reverse complement strand
GCACACGCTCCCAGCGCATGACAGCCGTGGCCAGATCTCGCGCAAGCGAATGCTTGTCGGAAAACGTCCCCTCAGCTGCGTACACATCGATCATCGGCATGGTCGTTGGTTCTCCTCATTCAGTGTTGATCAAGCCCTGCTCTCGCCAATCCCGCGACGGATGGTGATATGTGACCAGGGCCCCTGCTTGCTGTTGACGCGTAGCCGGTAGCTCGGAAGCACCCGTGGATGTGGTCGTTGACAACGCCAACGTTCTGCATGAACGCGTACACACTCGTCGGGCCGACGAAGCGGTATCCCTGCGACTTCAGTTGACTCGCGAACGCCTCAGCACGAGGCGTTGCCGTGGGGATCGCCGCGAGAGACCGCGGCTCGTGTGCGTGTGTGTTTTCGTACGATTTCGCGAGCGCCATCAGGCTCGGAGACGCGGATCGCATGACGCGCGCGTTCTCGACGGTTGCCTGGATCTTGGCACGGTTGCGGATGATCGACGGGTCCTGCACCAAGCGGTCGACATCACGCTCTGTCATTGCCGCGACCTTCACAACGCGGAAGTCGTGGAAGGCCTTCCGGAACGCATCGCGTTTGTCAAAGACGATCGACCAACTGAGCCCGGCCTGGAACACACCCAGCGTGAGCGCCTCGAACATCGACGACTCGTCGTAGGTGCGAGTCCCCCAGACCTCGTCGTGGTAGCGGCCCAGCGCCGAGTCCCCGGCTCCCGCCCACGAGCAGCGGGGTTTTCGGTCGTACCCAACGATCACGTCGCTCGCCATCGACCGTGCTGCCCTCGACTACTGCGCCGCGGCGAGCTGCGTGCGTGCGCTCACTGCCTGCGCGGCACTCTTGATCAGGTTTGCCGTCTCCTCGGGATGCGTAACCATTGCCAGGTGGCCCGACGCGACCTCGACGGTCGTCGCGCCCATGCGTTTCGCGAACATCCGCTCAACATCCGGCGGAAGCGCTTCATCGTTTGTGGCGACAAGGAACCAGGAAGGACGCGACTTCCACGCCGGCACGCCCATCACGTCGTTGAACGTGCTCATCGAGAGTCCCTGTTGCACCGCGAACAGGACGCTCGCTCGCACCGGATCGACATCACCGGCGAAGTGGCGCACGAAGTCTTCGCGAGGCAACCAGCCAAACCCACTCTCGTCGACGATGAGGTGAGCGAGTGCGGGGGTTGGGGGTCCGGCGCTGAGCAAGCCGCCCAACGATTCACCCTCGTCGAGCCCAAACGCGGCGATGTACACGAGCGCCGCGACGTTCGGCTCTTCCGCGCCGAGGGAGGTGATGATCTGCCCGCCGTACGAGTGGCCAACGAGGACAGTGGGCCCGCTCTGGCGCTTCAGGATCTGGCGCAGGCGCGCCACATCGTCGGCCAGCGACGTCTCGGGGAATTGCGGCGCCGTAACGTCGTACCCGTCAGCCTGCAGCGCCTCGATGACCGAGGCCCAGCACGAACCGTCGGCCCAAGCACCGTGGGCGAGAATGATGTTCACGGATTCGCTCATGTTTCCTGCTTCGCCTCCTAGTCGGGTGGATACAGCAGGAGCGTGGCTCCCCCCGGGGTCGCTTCGCTTCAGTCAGACGACTGAATCTGCGAGCTCAGAGACGGTCGGGAGCCGGTCGCGCAGTTGCGCCCTGCCGGTGATGCCGAGCTTCGGGAAGATCCGGTACAGGTGTGAGCCGACGGTGCGATGGGAAAGGAAGAGGCGCTCGCCGATCTCCCGATTTGAGAGTCCGTCTGCGGCCAACTGAGCGATCTGCAACTCCTGCGCTGTCAAGCGCTGGTGGAGGTCGGGTGTGCGAGCCCCAACGGTCTCCCCCGTCGCCCGGAGCTCCTGCCGCACACGCTGACTCCACAGGCGTGCGCCCAGGGCGTCGAACACTTCTATGCTCGCGCGCAGCGGTCGTCGCGCTTCGGCGTTGCGTCGGTGTCTGCGCAGCCACGAGCCAAACGAGAACAGTGTTCGCGCGCGCAGGAATGCGAATGACGTCAAGTCTTGTTGGAGTGCCGTCCTGAAGTGAGCCTCAGCCTCTGCGTCGGCGGCGAGGAGCGGCGCGGCGCAGATCAACCCGGCGCGCAGGATGGGCGGGTCGGTGTGCCCTGCGATTTGCTCGAGTTCCGCAACAACACCGGTGATACGGGCAGCGTTGCCGCTGCGAACAGCCGATTCCACCAGGTCGAGCACCGACGGCCAGCGCATGAATCGATGAAAGACCGGGTCGTGTTCATCGAACACCGGCCAGAGATGTTCGAACGCGGCGTCATATCGCCCTTCGCCAAGAGCAACTGCGCCGCGTGCCAGATGCGCGGTCGCCAGCAGCGGACTGCTCTTCGACGTCAGTGGCGTCAACTCTGCTTGCGCGACAATCGCTTCGATGTCCGGCGCCTCACCGCGCAGTGCCGCCACGATCGCGCCGATGAACTGTGCGGTGACACCGAATTCCGGCTGACCCGTGTCGTGTGCCAGGATCGCGGCCTCCTCCGCTGCCATTCTCGCGGCGTCCCAGCTGTCGGCATAGGTTGCGGCCCATGCGTAGTGCGTCAGTGCCTGGGTGAGAACACCGAGGCGGGCGTGCTCTCGAAGGCCGGCGACCGCCGTGGCCAGGAAGCGTGTCCCCAACGCGAAGTCGCCCGCTTTCTCTGCGGCAATGCCGAGGTACATCGCGCTCATGGGATCCGCCGACGTTTCAAGCGGCATATGCGATACGCGATCGAGGACTCGGGGTCCCGTCTGCTCGGGGTGTGCGAGCGCCGCGACCGCGAGCACGCGTGGGTCGTCAGACGACACACCGAGACTCATGGCCGCCTCCACGAGATACTCGCGCGTCCTGAGCTGGCAGCGCGTCCACCAGCAGCGATGCGCAATCGGCTCGAGCGACTCAAGCGCGAACGCCGTGTCGTCGGCGTCAGCGAGCTGCCGCGCGATCGAGACGAACGTTTTCGCGGCTCCCGGCTCGGACCACACATTGCCGCTGGTCATCTGCTGCAACCAGGCGACGCGCGCGGCACCTGTCGGGCTGAGCGCTAGCTGATTCGTCTCGGCGAGCAATCGCTGCACCACATCACCACGTCCGAGCTCGTACGCGAGCTCCGCTGCCTCCATCAGGCGATCACTCTTCCGCTGCGGATCGGCAGTCAACATTGCAGCCCGCTCGAACGCAGCAGCGGCAGCGGTAACCGCGCCACGCCGTTTCGCGGCGCGGGCATGTTCTTCAAGTGCAGACGCGGTGTCATCATCGGCGCCGACAGTCGAGAACGCACGGTGCCACACCTTGCGCTCGGGGTCCTCGACGACGGCAGCCAGCGCATGGTGCGTTGCGATGAGCTGGGCGGCCGTTGCCCCCTGCCGAACTGCAGCGCGGATCAGCGGATGACGAAACTGCAAGTGCCGTTCCGCCACATCGACGAGCGCCGCATCAATCGCCGGTTGCAGTGCGTCGAGTGAGATCTCGGAGCCGTGGAGCAGTGTTGCCGCACGCAGCGCGTCACCCAGCGACGCTCTACTGTCGAGCGCGGCGGCGAGCAGTGCCAAACGCGTGGGTTCCGAAAGACCTCCCAGCCTCGCCGCAAACGCCTGCTGCAGCCGGGTGTTCAGCGATGGCGGAACCTCGGATACCGCACCATTGGCTTGCGGGGACGGCGGCAGAATGCGGCCTAACTCGACCAGCGCGAGCGGGTTTCCCGCTGCCTCGGCCAGGATGTTGGCGCGGACGATGGGGTGCAGACCCGGCGTCTCTCGATCGAGCAATTCAGCAGCGGCTTCGGCGCTGAGACGACTCAGCTCCAGTATCGGCAAGCGCGCCTCATCAAACGCTGCCGTGTGGCCCGGCCGGACAGCAGCGACCAGAGCGAGCGGCTCACCCTCCACCCGGCGAGCTACGAAGCGCAGCACGTCGAGACTGGAGCGGTCGAGCCAGTGCGCGTCGTCGACGATGAGCACCAGCGGCTTCGCCTCTGCTGCCGAGGACAACAGGTGCAGCGTCGCAACTGCAACGCGGAACGGGTCGGGGTCAGCCTCATCCGTGATGCCGAGTGCCGCTTCGAGGGAACGGCGTTGGGCCGGCGACAGCGTCTCCATCGACCGCATGAGCGGGAGGAGCAGCTGGTGGAGGCCGGCGAATGGCAGCTCGGCCTCCGCCTCGACGCCCGCGGTGGTGAGCACGGCGAAGCCGCGGGCCGCAGCCTGCTCGCGAAGCAGCAGCAGCAGCGCCGACTTGCCGATGCCGGGCTCTCCACGAATGACCAGCGCGGCGCCCCGGTCAGCGAGGTGGTCGACGATGGCGGCGAGGCTCGCCACTTCCCCGTCGCGCCCGACGAGCGCCCTCGACCGTTCGGTCATCTGCGGCCGGTGATTGCCTTCCTGCGCAGATGCCATGAATGGATGATGAACTGTCAGCGGGAGACGGGATTCGAACCCGCGACCTTTTGCTTGGGAAGCAAATGCTCTACCAGCTGCGCTACTCCCGCTCGTCAGAGGCTTCGGAGTCTATCGTGACGGGTGCCCGATCTTCGCTCGAAGCGCGGCGTGAACCTCGGCGGGCTTCACACCCGGATCAAGGCCGGCAAGGAGCGCATCGACGTCGTCGACAAGGGCGCGAGTTCCGTGCCCGAGCTCTGGGGCCTCGGTCGCTGCGCTGAGGAGATCCCGGGCCAGGAGAATCTCGATGATCAGCAGGTCCTCGAGGACATCCACTGCAGCGTCAGTTTTCGAGACGCTCAGCGGAGCGCCAGTGCCGTGATCTTCCACTCCAATGTCGAGCGTCGGGACGTCGAGCGTGGCTGGCGCCGCGAACTGCTTGAGCTCAGCGAAGCGCGCAGCGGCGGGGTATCTCAGCTTGAGTCCGTAGAACTGCCGGGGCGAACTGAACGCCTCCGGTCTCTCAAATATCGCAGTCCATAAATGACTCATCCTTCGCTCGCTGAGCTGGCCCACATGGGCGAGGGCGATGCGCAGAGCGTCGAACGCAACAGCCATCACGAGCGGCTCGAAATTCCCGTTGTGGATCATGCGTCGATCCGGTGTCACGAGGGGATTGTCTGCGGCGGCATTGAGTTCTGTTGCGACGGCGCTGGTGGCGAACGTCAGGAATTCCCGCAGGGTTCCGTGGACCTGCGGCACCACGCGAAACGAGAGCGCATCTTGCACCGTTTTGGGCTCCTCTCCCTGCAAATGTGAGCCCTCGAGGAGCGACCGGATGTGCTCCGCTGAGTGGATCTGCCCCTGAATCGGTTTGGCCGATCCAACCGCGGGATCGACCACCGAGACGTTGCCGCCGATAGCCTCGAGCGACAG
>DATMRA010000216.1:0-3829 GCA_035566535.1 Candidatus Acidiferrales bacterium | reverse complement strand
ATGCGGAGGAGCGGCGCACATGACCCGCGTCGGCGACGATGCAGAGCGCAGCGATGCGGAGGAGCGGCGCACATGACCCGCGTCGGCGACGATGTAGAGCGCAGCGATGCGGAGGAGCGGCGCACATGACCACCGTCGAGCAGGCGCTGCTAAGAGTCGCGGGCCTGGAAGTCAGGTTCGGCGACGACGCTCCCGCCGTGCATGACGTCGAGCTGACCGTGCGCAGCGGTCAGACCGTTGCCGTTGTCGGTGAATCCGGCTCCGGAAAATCGACGACGGCCGCTGCGATTCTCGGCCTGCTGGCGCCCGGCGGACGAATCACCGCCGGCCGCATCGTGTTCGACGGCGTCGACATCACGTCGCCGGATCCGCGACGGCTGCGCTCGATTCGGGGGACTGGCATTGGCTATGTGCCGCAGGACCCGACGACCAACCTCAACCCGGTGTGGAAGGTCGGCTTCCAGATACGGGAGGCATTGCGCGCCAACAATATCAGCGACACGAGGCAACGATCACTGCAACTGCTTGAGGAAGCCGGAATGTCCGACCCGCCGACTCAGGCCCGACGGTATCCGCATCAGCTGTCTGGCGGGATGTCTCAGCGTGCGCTGATTGCGATCGGGCTGGCCGGCCGCCCGCGCTTGCTGATCGCCGACGAGCCGACGTCTGCACTGGACGTCACCGTGCAGCGGCAGGTGCTCGACCATCTGCAGCATCTGGCCGCGGAACTGGGCACGGCGGTCTTGCTGATTACCCACGATCTCGCGCTCGCGGGTGAGCGAGCCGAGCGACTGATCGTCATGCGCCGCGGCCGCGTAGTAGAAAGCGGTGCAGCGCAATCGATCTTGAGCGACCCACAGCATCCCTACACCCGACAGCTGGTTGCCGCGGCACCGCGCGCGGCCGGTGGGACCACGGCTCGACCGCGGACCGGCAATGCAACGTCAGGCGGAGAACCCGACACTGACGCCGGCGATCTCCTGGTTGCCTGCGAGCTCACCAAGGTCTACCGGTCAAGCCGCGGAACACCTTGGCGGAAAGCTGAATTCCGTGCCGTCGACGGCGTGTCGTTTCGTCTGCGCAGAGCGACCACAATCGCCATTGTAGGCGAATCCGGATCTGGGAAATCCACTCTGGCGCGCATGGTGCTGGGTTTGCTTGCGCCGTCCTCCGGGACGGTGACTTTCGACGGCCTTGACGTTGCCGCGCTGAACCGGCGAGCGGCCCTGGGGTTTCGCCGGCGCGTGCAACCGGTCTTCCAAAACCCTTACAGCAGCCTGGATCCGATGTTCACAGTGTTCCGGGCCATCGAGGAACCGTTGCGCATTCACCGCGTCGGTAGCCGCCGCGAGCGGCGCGCGGCTGTGCGAGAGTTGGTCGAGCAGGTGGCGCTTCCGTTGTCGGTGCTGGACCGCCGCCCTCGCGAATTGTCGGGTGGCCAGCGCCAACGGGTCGCGATCGCGCGGGCGCTGGCGTTGCGGCCGGAGGTGCTGGTCTGCGACGAAGCTGTCTCCGCGCTCGACGTCTTGGTGCAGGCGCAGATACTCGAATTGCTTGCCGGGCTGAAGGACGCGCTGGGCCTGAGCTATCTGTTCATCAGTCACGACTTGGCCGTCATCCGGCAGATCGCCGATGAAGTGCTGGTGATGCAAGCCGGCCGGGTGGTAGAACACGCGCCCGCTGGCGAGGTATTTACGCAGCCGCGGCACGACTACACCCGGCAACTGCTGGCGGCGATTCCCGGCGGCGCGGCGCGAGACACCCGCGGCGATCGCAAGGGCGGCGAAACCGGGCGCGGCGGGTCGCCGCGAGAAACCGAGCCCTATCGTGACAGCTCGTGACTTCTGACCCGTTGGCTCCGCTGATGGAGCTGCCCGGCGTCGCCGCCGCCAGCGACCAGGCCCGGGATGCGCTCGGCCGCGCCCATCGCCATCGGGCCAACCTGCGGCGCTGGCCGGTGACGGCGGCCGAGGCTTCGCTGCGGGCCGCGAGGGCCTCGGCGGTGCTCGACGGCGGGCTGAAACTGGACGAGCAACTGGACGTCTCCGCGACCAGCGACCCGGTATTCGCCGGTGCGCTGCGCGTCGCGCAGGCGCTGGAAGGTGGCGAGACCGCCTTGGTCGGCGTGTGGCAGCGGGCGCCGCTGCAGGCGCTGGCACGACTGCATATGCTCGCCGCGGCCGACCGGGTCGACGACAACCGATTGGGCCGGCCACGCGCCGACGCCGATGTCGGGCCGCGCCTCGAGTTGCTCGGCAAGATCGTCACGGGTGACACCCGGGCGCCGGCCCCGGTGATCGCCTCGGTCGCGCACGGCGAATTGCTGACCCTGGCGCCATTCGGCAGCGCGGACGGTGTGGTGGCGCGGGCGGTGTCGCGGCTGGTGACGATTGCTACCGGGCTCGACCCGCATGGGCTGGGCGTACCGGAGGTCAGCTGGATGCGTCGTGCGGCCGAGTACCGCGACGCCGCGCGGGGCTTCGCGGCGGGAACGCCCGACGGCATGGCCGTGTGGTTGGTGCTGTGTTGCCGGGCCCTGCGCACCGGCGCGCAGGAGGCGTTATCGATTGCTGAAGCGCTTGCTGAATAGGTTGCCGAAGCCGCGCGGCGGTGAGCGGTTCAGCGGCCGGCGATAGCGGTCCGGACGAATAAGGCGGGCGACGATCCGAAGGACTTCGGGTCGCCGCCCGCTAGCACGGAACTCGGTTACCAAGCGTGCAACCCTGGGTTGCGTGGGATGGCCTCGGCGATCTTGCGGCGCTTCCGGCTGCAACCCCACCCAAAGGGCTGTCGACGCCGTCCACTTTTCGCAATTACGCAGGCCCGCAACACTTCTGCCATTATCGCGGCTGTGACTCCGCGTGGGTGCCGGGAACCGTGCTGGGTTGCCCAATTTCGGGAGATCGTGCCTTCTCTTCCGGCTCGATCTTGGCCTCACCGGGCTTCCGTGACTCCTTTGTACTCCGTGACCCGGGTCACATCAAGAGTCAATTGCCATGAAAACGCTGAAGTGATACCGACCGGTGACCCGGAGAAGTTTGCTGTAGCAGCGACGGCGCGCTGCTACAGCGAGAACCGGCGGAGCAGCGAGTACGTCAGCGCGCCGGCGGCCAGCGCACTGACGCCCACCGCGGCGGTTGTGGCGACCGCGGCTCCCGACGGTGTTCCGATACGATCGCGCAGCGATACCGGCCGCGAGAATGCCAGCACCGGCCAGCCGCGGGCGGTCGCTTCCCGGCGCAGCGCGCGGTCAGGGTTGACCACGCTCGGATGGCCGACGACTTCGAGCATCGGCAGGTCGGTGATCGAATCGGAGTAGGCGTAGCAGTGTTCGAGCGGGTAGCCCTCACGCGCGGCCAACTCTCGGATCGCCTGCACCTTGCCTTCGCCGTAGCAGTAGAACGCGACGTCGCCGGTGTACTTACCGTCCTCGACGACCATTCGGGTCGCCATCGCATGGGTGGCACCGAGCGCCCGCGCGATCGGTGCCACGATCTCTTCCCCCGACGCCGACACCACGACGACGTCGCGGCCGCACAGCTTGTGCGCGGCGATCAGGTCCGCGGCTTCGGCGAATACCAACGGAGTCACGATGTCGTGCAGGGTTTCGTTGACGATTGACTTGACCTGCTCCGCATCCCATCCGGTGCACATGTTGGCCAAATGGGTGCGCATCCGATCCATTTGGTCATGGTCGGCACCGGAGAGCAGAAAGATGAATTGGGCATAGCTGGACTTGAGCACGGCGCGCCGGTTGAGCAGTCCCTGGTTGAAGAACGGTTTGCTGAACGCCAGCGTGCTGGACTTGGCGATGATCGTCTTGTCCAGG
>DATMRA010000215.1:0-8942 GCA_035566535.1 Candidatus Acidiferrales bacterium | reverse complement strand
TGCGTGCGATCGGAGAAACCGACCGGCGCCGGGCGGTGCAGATGCGGTTCAACGAAGCGCACGGCATCACGCCGCAGTCCATCGTCAAAGCCGTGTACCAGCTTGAGTCGCATCGCGACGAGCAGTCCCTGCGCGCCGCCGCATTCCAGGAAGCGGCCGGGCTGCCGCCGGATGAGCTGCTCCGCCTCGCCAAGGACGTCGAGAAGGAGATGCTCCGCGCGGCGCGCGACCTGGAGTTCGAGCGGGCGGCCGAGCTCCGCGACCGGCTGGTGGAGCTGCGCCGCCGTATGGAGACGGAGGAGCCGCCGGACCTGGCGCCGGCCACCAGCGGCGCTGGCAACGGCCACAGCGCTCCCGGCCGTCGCGGACGGTACGCGCGGCGTCGCTGACACCGCTTGACGCAGCGTACATATGTTCGGTACGCTGGCCGATCATGGCTGTGGCCGCCGGCCGCTCTGCTCGCACACGCTTCGTCTGCGCCAGCTGTGGCGCGCAGTCCCCTCGCTGGGCGGGTCGCTGCCCGGAGTGCGAGGAGTGGAACAGCCTCAGCGAGGAGCTGCAGCCTCGCGCTCATAAGAAGGAGCTGGCCGCCCCCGCCGGGGCTGTGACGCTGCTGACCGACGCTCCGCCGGATGGCCGGCGGCTGCCGACCGGGTACGCCGAGGTGGACCGGGTGCTGGGTGGCGGAATCGTGCCCGGGTCGGTGATCCTCCTGGGCGGTGACCCGGGCGTGGGCAAATCGACCCTCGCCCTCCAGATCGCCGACCGCGCCGCGACGGCAGGCGCGGCCACGCTGTACTGCTCGGGAGAGGAGTCCGGCGCCCAAGTGGGACTGCGGGCCCGGCGCACCGGCTGCTCCGCCGCTGGGATCGAGCTGCTGATCGAGACCGACCTCGACACGGTGCTGGCCACCATCGAATCGCGGCGGCCGCCGCTCGCGATCGTCGACTCGGTGCAGACCGTGTACGACGCTGCGGTGGCGGGCACCGCCGGGAGTCCGGCGCAGGTGCGGGCGGCCGTCGCCCGCTTGGTCGGCGCGGCCAAGGCCTGCGGCGTGGCGGTGCTGCTCGTGGGTCACGTGACCAAGGACGGAGCGATCGCGGGACCGCGCACGCTCGAGCACCTGGTCGACGTGGTCCTCTATCTCGAAGGCGATCGTCTCGGCGACCAGCGGATCCTCCGGGGCGTCAAGAATCGCTTTGGCTCGACCGGCGAGGTGGGGCTGCTGGCGATGGATGCAGCCGGCATCCGCGAGCTCGACGCCCCGAGCCGCGCGTTCATGGATGGGGCCGGCGCCGGAATCGCGGGCAACGCCCTCACCGTGACCTGTGAGGGCGTCCGGCCGCTCGCGATCGAGGTCCAGGCGCTCACCATCGGCACGCAATCCCCGCTGCCCCGACGCACCGTGTCCGGCTTCGACGTCAACCGCCTTCACCTGCTTCTCGCGGTGCTCGAAAAGCGCGCCGACATCCGTATGGGCCAGTCGGATGTGTTCGTCAACGCGGTGGGCGGTGTCCGCCTCGATGACCCGGCGGCGGATCTGGCGGTCGCCCTGGCAATCGCGGGATCCAAGCTCAACCGCACGCTGCCGCCGTCATGCGCCGTGCTCGGCGAGGTCGGGCTCGGCGGCGAGGTCCGCCGCATCGCTCGCCTTGACGCACGGCTGACCGAAGCCGCGGCGCTGGGGCTGGAGACGGTGATCGTCCCGGCCAATCACCGCGGCCACGTTCCCGCAGGCCTCGAGTGCCGCGCGGTCACCACGATCAGGGAAGCTATCCGCCTTCTCGCGTGACTGCCCTGTTGCGTATGAGGGCGCGTGCGACAACCCTGTGGTTCAATCGAACCGATCATGCTTCGCAACCCAGCTCGAGTCCGGCGCGCGCGCACCTTTTCGCGCTTCATCGGCGCCGCGGCGGGGATGGTGCTGGGGGTCCTCTACGGATTGTTCGTGCTCAGCAACGCGCAGGGCTTCCTGACAGAGAACCGCTCCGTCGCGCTGGCGGCCACGCTCTCGGCGGGCGTCGTGGGTGCGGCCGCCCTCGCGCTGGCGGGGCCGCTGCTGTCGGTCGACCCCTTCTTGTGGCTGGAGCGAACCCTCGAGGAGGCGCCGGCGTCGCAGATCGTCGGGGCCACTGCAGGCTTGGTCATTGCGCTGCTGGTCTCGGCGCTGGCCGGTGTGCTGCTCGCCCCATTGCCCTGGGGATTGGGCGTGCTGCTGTCGATCAGCATCGCCTGTGTACTCGTGTACGTCGGGGTGCGGGCGGGCAGTCGCCGCCGCGAGGCGCTGGCTGATCTTTTCGCACGCAGCGGAGCCGCGATCATTCCCGATGGACTGGCGCCGGTGGACGGGCAACCGGTTCTGGTGGACACCAGCGTCCTCATCGACGGTCGCGTTGTCGATGTGGCCGCGGCCGGGTTCATCCCGGGACGGCTGCTTGTCCCGGGGTTCGTGCTCGAGGAGTTGCAGCGGATCGCCGACTCTGGTGACGCGCTGCGCCGCGCCAAGGGTCGCCGCGGACTCGACGTGATGGAGGAGTTGCAGCAGGGGAAGGACGTGGTGTGCGAGCTGGTCGACATCGAGTTCCCCGGCAAGGGCGAGGTCGACACGCAGTTGGTCAAGCTGGCTCGGCTGCGCGGCGCATCGATCATGACCCAGGACTACAACCTGACCCGCCTGGCGCAGGTCGAAGGCGTGCGCGTGCTGAACCTGAATTCCCTGGCCAACGCCGTCAAGCCGATCGTCGCCGCGGGAGAGACGATGATGATCTCCATCGTCAAGGAGGGGAAGGAACCGCACCAGGGCGTCGGCTACCTGGACGACGGCACAATGGTCGTGGTGGAGAACGCACGCGGGCATCAGGACGAGACCCTTCAGGTGACGGTCACCAGCGTGCTGCAGACTGCAGCGGGACGGATGATTTTCGCCGCGTACGATTCACCCGATATGGGACGCGGCTCGAAACAGGCTCGTTCGACGCGCGGCGCCCGGGTCGCTCAGCGCTGACTGCGGCGCTGATTCTTCCCGCGTTCGGCCGGGGCGAGCGGATGGGACAGGACAAGCTCTGGGTCGAGGTGCACGGCCGTCCGCTCCTGGCGCTGACGCTGCAGCGCGGGGCGGAGGCGGCGTGCTTCGACCAGGTGGTCATCGCCGCGCCGGTGCACCGCTGGGACGCGCTGCGCGAGTTGACAGACGCCGCCGGGTTTGCCGTGATTGACCTTGTGGCCGGCGGCGCGCGCCGGCAGGACTCGGTCGGCGCAGCGCTCGAGCGCTGCACCGAGCATGAATATGTCTGTGTGCACGACGCAGCGCGTCCGCTCGCATCGCCGCAACTCTTTCGCGAGGTGCTCACTGCGGCGCAGGAGTACGGCGCCGCCACCGCTGGGATCGCGATTGTCGACACGGTCAAGCGCGTTGCCGATGGCCACATCGTCGAGACGCTCCAGCGTGACGAGCTCATCGCGACGCAGACACCGCAAGCGTTCTCGACGTACCTGCTCGTCCACGCGCACGCCGCTGCGCGGGAGGACGGTGTGGTCGCGGACGACGACGCCTACCTGGTCGAGCGACTCGGTCAGCGGGTTGCCGTGGTACCCGGTGAGGTGCGCAACATCAAGGTCACGCACGCGGTGGATCTGGTGCTGCTGCGTGCGCTCGTGGAGGAACCATCGTGACCACTCCGGAGCTGCGCGTCGGCCACGGCATCGACGCACATCGCTTCGTCCCGCGCCGTCCGTTCATGCTCGGCGGTGTGCTCATCCCATACGATCGCGGCCTGATGGGCCACTCCGACGGCGATTCTGTCGCGCACGCTCTGGCCGACGCGTGTCTGGGTGCGGCCGGGTTGGGTGACATGGGCAGGCACTTCCCGTCCAACGATCCGCAGTGGAAGGACGTTGCTGGTGTCGCATTGCTGGAGCGGGTGGCGGACAAGCTCGCCGAGACGAAATGGCAGTTGATCTCGGCGCACGTGATCGCGGTGGCAGAAGAGCCTAGGCTGCAGGCGCACCTGGGCGCCATGTCCGAAGCACTGTGCGGTGCGCTCCGCGTGCCGCCGGGGACCGTCGTGGTCGGCGCGACCACCTCGGACGGGATGGGCTTTGCCGGCCGCGGCGAGGGTGTGGCCGCGTCGGCAATGGTGCTCCTCGCGCCGCTGTGACGCTGCGCCTGCACGACACGATGAGCCGCGGGCTCGTCGCGCTCGAGCCACTCGAGCCCGACCACGTGCGGATGTACACCTGCGGTCCGACAGTATGGACTCGCGTCCACATCGGCAACTTCCGCACGTTCATCTTCGAAGACATCCTGCGCCGCTGGCTCGACCGCCGCTTCGCGCGGGTGACCCACGTCATGAACCTCACCGACGTGGACGACCGCATCATCAAGAACGCGCGCGAGCACGGCAACGCGCTCGACGCTGAGACCGCGCCGTGGATCGCCGCATTCAACCAGGACCGCGATACGCTCGGCATTCGTCCCGCGCACCACTACCCACGAGCCACCGAATACATCGAGCAGATGGTCGACCTGGTGGAGCGGCTCGAGAAGGCTGGCGCCGCATATCGGAGTGACGGCAGCTATTACTTCCACATCGCGGCGTTTCCGCGCTATGGCCGGCTGAGCGGGATGACCGCGGAGGGAGTGATCGCCGGCGCCAGTGGACGGGTCGACTCCGACGACTACAGCAAGGAGGACGTGCGCGACTTCGCGTTGTGGAAGGCGGTGGGTCCGGACGACATCGGGTGGGACACGCGCATCGGCAGGGGACGGCCGGGCTGGCACCTCGAATGCTCGGCGATGAGCATGACGCTGCTGGGCCAGACGTTCGACATCCACTGCGGCGGCGTGGACAACATCTTTCCGCACCATGAGAATGAGATCGCGCAATCGGAGGCGGCCACGGGCAAGCAGTTCGTGCGGATCTGGTGCCACAGCCAGCACCTTCGCATCGCCGGTGAGAAGATGGCCAAGCGGGAGGGCAACTTCATGACGGTGCAAGAGGTGCTCGACGAAGGCGCTCGTGCGTCAGCCCTGCGCTACATGCTTGCCGCGTCGGCTCACTACCGCAAACCACTCAACTACTCCGACGAACCGCTGGCCGCGGCGACGGAGGCCGTGGAACGCCTCGCCGCATTTCGCGAGCGGGTCGCGACGTTGTCGACGGTGGAGGACGAGGGCCCGGCCGACGACGTGACGTTGACCGCGATCCGCATGGCGCGCAACGGGTTTGAGGAAGCCATGGACGACGACCTCAACCTCCCCGAAGCGATGGGTGCCGTCTTCGCGTCGCTGCGCGAGATCAACCGAGTGCTCGACGGGGCGGCGGTGACTGAGACGACCCGCGCTGCGTTGCATGACCTGCTCGAGAGCGTTGACGACATCCTGGGTGTATTCCCGCTGATGGATCGCGACGGCCAACGGGGCGGCGAGCTGGACGCCGAAGAGCGCGCGCTTCTCGCATCCCGCGCGGAGGCTCGGGCGGCAAAGGACTGGAGCGCGGGCGATCGCCTCCGTGACGAGCTCGCGCGGCGTGGCGTGATGGTGGAAGACACACCCGCAGGCCAGCGCTGGCGGCGGGGGTGATACGCATCGCGGGGATCTGAATTCCGGTGGACATCCTCTACGGGCGCAATCCCGTCCTGGAGGCGCTGCGTGCGGGTCGTGTGGCGCGCAAGATCGTCATCGCAGCGGGGATGCGCCACGACGCGCGCATGACGGAGATCCTCGACATCGCGCTCGCACGCAGCATCACTGTGGAAACCTCGCCGCGACACCGGCTCGACGACGTTGCCCACACCGAGCATCACCAAGGAGTGGCCGGGTACTTCCACGCGCGCACGCCGTTGCGCTTGGAGCAGCTGCTGGAGCGCGCCCGGCATCCGGCGCTGCTGCTCGTCCTGGACGGAATTCAGGATCCGCAGAACCTCGGTGCGATCGCACGAACGGCGGAGGCCTGCGGTGTGGACGGTCTCGTCCTCTCACGACACCGCGCCGTGGCGGTCACCCCGGCTGCGACCAAGGCGTCGGCGGGAGCGATCGAGCACATCCCCATCGCGTCCGCGGGAAATCTGGCGCAGGCGCTGGAGATCATCGGCGCTGCCGGGCTGTGGCGTGTGGGCCTCGACGCTGCGGCGCCGCAGCGGTACGACCAGTTCGACTACACACACCCGATTGCGCTGGTGGTGGGCGCGGAGGGGGAGGGGATGCGCCCGCTCACCAAGCGCCACTGCGATGCGCTCGTCTCGTTGCCAATGCTCGGACACGTGGCGTCGCTGAACGCCGGAGCCTCGGCCGCGGCGCTCCTGTACGAGGTGCAACGGCAGCGGGGGTTTGCCGCTCGCTGAGCCGCGTGCGAGGCCGTGATGCACACTGCATCTCATGCAGGTACTGATCGTGGATGGCTACAACGTCATCCACGCATGGCCGCGGCTGAAGCGGGCGCTGTCGGAGCGCGGCCTCGAGGATGCGCGGCGCCTGCTGATTCAGGCGCTGTCGGAGTACGCAGCGCAGACCGGTGTGGCCGTGACGGTCGTCTTCGATGCGCACTCTCGGGTGGGAGACCGCAATGCAGCCGAGAGCATTGACGGCGTGACCGTGCGCTATGGCACGACCACGGCATCAGCGGATCACGTGATCGAACGGCTGGCCAATGAGGCGTCGCGACGCGGCAACGCGGCGGATGTCGTGGTGGCGACGGGAGACCGGCTGCAACGGTCGATGGTGACCGCCATGGGCGCGGGGACCATGAGCGCCAAGGCACTGGAGGAGGAGGTGACGAGCGTGGCCTCTCACACCGCCAATGACGCCCGCCGCCACCGCGACGAGGCAACTGGGGCGCGCCGCGTGGAGCATCAACTGGATCCAGACGTGCGGCGCCGCCTGGAAGCGCTGCGTCGAGGTCAGCCCGACGACGGTGCGTCGCAGTAGGAATCGGGCCTCGGCTACTCTGGAGGCGCGCCGGCGTAGCTCAGTGGCAGAGCGGCTGTTTTGTAAACAGCGGGCCGTGGGTTCGAATCCCTCCGCCGGCTTTTTTGATCCCACCGGGAGGGGATACGTGACGGACGATGAGAGGCGAGGAGCGGTAGGCTTCTGTCCCTAGCCAAGAAAGAGAGGCGGCGCGGGTGATCTGCTCCAATTGCGGAGGCGAAAACGAGAGCGGGCGGCGGTTCTGCGGCGACTGCGGAGCCCCGCTGGCTGTGGTTTGTCCTTCCTGTGGTGCGACGAACCCAGCCCGCGTACGTTTCTGCGGCGATTGCGGCGCGGCTCTCGTGCCGGGTGCAACTCCTGCGGTTTCGCCTCCGCGACCGCAGCTCATCGCACCTGCCGACTCGTTTGCGCTGACGTCGTCTGCAATCACCGAACGCCGCCTCGTGTCCCTGCTCTTCGCCGACCTCGTCGGCTTCACGACGCTCTCCGAGGCGCGAGATTCAGAGGAGGTGCGCGAGCTTCTCACCCGGTATTTCGATACCTGCCAAAAGGTCGTGGGTCGCTACGGCGGTGTGGTGGAGAAGTTCATCGGCGATGCAGTCATGGCGGTCTGGGGCGCGCCGGTGACAAAGGAGGATGACGCGGAGCGAGCGGTTCGCGCCGCGCTGGAGCTGGTCGACGCAGTCACAGAGCTGGGCGTCGAGGTTGGTGCCCAGGGCCTTCGCGCGAGGGCCGGTGTGCTGACAGGAGAAGCCACGGTCAACGTGGGAGCATCGGGTCAGGGGCTGGTGGCCGGCGACCTTGTGAACACAGCGTCGCGGATTCAATCAGTGGCGGAGCCCGGCGGCGTGGTGGTGGGGGATTCAACGAAGCGCGCCAGCGACGTGGCAATTGCGTACGTGGATGCTGGGTCGCACATGCTCAAGGGCAAAGCCGAGCCGGTGCGGTTGTGGCAGGCGCAGCGAGTTGTCGCCGGGGTGGGCGGCCTGATGAAGTCAGAGGGGCTCGAACCGCCCTTCGTGGGGCGCGACCGAGAACTCAAGCTGGTCAAGGAACTCTTCCTCGCGTGCGTCGATGAAGGGAGGGCGCACCTCGTGCAGATCACGGGCATTGCCGGCATCGGCAAATCCAGGCTGGGCTGGGAGTTCTTCAAGTACATGGATGGCTTGGAGCGTGTCTTTCGCTGGCACCGTGGACGCTGCCTCTCGTACGGGGAAGGTGTGACGTATTGGGCGCTTGCGGAGATGGTGCGTGGACGCGCCGGGATTACCGAGGGCGAGGATCGCGCCTCGGCGATGAGCAAGTTGCACGAGATCGTCGAACTCTCGGTACCGGATCCCATCGACAGGAAGTTCGTCGAACCTCGTCTTGCGCACCTGCTCGGCCTCGAGGACCGCACCGCGTCCGACAAGTCCGATCTGTTCGCCGGTTGGCGACTCTTCTTCGAGCGTCTTGCCGCCAGCAACCCCGTGATCATGGTGTTCGAGGACCTGCAGTGGGCGGACCCAACATTGTTGGAGTTCATCGACTATCTGATGGAGTGGTCGCGAGCCTTCCCCATTTACGTTCTTACGCTGGCGCGCCCCGACGCCGACACGGGTGTGGGTCCCAGGCGTAACGCAACCTCAATCTATCTGGAACCGCTCACGCCACGCGCAATGCAACAGCTCCTTACCGGGCTGGTCCCTGGGCTTCCCGGGGAGCTCACCTCGAAGATTCTCGACCGGGCTGAGGGCGTGCCCCTGTACGCAGTCGAAACCGTTCGCATGCTGCTGGACCGCGGCTTGCTGGTGCAGGAAGCTGACGTGTACCGTCCCACCGGACCCGTGGAGGACCTGGAAGTTCCGGAGACCCTCCACGGCCTCATCGCGGCGCGGCTGGATGGCTTGACCGCGACTGAGCGGCGTTTGATCCAGGATGCGGCGGTGCTCGGCAAGACGTGTACCCCCGCGGCTTTGTCGGCGGTGTCCGGACTCCCTGAGCGCGAAATCGAGCCGGTGCTGGCGGCGCTCCTGGC
>DATMRA010000214.1:0-9137 GCA_035566535.1 Candidatus Acidiferrales bacterium | reverse complement strand
TGATGCGGTCCTTGACGTCCTCGAGGCCGGTGTGGTCCTCGTCGAGAATCCTGCGTGCGGTGGCCAGGTCGAAGTTGTCATCGGACCGGACATTCCACGGGATGTCGAGCATCCAGTCGAGGTATGTGCGGATCCAGCCGTGCTCGGGGTTCTGCTCGCTGGTGCGCTCCAGGCGATCAAGCTCGCGCTCGACCTCGGCGCGGACCGCGTCGGGCATGCCCGCGTCAGCGATGCGCTGACGGTACGTCGACGCGACTTCGTCGCCGCCCTCGCCGAGCTGCTTCTTGATGGCTTCCATCTGCTGCCGGAGGAGAAAGTCCCGCTGGGCCTTCTCCATGCCCTCGTTCACCTCGTTGCGGATCTGCTCCTTCAGCGAGGCGTCCGCAAGGATGCTGCGGGTCCACTCGATGAGCAGCGTCAGCCGCTCCTCGACGTCGAGGGTCTCGAGGACTCGCACCTTTTGTTCGACGTTGAGGTCGGGCGAGTAGCCGGCGAGGTCGGCCAGCTGGCCGGGCGTCCGCGCTGCGCGGAGGAACTGCACAACACCGGGAGCGCCGCGTGCCTCGAGAAGGTTCTCGAGCATCGCGCGATACTCGCGACTCAGCTGCTGTTCCTTCTCCGTTGGCTCTCTGTCCCGCGCGGGAACGACCTGGACCCAGAGAGCCCCACCGACGTCCGCCTGGCCTCCGCCAAGCTTGGCGCGGTATTCGCCCCGGATGATGGTCACCTCGGCGCCGTTGGGCAGCTGTCCGGAATCCTGCAGGCTCGCCACCGTGCCGACGCTGGCGAACTTGCCGTCGATCCTCGGCACCAGCAGCACCAGATGGTTGCCCTTCCGAGCCGCCTCGACGGCGGCCCTCTGCTCGTCCCCCTCGACGCTGAGCGTCACGGTCATATGAGGGAGTACCACCACGTCGTCGAGGGGGAGGACGGGAAGGAGCTCCGGGTTCATCTCAGTCATGGACACTTGATACCCGCCTTCGCAGGTTCCTACGCGCCCTGCTCAGAGCCCCTTTTTTGAGCGCTCAGCCGGGAGGTTCGACCCCGTTCACCTGGGCCACGGCGGCCACCGCACCGTCCGCTACGAACCACATCAGGAAGCCGCTCGCGCGCTCCTGGACGCGCAAGACGACCTCGGTCTGGAGGTCGACCGGCTGGCGGTACTCGACCACCGCGCCGCCATGGAAGCCGTCCGCCGCGACCAGCTCGGACTCCACCGCCTCCCAGTAGACGGCGTTGTTGACGTGGCCGAGGATGTCGATGTCCGTCACGCGAAGCGGCCACTCCACGCGGCGTGCATCCTCGGGCGGGTGCTGCGGCAGGCGCAGCTTGCCGGAGACGGTCGCGTCGCGGACCGCGTCGCCGTAGACCGCGTGATACGCCGGAGGCAGGCGTGCGAGCTTCAGGGTCTCGGCGTGCACGAACGCCCATAGCGTCTCGGCCTCGATGTGGCCACCGGCGTCGCCGTCGATGCTCGTGCGGCGGGTGGCCCACCGGGCGCCGAGCCCGCCCGACCACGTGGCCACGCGCACCGCCGTGTCGGCCTGGAACGGCGAGCGGACCTCCACGACGGCGCGACGGACGATCCAGACGTGGTCGCCGTCGTCCATGCCCGCGTCGGCGACGTCGTCGGTCGCGATGTCCTGCACGTACCGGGCTGCGGCGTCGAGACGGAGGCGACCGCTGGCGCTGGTGTCGGCCAGCCGTATCCGCCGCTGCATCCGGTAGACACGACCGTCAGCCGCCGGTTCCAGCATCTGCGGACTCGTATCACGTCTTGCCCGTGCAGCCGGTCGCGAGAGGGCCGGCCGGCGGGCCGGGCCCTCCCGTTTTGCGGCGGTCTGCCCGTCCTAAGGGACGGTCGGCATCTGCCCGGCGTTCTCCTGCGCTTCGCGCGCAGCGCTCTCGCCGGCCTCGTGGCTCGCGTTCTCATTGGAATGGAACGTCCCCGGTGCCGGGGTGGGTGTGGTCGCCGCGGTCGATGCCGAGGCCGAGCTCGACGTGCTCGGGCTGGCCGCAGTCGTGGCCGCGTGCGAGATGAGGTAGCCGCCGGCAAAGGCGCCGCCGGCCAGCCCGGCGGCCACCGCCGCCGTGGCTCCGCGGCGCCCGAGCACGGTACGCCAGCCTCCCCGCGTTTCTTTCGTTTGTGTGTCCACGTTGATCTCTCCTGTTTGCTTGTTGTTCGTCGATGTCGTTGCGCGCGTTACGTGCTACATGTCGCTCACTCCAGTGCCGTGGGCGCTGCGTCCGCCGGCGTGGTTGTCGGTTGAGCTCCACTGTCGGCGACCAAGCTCAACCCCACGCGAGCGTTTGCTGGGAGTGCGCTGAGAGAGGCGACGTGCCAGAGTCGCGCGTGTTATCCAGACGGAGGGTCAGTGATGGCGAAGGTCGACGGTCAGGGCACGCGGGAGCAGCCGTGGAATCTCAAGACGCCGCCTGGGACTTCCGAGTACCAGATGTACCGGGATCCCGCCGCCAGCCCGCCTGCGCTCGTCTGTGTCGTCGGCAAGACCGAGTTGCGATACCAGCTCAGGTGTCTCGACGACCTGCATACGATGCTCAAGGCGCACGGCGGCTGGATGCCGCTCGGCGGCACCGACGAGCAGAAGCCGGCGCTGGAAGGCAGCGTCGAGGCGTGGGCACGCGCGACGGACAACCCCGTTGGTGGCTGGTACGGACTCAAGAAGGGCCTGCGCGGGCGCTTCGGGGTGTACGTGCCTCCGTTGATGGAGGCGCTCGGCCTGGCCGAGGTCGAGCACAATCCGCGCAACAATCGAATGCGGGCTCTCTAGCGGCGCGATTCACGTCACGCGACGGACTACCGTCGCCGTCGTGACAGAATCACCGGCCGATGGCTGCTTCGGATCCGACTCTGCCCTACGCGATCCACGTCGAGGGCCTGCATAAGTCCTTCGGAAAGGTGCAGGCACTGCGTGGCATCGACTTCGACGTGCCCCGCGGCACGGTGCTCGGCATGCTCGGCCCCAACGGCGCGGGCAAAACGACCGCGGTGCGAGTGCTCACCACCCTGTTGCCGCCGGACGCGGGACGCGCGGTCATCGAGGGCTATGACGTGGTGCGCGACGCCGCAGCCGTACGCCGCGCCATTGCGCTCGCCGGCCAGGCCACCGCCATCGTGCTCGAGCTGACCGGCCGTGAAAACCTCGAGATCATCGGCAGGCTTCGACACCTGAGCAGGGATGAGGTCAGGGCTCGAGGCGCAGATCTGCTGGAACGCTTCGATCTCGTCGAGGCGGCTGACCGGCCTGCGAAAACGTACTCCGGCGGGATGAAGCGGCGCCTCGACCTCGCCGCCAGCCTCCTCGGCGAGCCGTCGGTATTGTTCTTGGACGAGCCCACCACCGGCCTCGATCCCCACGGGCGCCTCGGGATGTGGGACATCATCCGGCGGCTTGCGGCCCAGGGGACCACCATCCTGCTCACCACGCAGTATCTCGACGAGGCGGACGAGCTGGCCGACAACATCATCGTCATCGAACGCGGCCAGATCATCGCCCAGGGCACATCGGACGAGCTGAAGGACCGTGTCGGTGGTGACGTCCTCGAGTTCACCGTTGTCGACAAGGCGCGCGTCGCAGACGCGGTGCAGGCAACCGCCGGATTGACCGACAGCGAGGCACGCGTCGATGAGCAGACACGCCGCGTTGTGCTGCGCGTCGGCAGCAGAGGATCGCACGCACTGGTTGAGGCAGTGCGGCGTCTCGACGGCGCGAGCGTCGAAACTGATGGACTCGCGCTGCGACGACCGTCACTCGACGACGTCTTCCTCGCAGTCACGGGACACGCGGCCGAGAGTGACGACGTTGGAGCACAACACAGGCGGCGAGGTCGCAGGCCTGGCGCCGCACCCACGGGGGGCTGATCTGATGGCCACTGTCGCGATAGCACAGTCGAAGCCGAGTACGGCGCAGCTTGCACGATGGGCGCTGAGCGATTCGCTTGTCATGACGCGGCGCAACCTGCTCGTCTGGATGCGCGTGCCGGCGTACATCGTCTTCACCGTTGTTCAGCCGGTGATCTTCGTGCTCCTCTTCCGCTACGTGTTCGGCGGTGCCATCCAGGTCGCCAACCCCGGTGGCTACGTGAACTTTCTGATGCCGGGGATCATCGGCCAGACCGCGGCCTTCGCCACGTTCGCCACGGCGATCGCGCTCGCGCAGGAGGCAAAACAGGGCGTCATCGACCGGCTGCGCTCGCTGCCGATGGCGCGTTCCGCCGTGCTCGCGGGAAGGCTCATGGCAGACGCCGTGCGCATGCTCGTCACCATCACCGTGATCATCGGCGTGGGCTACGCGGTCGGCTTCCGGTTTCAGAATGGCGTCATTGCAGCCATCGGCATGGTGCTGCTCGCCGAGGCGTTCGGTGTCACCATCTGCTGCATCTCGGCGTTCATCGGGCTGGCCATCAAGGACGAGGAGTCGGTGCAGGCGTTCGGCTTGATCTGGCTCTTCCCGCTGACATTCGTGAGCTCGGCGTTCGTCCCCATCGCCACGATGCCGGGGTGGATGCAGGCGTTCGCCAACAATCAGCCGGTCACGCTAGTGATCAACGCGATGCGAGCGCTGGCTCTCGGAGGGCCGCAGTTCCCGCTGAACCCTTCGCTCTGGCAAGCGCTTCTCTGGCTCGTGGGTATCCTGCTGGTATTCGCGCCACTTGCGGTGCGAGCGTACAAAAGCGCCTGATCCCGGCATGAACGTCCTGCGTCTGAACCTCGCGACGATCCACGTGGTGGAGGATCCGTGGCCGGTGCACGGCTTCGTGGTGCTGCACCCGTCGCTCGGCGCGGTGCTCATCGATACGGGGTGCGGCGGACCCGAAGCACTTCTGCGCGAGTTCCGCGTGGTGAACCGCTCGGTGGCCGACGCCCTTGCAGAGCATGGGCTCAGTCCGGCCGACGTGCGCCTCGTCATCAACACGCATCTGCACTTTGACCACTGCGGGCAGAATCCGGTCTTCTCACACGCACGGCTCTGCGTGCAGCGACGCGAGCTGGAACGCGTGCAGCGCGAGGAAGCCGACGTCGGCGAATGGCTCAGCGCAACCGGCGTTCAGTTCGAGTTGTTCGACGGGGACGTCGCGCTCGCGGACGACCTTCGCGTCGTGGCGACCGACGGGCATACATCCGGCCACCAGTCGGTGATCGCGGAGACAGAACGCGGGACGGAGCTCTTCATCGGCGACGCGGCGTTCAGACGAACCGTGTGGGATTCGCCGGGATCTGAACAGCTGGCCCCGGGTCAGGCAGAGGATGTCGAATCCTGGCGCCGCTCACTCGAACGGTTGCGCGCTCTGACACCGGCGCGCGTGCACTTCTGTCACGACGCGTCCTGAGGTCCCGCCGGAGCGAGGCCTTTGATGAACTCGGCAATGCGGTCGAGAGCATCGTCGAGGACGGGGGCGAGCCCGTGCCCCACCCGCGGATATGTGTGCAGGGATGCGTCCGGGAGCAGGTCGACGGCCTTGCGCAACAGCTCGATGCGCGCGAACGGGTCAGCCTCACCCGACAGCAGCAGCACAGGGCAGGTGACGCGCGGCCAGTGCTCGGTGCGGGCCTCTTCCGGGTGCCCGGGGCGGTGCAGCGGGTAGCTGAGCAGCACCAGGCCTGACGGCATTCGACCGCGCTGCTCGGCACAGAGCAGGCTTGCCACACGCCCACCGTAGGAATGGCCGCCCACCGCGGTGCCGCTGGGCGCTTCGTCGAGGTGACGGCGAAACACGGGCAGGGCTCGCTCGGCGCTGCCCTTCGGAATGTCGATGGCCGATGCGTTGACGCCGCGGCGGCGCAGCCCCTCAACGTGGGGTCGCATGCTCGCGGCAGTCCCCGAGGCGCCGTGGGCGAGGATCACCCTCGCGGTCACGTGGCTGCAAGCCCCCATACGGCCGGCCACCTGCGCACGATCGACAGCGTGACCAGCTGTATCGCCACCGCTGCCGCCGCCGACACAAGGTATGCCAGCGCAAGCGGAACCCCGGGCAGCAGCTGCGCCAGCACGGCAAAAAACCCGCAGGTCGCGAAGAGGCCCCACAGCAGACCGCGCGCCGCGGCGACAGCCCCTGCGCTGCCCAGACGCCGATGCGGAAAGATCATGAAGACGGCGCCGAACAGCGGAAACGGCGAGAGCAGACCGGCGAGGGTTGGACCGACGGCAGGCGCGATGGCCGTGATCGTAACCACAACGGCGGTGACGATGACCGCGCGGAGCGCCGCGTCCAGGAGCACTGGGACCTCCTTCGCCGTCGCGTCCACTGGGGCTCCGGGACGCACCGGCATCAATGCCAGAGCCAGCACGATCGCTCCGACCACGATCGCCAGCGCGGAGATCACGCTCGGGCTCGAGGTGTTCAGCGCGAACGTGCTCGCCGCGAACCCGGCACTGCCCGCGCCGAGAGCGATGTACCAGGGGAATCGCAACGCGGACCACGCGTAGGCGAGGGCGAACGACGCCTGCGAAGCGGTGGCCGCGAGCATGCCGAGAGCGGCCGTCGCGGCGAAGCCCGTACCGCGGTCGAGGACGAGAAACAGCACCACGGGTGCCGACGTGAAGGGGATGGCGGCCACCCAGCCACCGAGAGCTGGCCCGCGTCGCCGCGCGAGCAGGGTGGCGGCGGCGATCGCCAGCGGTGTGATGGTCAGCTTCAGCGCGAGGTCCACGAAGGCAATCTTGGAGGGTCGCCTACACTGGCCGAGTGATCGCGGTGATCGTCTTCATCATCCTGGCGCTGGGCATCGGCGCGGCATTGTGGTGGGGCGGCAGCCTGCCCCGGACCCGGCCGCGGCCGGGCAGCCGCAACCGGGGGGAGCCGTACGTCTCCGTGCATCGCCGCCTGGCGCAGCGCAAGCGCCGCTGACGGCGTCGGGAAGTTAGGGGTCGATTAAGCCGCGCAGGAATCGCGCATCACGGACCGTCTTCTCTGGTGGAAGGAGTTCTCGGGTTCAAGGAGCGCGATGCACGTACTACCTCGCCTCGCGGGCGTGGCCGTCGCCGCGACATTGGCGCTTGGCGCCTCGATCCCCGCGTCCGCGGCGGGGCTGGAAGGTATCCCCGCCTACGACCACGTCGGCGTACTCGTCCTCGAGAACGAGTCGTTCACCTCCACATGGGGTGCAACGAGTCCGGCCACGTACCTCAACTCCCTCGTGCCGGGCGGCGCCTTCGCGGACATGTACTTCGGAACCGGCCACGTGAGCCTGGACAACTACATCGCCATGACCAGCGGCCAGGCTTGGACACCGACGACCGGGAGCGATTGCGCCTCACAGAACCTCTTCCAGTGCGCCGCCGTGACGTCGGCCCCGGCCGGCGGCATCAACATCGCCGACCAGGTCGAGACCGCCGGAAAGACCTGGGCCGGGTACATGGACGGGACGGCGACGGCGTGCCTGCACGCCGATCCATCGCCGACCGCGAGCCCGCCAGATCCGTACCAGGGCAACGGCGCGCTGAGCACGAACTACGCCGACCGGCACAACCCGTTCATCTACTACAACGACATCCTCACCAACGCGACGCGCTGCACGCAGCACGTGCTGCCCTACGCGCAGCTGGCGACGGACATCTCCGGCAACACTCTGCCGAACTTCTTCTTCATCACGCCCGACACATGCCACGACGGGCACGACACTCCGTGCGCGGGCGGCAGCGCTGTCCCACCCTGCGCCCCGCGCAATGCGGCGGCGGGCGGGCTCGTTTCGGCCGACTGCTGGTTGCAGGCGAACCTGGCCCCCTTGGTGACATACCTGGCCGCGCACAACGGCGTGCTGTTCATCACCTTTGATGAAGGTGCGAACTCCGATACCTCGGGCTGCTGCACCGGAGGCGTCGGCGGCGCCGCTGGCTTCGGCGGTCGTGTCGGCCTGTTGGCGCTCGGTCCGGGTGTTGCCGTCGGCACGACCACCCACCACAGCTACGACCATGCATCGATGCTGCGAACGTTCGAGGATGCCCTGGGGATCACAACATACCTCGGCAACGCAGGATCGGCCACCGCGATGAGTGAGCTCTTCGCCACGCCATCGACGAACGCACCCGAGACGCCGCTGGTGGTTGCGCTGCCCCTCGCCGCGGTCGGCGTGTTGCTCCTGTGGCGGAGACGCAAACCCCGCATTTGATGCAGGAACTCTTTCAGCGCCACCTGCACCGGCGCGACTTCCTCAAGCTCGGCGCAGCAGCCGGCGCTGCGACCGTGTTGCCGGGAGCGCTCTTCGACGCGCGACGCGCATTTGCCGGTGCCACCCTGCGGCAGCCGGGCAGTCTGCCATTCCCCACCCGGCCAGCTGGCATCCCTCAGCCCGACCTCGCTCCGGAATTGGCCAACATCGACCACATCATCATGGTGATGATGGAGAATCATTCGTTCGACAACTACTTCGGCATGCTTCCTTATCGCGCTCCGGCATTGTCGGGCCGGGTTGACGGCTGGCCGCAGCTCGACACAGCGGGCATCCCGACCGTGACGCAGATTGACAACCACGGTGTGACGCAGCGAGCGCACCCGATGCCGGACGGCTGCCAGCCGGGAGGCGTGAGCCAGAGCTGGAACTCGAGCCATCTCTCCTATGACGGCGGCGCGATGGACGGCTTCCTGCGCCAGAGCTCGACCGACGCGATCGGATACTGGGATGAGGGGACCCTGCCCTTCTACTACTCGCTGGCGGAGAACTTTCCAGTGTGCGACCGCTACTTCAGCTCGACACTGTGCCAGACGTACCCCAACCGTGTGTTCCTGATGGCCGGGACAGCAGCAGGTCTGGTCAGCACAGACACGCCACCGCCGACGGTCACGCCCTTACATGGGCACATCTTCGACGTGCTCAACGCCCACGGCATCGGCTGGGCCGACTACTACAGCGAGCTGCCTACTCCCGGCCTCTTCGGCGCAACCTGGGCGGCGTCGCAGCAGGGTACGCACCTGTTCGGGCCTTTCGGCGGTCCGCAAGCGACCATCGCCGCATTTCAGGCGGCCTGCAACAGCGGCACCCTGCCGCCCATTGTGATGGTCGAGGCTGATTACCAATATGGCAGCGAGGAGAACCCACAGAACATCCAGGTGGGGCAGACGTTCGTGGCCGGAGTCATCAACGCGTTGATGAGCTCACCGGTGTGGCCGACGTCGCT
>DATMRA010000213.1:0-4667 GCA_035566535.1 Candidatus Acidiferrales bacterium | reverse complement strand
CACCACTCCGAGCGCGCTCGGCATCGTCGTCATCAACATCGATCCCGTCCTCCACCTGGGGCCGTTCAATATTCACTGGTACGGGATCATGTACGCGGTTGCGTTTCTCGCCGCCTACCGCTGGGGCGCGCTCCCGCTCACCACGCGCAGCGGCGTCTCACGCGCGGTGGCCGAGAAGATCACGATGTGGACGATCGTCTTCGGGCTATTGGGCGGACGCCTGTACTACGTCCTGCAACAGCCGAACCTGGTGCACGACTACCTGCAGAACCCGGTCAACATCATCGCCTTCTGGAATGGCGGCATGGCGTTCTTCGGCGCCATCATCGTGGGCTTCATCACGCTCGCCATCTGCGGCTGGCGCTACCACCTCAACCCATGGTTGCTGCTCGACGGAGGCGTTCTGTTCGCAGTCGTGGGTCAACCGATTGGGCGCATCGGCAACCTCATCAACGGAGACATACTCGGGTCCACCAGCACGCTGCCGTGGGCCACGGCATATGCGAACCCACACGCCGTTCTGCAATCCGGATTCCAACTCTGCCTCACGCCGACCCAACCGGGTGGGCCCCTCTGCCCGGCGTACCAGCCCGCCGCGGCATACGAGGCCCTCGCAGCCCTCGCGGTCGGCGTTGTGCTGTACATGCTCTACAAACGCAAGGTTCGCACCGGGCTGATGGCCATCACGTACATCGGGCTGTACGCGATCACGCAGTTGATCGTGTTCCAGTTCCGGAAGAGTGAGCCGGCGGTGCTGCTCGGTCTGCGTCAGGCGCAGTGGACCGCGATCGGCATGCTCGTCATCGGTGTGCCCGGTCTCTATCTGCTCTGGCGGCGCACCGCGGACAGGGCTGAGGCGTTTCAACTCAGGGGGAGGACCGAGCCAGCGCCGGTTGCCACAACGTCATGAGCTTTGCCCTCACTCTCATCAACGTCGTCCACTTCGTTGCGTACGCGCTGTACATCCTGATCCTGGCCCGCATCCTGCTCTCGTGGTTCCCGATCAGCCCGTGGCATCCGCTGGTGCGCATCCTGCGGGCCATCGTCGATCCAATACTCCGGCCGTTTCGGCGCCTGCTCCCCACGCTGGGGGGCATAGACCTCTCGCCGCTGGTCGCGATTCTCATCATCTTCTTCCTGTCGCGCGTGATCGAGCAGGCCCTGCTGTACTTCGCCATCGGCGGCCAGATCAATCTCGGCGCCGACATCGTGCTGCTGATTGCGCAGCTGCTCGAGAACATCATCATCGTGCTCGGCGTGCTGGTGCTGATCCGCCTGCTCGTCTCGGTGTTTTCAGCTGATCCGTTCCATCCGCTGGTGATGGGAATCCGCACGATGACCAATCCGCTGGTCCGGCCCTTTGCCGGCTTCGGCAGGCGTGGGCAGCACACCGGCCTCGACATACCGGCGCTCGTCACATTAGTCGCGTACGTGATCCTCTACGTGATCGTGGCGGTACTGGTCGGCAACCTGTTGGTGCGCGCCTTCTAGCTACGTACCCGGCACCGCGGAGGTGTGGCCCGGCTCAGCGCGTCCGTGCGGCTCCGCGCAGCTCGCGTTCCGGTGCGCGCTCACGATGAATCTCCACACGGTACGACCCATCCCCCACCAAGCCCTCCACGGCGCGCTCCAGGCCCGGACCAGGGTCCACCGCGAAATCACCGGGGAGGGCGATCTCGTCAACGCTGGCGCTGCCATGCACGTGGAGCACAACCGGGCAGTCACCGTGATGCGTCTCGAAGACGTGGCGCAACGAACCGATCATGTTTGCCTGTGGCTGCGCGATGCGCACGTGCACGGTGCTGTTCTTGCGCCACGCGGCGAGCCGCGGATCGTCCCACGCATACACGGATTCCGCGAGGATCTTCGCCGGTTCGACATCAAACCGGTCCTCGTCGTCGCCGGCCGGCGCCGTGGGCACCGCGCCGCCGTTACTCCCCCGATTGGCCTCGACCTTGCCGCGCACGACGACAACTGCGTCCGGACGCAGCAGGGCCGCGCATTCCTCGAACGTGCGCGCAAAGACCACGACCTCGCACGCGCCCGTGAGGTCCTCGATCTGCAGGAACGCCATTCGCTGCCCGGTCGTGCTTCGCCTGGGGACAAATGTGCGGATGTCGCGGACGGCGCCGCCGACATGCACGAGCAGACCGTCAAGGTGCGGGCCGAGCTCGCTCATGCTCGTGTCGATGCGCTGCTGCAGATCCTCCGCGATGCGTCGCAGCGGGTGATCGCTCAGGTATATCCCGAGGTATTCCCGCTCCCAGCGCAGCCGCTCCTCCGGTGAGATCGGCTCGATGACGCCGTTGCCATTGCCGGCCGTTCCATTGAGACTGCGGTACTCGTCTTCCGCCGTCGCAGCCACCGGAGGAGCCATGATGTCGACGGTTTCGCCGAACAAGGCGGTCTGGCCGGACTCGCGTTCGCGCCGGATCTGCGCCGCGCGGTCGGTGACGCGGTCGATCAACCGCAGCAGGTCGCCGCGCTCCCCCAACGAGTCGCATGCCCCACTCTTGATGAGCGCCTCCAGCACGCGGCGGTTCAGGTCCTTGACGCCGACGCGCAGGCAGAGATCCAGCAGCGTGCTGAAACCGCCGGCCTCCTCGCGCGCTGCAACGATCGCCTCCGCGACGCGTTCGCCAACGTTCTTGATGTGCTTCAGACCGTAGAGGATCTCCCGCTGCGCGACATCGCCGATGGCAAACGGCCCAGCGCTGCGGTTGATGTCAGGCGGGCGGACGACGAGGCCGCGCGCGTGGGCGTCGAGGATGCTCTGCTTGAGCTTGTCGAAGTTGTCGGCGCGGCTGTTGAGCAGCGCGCACATGTACTCGAGCGGATGGTTGGCCTTGAGGTATGCCGTCTGGTACCCGATCAGCGCATACGAGACGGCGTGCGCCTTGCCGAAGCCGTAGCCGGCGAAGAAGGCGACGAGGTCGAAGAGCTGCTTCGCCATCTCCTCGGAAACGCCCCGCGCACCCGCACCCTTGAGAAACTTGTCGCGTTGCTTGGCCATCTTGACCTTGTCCTTCTTGCCCATTGCAGCGCGAAGGATGTCGGCCTCGCCCAGGGTGTATCCCGCCACCGCCGAGGCGATCTTCATGACCTGGTCCTGATAGATGATCGTCCCGTAGGTTTCTGACAGGATTGGCTCGAGCTCGGGGAGCATGTAGGTGACGGGCTCCTCGCCTCGCTTGCGTTTCAGATAGATATCGACGACGCCCCCCTCGATGGGTCCCGGGCGGTTGAGCGCATTGGCGACGGCGAGGTCCTCGATCGACTCCGGCTGCATGTCGACCAGGATCCTCTTGGCGAACGTCCCCTCCAGCTGAAAGATCCCGTGCGTGTCGCCGCGGCCGAGAAGCTCGTACGTCTTGTGATCGTCGAGGGGGATGCGGTCGATGTCGAGCTCGACGCCGCGTGTGACGCGGATGGCGTCTGCGGCTTCCTCGATGACGGTGAGATTGGAGAGGCCGAGCAGGTCGATCTTGAGGAGTCCGATCTGGGAAACCCCGTTCATGTCGAACTGCGTGACCGCCGTCGAGCCGTCGCCACCGGTCGCGCGCTGCAGGGGGACGACCTCGGCGAGCGGCTCGGATCCGATCACGACACCGGCGGCATGGGTGGACGCGTTGCGGCAGATGCCCTCCAGCCGCTGCGCGTTGTCGATGACCTTGCGCGCCCAGTCCTCGTGCTCGTACAGGTCGCGCAGATCGCGGCTCTCGGCCAGCGCGCGCTCCAGGGTGATGCCAATCGACGCCGGCACCAGCTTGGCCAGGCGGTCGACATCCGGCAGCGGCACGTTGAGCACGCGGCCCACATCGCGGATCGCGGCTCGCGCCGCCATGGTGCCGAACGTGATGATCTGCGCCACCCGGTCGTGCCCGTACTTCTCCTGCAGGTACTTGAGCACGCGGTCGCGACGCCGGTCGTCGAAGTCGACGTCGATGTCCGGCATCTGCACGCGCTCGAGGTTGAGGAAGCGCTCGAAGATGAGGCCGTACGTGAGTGGGCAGATGTCGGTGATGCGCAGGACGTACGCGACCAATGATCCGGCGGCGCTGCCCCGGCCCGGCCCGACGCGCACGCCATTGCCGCGAGCGGCGCGGATCATGTCCCACACGATCAGGAAATAGGACGCGAAACCGGTCTGGCTGATGACGTCCAGCTCCATCGCCAGACGTTCGTGCGCTTCCTGCGTGATGCCGTCGCCATAGCGCTCCTGCAACCCACGCTGGCACAGCTCGTGGAGATACGTGTCGGCGCTCAGCCCCTCGGGGATTGGGGAATACGTCGGCAGGAGGTTCCGACCCAGCGGGATCTCGAGGTCGCACAGCGCCGCGATCGCAAGCGTGTTGTCGACGGCCTCGCCGTAGTTGGCAAACCGCTTGCGCATCTCGCCACTGCCGGCAAGGTAGAAATTCGAGCCCGAGAACTTGAAGCGCTTCTCCTCATCCCGACGCGCCCCTGTCTGCAGACACAGCAGGATGTCGTGGGCCTCCGCGTCCTCGGCGTTGATGTAGTGCGAGTCGTTGGTGACGACTGTTGACAGGCCCGTGCGCCGCGCGATCTCCAGCAGCCCATCTCGTACTGTCGCCTCCTCAGCCATGCCGTGGTCCTGCAGCTCGAGAAAGTACGCATCGCGTCCGAAGATCTCCATGTGCTGTCGA
>DATMRA010000212.1:0-4540 GCA_035566535.1 Candidatus Acidiferrales bacterium | reverse complement strand
GCCGAGACCTGCGCCGCCTCGGCGCTCTCTAGAAGCGACGGTCGACGACGTAGTCGCAGATCCGTTCCAGCGTCGCACGCGTGATGGACTCGGGGAACACAGCCAGCTCATCACGAGCCCGCCTCGCAAAGTCGTGCGCGTGGCGTTCGGCCGAATCAATCGCTCGTGAATCCCTGACCAACGCGACCACTTCATCGTAGTCGCTGTCCGACAGCTCACTTGATGCCAGGAGGCGGCGCAGCGCCGGACCGGCGTCAGGATCCTGCAGCGCGAGCATCAACGGCAATGTGACTGTCCCCTGGCGCAGGTCGGCGCCCACCGGCTTGCCCATCTCGTCGCTGCTGGCCACATAGTCGAGAACGTCGTCCACGATCTGAAAGGCCATGCCCAGGTTGTGGCCGTAGCGACGCAGGGACTGCACCGCTTCCTCTGACTGGCCGCTCACAATCGCGCCGGACGAGCAGCATGTGCCGACAAGCGTGGCGGTCTTGCGCTCAATCTTGCGGTAGTAGCTTTCGAGTGACTGGTCGTAGTCGTTGCGACTCGTCATCTGCAGGAGCTCACCCATGCAAATGGTCATCACGGCGTGGCTGATGGCTGCGTCGATCGCCGGAGAACCGATGGACGACAGCAGGTTCGCGCCCTTGGCGAAGTAATAGTCGCCGATGATGATCGCCGGGTTTGGACCGAGCGCTTCGTGGATCGTGCGAATGCCGCGGCGTGTGGGCGAGTTGTCGATGAGGTCGTCGTGCACCAGCGTGGCGGTGTGGATGAACTCGATGCCCATCGCGATGTTGAAGATCGAGTCGCGGTCGGCGGACCCGAGCCGGCCAGACAGGATCACCAGGGCGGGGCGAAGTCGTTTGCCGCCTGCCTTCACGATGTGCTCCATTGCACTCGCCATGGGGCCGAGATCCGCAGCAATCGAGTCCACCAGCCGGCGCTCGAATTCCTGCAGATCGGCGACGATCGGCTCGAGCAGCTCCCCGGCCACAGTGCTCACCGCGCCACCGCCAACGGCACGCGCGCTGACTGCACGTCCACCATGCGGGGCGTGGGCAGCTCATCGCCGAACAGACGGGCGGCGGTGTCCACGAAGCGCTGCGGCGCATCCGTGACTAGCGTCTCGACCTGCGCGCCCGCTCCATCACCGTCGTTGCCGAGGCGGTTCACCGCCAGGATGCGGCGCACACGAGCCGCTGTGGTCTCGGCACTGTCGATGATCCGCCAGCGGCGCCGTCCCAGCACGCGTCGAAGTGATGGCCGCAACAACGGGTAGTGCGTGCAACCCAGGACGAGCGTGTCGGCACCCCACGCGGCGATGTCATTGACGATCGGCTGGAGGGCCGCGTCGGCGCGCGGTGTGTCGGCGTCGCCCGCCTCCACGATGTCCACCAGCTCAGGAGCCGCGCGCCCCATGACAACGACGCCGGGGTTTGCCTCTCTGATCGCATGCACGTACTCGCCGCTGTCGAGGGTCGCCTGGGTACTGAGCACAGCAACGCGGCCGTTGCGCGTCGCGGTCGCTCCCGCCTGCGCACCGGGCGCGATCACCCCCACGATTGGGATGTCGAACCGCTCCCGCGCGATGTTCAACGCCGCCGCCGTCGCGGTGTTGCACGCGACGACCACGAGCTTGGTGTCAAAGCCGCTCAGGAATTCGATGATGCTCAGCGCTCGCTCCCGGACTTCGGCGAGTGGCCGCGGGCCATACGGGAACCTGGCCAGATCCGCCAGGTAGAGGACCCCCTCTCTGGGAAGCTGCCGGCGCAACTCCTGGAGAACCGTCACACCGCCGACGCCTGAATCGAACACGCCGATGGGGCGCGAATCACTCATTCACTTGCAGGATACCAGGGGAGGATTAGCGGCTCGGCGTCAGAGGCTGAGGCTCATGAGGAGCAGGGCTCGCTCACCATCCGGCAGTTTGACGTGCGCGCTGCGCACACCATCGTCGACGAATCCCAGGGAGCGATAGAGCCCGATTGCACGATCATTGCTCGAAAAAACGCCCAGGTGCAGGCGGCTCAGTCCGACGGCACGCCCCCAGTCGATCGCCGTCTCCATCAACAGGCGACCCACGCCTGTCCCGCGGTATTGGTTTTCGACAATAATGGCTACATCGCCGCTGTGCGCCTCATCCGGAGCCACACCACGATGAACGACGAGGTGGCCGGCGATGTTCGCCTCGACCTCGACCACGATCGACAACCCGCCCTCGCCCAGCAGCGCGGCCAGCGCCAGCTGCTCCTCCGCCACGCTGCGGTCCCCAGGGACGGCGGCGATGAACTCGCGTTCGGCGGCCACCGAATCGAGCAGAGCGACAAGGGCCGGTGCGTCGGTCTCGCGCGTGGGGCGTAGCAACAGCTCCCGGCCGTCGCGCGTGGTGCCCTGACGCCGCAACAGCGCCGAGCGAACGCTCATCCAGCCAGTTGCATGGTGTCGCCGCGGGGTCGCACCTCGACCACGCGATCGACGATGCGACCGGCGACCCCAGGCGCGTTCATCACTGTGATGTGCCCCTGCGGATAGCGCCAGAGATCGGTGCCCCACACCGCTGCAAGCTCGTCGACGGGGCCGGGGCCGACGATCAGGTCGTTGTCGGCCTTCACCAGCGTGATGCGGTCTCCAGGCGTGACCGGCACGAGATTGCGGGCGACCAGCGGCGCAAGCGCGCTGTCCAGGAACTCTTTGGCCACTCGCCGATCGCGACCCCAGTAGCTCTCGCCCTCGCCGAGCATGCCAAGGCGGCGCTGCAATGCGCCAGGCGGGCGCATGGTGAACGATGCGGGTGGATCACAGAGCGGCGCGACCGCCACGACACCGTCCAGGTCGACCAGCGCCGCCAAGAGCACCGTGATCAGGCCTCCGAGGCTGGTGCCGATAACCGACACCAATGGCGACACCTCCGTCCGAGCCCACGCGACGAGCGCGGCGACGTCTTCCACCGACTGCTGCACCACGGCCCGGGTATGGGCAGGGTCGATGCTGAAGAAACCATCGCCGCTGTCGCGGCCCGGAGGCGTTCGGCGGAGGTGATAGGGAAGATCGATGCGAATCGTGGACGCTCCCCGGCGCCGGATGCGCCAGGCAAGCCAGCGGTCGAAGCCCGTGAACGGAATCGCGTACCCGTGCACGAGAATCACAGCAGGGAGTGACTGATCGGGATTGCGGGCAATGTGGGCCGATGCCATCAGCCGCGTGGCCCCGGGGTGGGTGCCCGGACCACTGCTCTCCCCCGCCAACTCGACCGACCGCCAGGCCCGCCCCTCGAGCGGGGTCCACTCGTCGACCACGCTCACGGGATACGGCGTGAGCACCCGGCTCTGTTTCCAGAACGTCAGCGGATCAGAAGGGGTGAAGTCGATCACCGGCGGCTTCAGCACCTCGATGCCCGAGAGGCGCGCCAGCACGGCCATGTCGATCGCCCGTGAGGCGACCATGCGAAGCCCGTGACCGACCGACTGCACCTTCATTGTTTTCAGCGTACGCGCCTCCAGCCTAAAGAGTGGGGCCGTTCCGGGATGTGTTATCTGTCCCGGGAATGCCCAATCCACCGAAGAAGAGCGTCCCCCCGCCCCCGAGCCGGCGCCCGGCGCCCCGCTCAGCGTCGCGGCGGAAGCGCGAACGACGTCGCGAGGAAGCGCTCCGCGCCCTCACGCATCCGCACCGGCGGTCCCGCAGGAGGTGGATCTGGAACGGCGCGGGCGCTGTGGTCATCGCCGCGGCGGTGATCGTGCTCGTGCTGCTGCTTCGCAGCCCCAGCGCCGGCCAGCCGCCAACGTCAACGCCGACGCCCGGTACCACGCCGACGTCGGGGTCGCTGCTGCTCGCCCCCGTTGGAACCCTCACCGGTGCGGCGGTGGACGGCATCCAGTGCCAGTCGACGGAGCAGGTCGTGTATCACATTCATGCCCACGTCACCGTCTATGTGAATGGCGTTGCACGCCTCATTCCGGAGGGTGTTGGGATCAAGCCGCCGCGCCAGGAGGTGTCGACAAGCGAGGGCCCATACGTGCTCGGTGGCACCTGTTTCTACTGGCTGCACACCCACACCAACGACGGCATCATCCACATCGAGTCACCGTCGCAGCAGACGTATACGCTCGGCCAGTTCTTCGATATCTGGGGTCAGCCCCTGACCACCACCCAGGCGGGCCCAGCGACCGGCGCGCTGATCGTGTACGTCAATGGCCAGCGCTACACCGGCGACCCACGCGCCATCACGTTGACGGCCCACGAGCTGATTCAGCTGGACGTCGGGGCCGATTTCCCGCCCCAGGCGTTCTCATTCCCAGTGGGTCTCTGACCGTAAAGGATTGTTAGTTACGCAAACATATCTGGCGTTTGCGCGTCCACGCCTGTAATGTCGCGGACACATGGAGTGCTTTATCGACAGTTCACGCACACCATCGCAGAGCCGGCTGGCCGCACTCATGAACGCGTGGCGCGCGCGGGGCGACCGCCGTGCTCACTTCTGTGCCGGCTACGTAATGGCCACCGATACCGTCCTGCTCACGGCGCGCGCCGGTCGCTTTCT
>DATMRA010000211.1:0-13487 GCA_035566535.1 Candidatus Acidiferrales bacterium | reverse complement strand
GCGAGCCCATCCTCACGCGTGACGGCAAGCGGATCGTCGACCGGCGCGGTCGCGGGTCGTACGTGACGAGCGCGGGCGCAGGGCCCTCGATCGGCAAGCACATCCTCATGGCCTATCTCCCGCCAGAGCATGCGGTGTTGGGCGAGAAGCTGGCAGTCGAGTACATGGGTGAGCGCTACCCGGTGACCGTTGCCGTGGCTGGCGCGACGCCGCTGTTCGATCCCGAGAACTCGCGTCTCAAGTCATGAGAGCGCTGCGCGCGGCGTCGTGAGGGTTCTCGCGACCATCAAGCGGGTGCCGATCACCGGAGGGCGGATCGTGCTCACGGAGGACTCGCGTGCGATCGACACACGCCACCTCGGCTTCACGATGAGCCCCCACGAGGAGTGCGGCGTCGAGGAGGCGGTGCGGTTGATTGAGACCAACAAGGGCGACTCGGTCGTGCTCACGCTCGGACCGCCCGAGGCGGTGGAGCAGCTGCGCGACGCGATGGCGCTCGGCATCGACCGCGCGATTCATTTGCAGACGGACGGGCAAGAATGGGATGCCGAAGCTACGGCCGCAGCGATCACCGACGCGATTCGCGCGGACGAGGCCGCCAACGGCTCATTCGACATCATCTTCTTCGGCAACGAGTCCGCCGATTCGGGAGGCTTTCAGGTCGGGATCTGGGTCGCGTATGCGCTGGGGCGGCCGTGCGTGACGGGTCTCAAAAAGGTGACGCTCGAAGGTGCGAGCGTCCGGTGTGAGCAGGAGGTCGAGGGAGGCCGCGACGTCTACGTGGTGCCGCTGCCCGCAGTGCTGACTGTGAAGGAGGGCCTGAACCTGCCGCGCTACCCTTCCGTGCCCGGCAAGATGCGCGCGCGCAGCAAGCCCGTCGCGGTCACGTCGCCGGCCCGTCCGGCATCTCGCCTTGAGCTCATCAACCTGGCGGTCCCTGCCGGACAGGGACGCCGCGCCGAGTCGCTTGGCATTGGCGCTGCCGCCGCGCCTGCGGTTGTCGACTTGCTCCAGAAGACGGGCGTGCTGTGAGCGTGCTGGTCCTCATGGAACCAGGCGACGCCTCGAGGCAGACGCTGACGCTCGCCAGAAAGTTTGGCGAGCCGCTTCACGCGATGCACATGAACGCCATCGACCCCTTCTCGCCCGACGCCCTGGCCACGGTCCTGCAACGAGCGGCCGACAAGCTCCAGGCTTCAGCAGTCCTCGCTGCCGGCACCGAGCGTGGGAATGAGGTGATGGCCCGGCTGGCGGCGCGCACCGGACTGCCTTTCGCCGCCAACTGCGTTGCGGTCGAACCCGTGCAGCCGGTGACGGTGACGCGACTCCGGTGGGGCGGCAGCCTTCTCGAGAACGCGATCCTGCACAGCGGGCGCCCTCTGATCAGCGTCGCGCCGCACACGGTCCAGATCGAGCCTGGCCCGGAACCCACCGATGTTGATGTCAAACCCTTGATCGCAGGCCTCGATGAACGCGACCTCGTGGTCAGCGTGTCAGGCCACGTCGCGCCGTCCCACGGCGGCGTATCGCTCTCGACGGCGAAGGTGATCGTGAGTGGTGGACGGGGAGTCGGCTCGAAGGAAGGCTTCGCCATCATCGAAGAGCTGGCCGGGCTCCTCGGCGCCGCGGTCGGGTGCTCGCGCGCGGTGACCAGCGCGGGCTGGCGGCCGCACACCGACCAGGTCGGCCAGACGGGTACCAAGGTCGCGCCCGACGTCTACATCGCGTGCGGCATCTCTGGCGCCACACAGCACATGGCCGGCTTGAAGGGTGCCAAGCGCATCCTGGCGATCAACTCCGACCCCCAGGCGCCGATGATGCAGAACGCGGACTACACGGTGGTCGGTGATCTGAAGGAGATCGTCCCCGCCATCTCTGCTGAGATCCGCCGGGCGCGCGCAGGGCGCATTTAAATGTCGGCGTTGATCGCCCTCGACGCCGTCGCGCTCGCAGTCGCGTTGATCGTCTCGGGCTTTCTCTTCAGCCGTCGGGCGCTGCTCCTCTTCCGATTGGTCCGGGCGGGAAAGCCCGCGGCCCGCTTCAACGACGTGCCTGCGCGAGCGAAGGCGGAGGCCGTCGTCGTGGTCGGGCAGAGCAAGCTCCTGCAGCGCCTTCTGCCCGGGCTGATGCACGCCGCGATCTTCTGGGGATTCCTAGTCCTGTTCCCGACGATCCTCATCGCGATGATCGGCGCGGTCGACCCGCACTCGACTCTGCCGTGGCTCGGCGCCCAGGGCTGGTACGCGCTGCTCGTGGACGTGTTCGCGCTGCTCGTCCTTGCGGGCGTGGTCACGGCTTTCGTCATCCGCAAGGTGCAGCGTCCAAAGCGCTTCGTGGGCAGCCATATCGGAGAGGCCGACCTGATCCTGGCCATGATCGCCGGCATCGTCATCACGCTGTTTCTCTGGCACTCGTCGCAGATCGCTCTTCGGCTGAATGACTACCCCGCGAGCTGGGCGCCCATCTCAGGTTCGATCGCCACGGTGCTGCAAGGGCCCGCGGTGCCTTACCTCGAGCGGGCCGCGGTGTGGGCCCACGTCCTGATCATCCTGAGCTTCCTCGTCTACCTGCCCTACTCCAAGCACCTGCACATCGTGGTAGCGGCGCTCAACGTCTACTTCGGCCGCACGGGCGCCCGCGGCCGGCTCGAGCCGATCGACTTCGAGCAGCCCGAGGCGCAGGTGCGGTTTGGCTCGGCGCGGGTCACCGATATGACCTGGAAGCAGACCCTCGACACCATGTCTTGCACCGAATGCGGGCGCTGCCAGGACGTTTGCCCCGCCTATGCCACCGGCAAGGCTCTGTCCCCAAAGTTGCTGATCATGGCGATCCGCGACCAGGCGATGGCGGAAGGCCCAAAGGCCCTGGGGGACGCCTCGTACACGCCGCCGGCGATCGTCCCGAACGCCGTGACCGACGACATCGTGTGGGACTGCGTGACTTGCGGCGCGTGCGTGCGCGAATGCCCGGTCGGCATCGAGCACATCGACCATGTCATCGACCTGCGCCGCAACCTGGTCATGGTCGAGTCGCGATTCCCGGAAGAGGCGGGCACGATGCTGCGCGACGTGGATAAGTCATCGAACCCATGGGGCAAGCCGCAAGCCGACCGCACTCACTGGGCCGATGGACTTGGAGTCCGCGTGCTGCAGCCAGGCGACCCCGCGCCCGACGTCCTGTTCTGGGTTGGCTGCGCTCCGGCCTTCGACGAACGTGCGCGTCAGGGCGCCGTCTCGACGGCCAAGCTGATGCAGGCCGCGGGTGTTGATTTCGCCATCCTCGGCCCGCGCGAGGCGTGCACCGGAGATCCCGCGCGGCGGATGGGCGACGAGTACACGTTCCAGCGCCTCGCCGGTGAGAACGTCGGGACGCTCAACGGAGCCGGCATCAAGAAGATCGTGACCACGTGCCCCCACTGCTTCAACTCGATCGGCAACGAGTACCCCGACTTCGGTGGGCACTACGAGGTCGTCCACCACACGGAGTTCCTGGCCGAGCTGGTCCGCGATGGAAAGCTGAAGCCTCTCGCGGGCGAGCAAAAGATCACGTACCACGACTCGTGCTATCTCGCCCGGCACAACGACGTGCGCTCACAACCACGCGAGCTGGTGACGGCGGTCGGAACAGCAGTCGAGATGCCGCGCAATCGCGAGCGCACTTTCTGCTGCGGCGCCGGCGGCGCGAGGATGTGGATGGAGGAAAAGCGCGGCCGGCCGATCAACCAGGAGCGCGTGCGTGAGGCGGCCGCGACCGGCGCGGAGACGCTGGCGGTGGCGTGCCCGTTCTGCACGGTGATGCTCGACGACGGCGTTCGCGAGACCGGCGCGAAGCTGAAGGTGATCGATCTGGCGACTCTGCTGGCGGAAGCGGTCGAGAAGCGCCGAGCGCAATCGACCTAAGAGGCCGGCTGCTCGACCTCAAGACGAATTACGTGGCCGTGCGTCGCGAAAGGTCCTTCATCACGCGGGCTGCCGGTTACGACCTCGAAGCTGACCCCATCGGAGGTATTTGTCTCCCGCACGAACGTGGCGAGCTCGGCAACACCCCCCAGGATGGACCAGACCGATTGGCGCAGCTCGCGCCGTGACTGCTTGGTGGAGCAGCGGAGGCGCACCCGCAGTCCACCATCCGCGTCGACCGCGACAGACTCGGCAGCCAGGCCGGCAATCTCCAGCCGTTCACGAAGTCCGGGGAGCAAGTGGGCTTCAGGATCTTCGGCCACCCAATCGTCAGTGGCGGCGAGTTCTGCCAGCTGCTGGATCGCAGGCAGGCTGGCCCGGGCGTCGGCGACTCCACGTCCGCGCTCGTCAGAGTCCCAACGGCGCCACGTCATGGCGTCAGCCTACGACTTGTCTCCGGCGACGCGGAACAGAACGCGGTTCGCGGACGGATCCGCCGCGGCCAGGCCTCCGGCCTCTTCCGACAGGCGCACATTTCCGTGTTCCAGGCGAGCGATGACGTCGTCGAGGTCTCGCTGCGCCGGCAGCTCGATCGTGTAGCGGCGAAGACCGGCCGATCCAGGGGGCGCCGGTTGCGCGCCATGGCCGGCCCATGTGTTCAAGCCCACGTGGTGGTGATAACCGCCGGCCGAGACAAAGCCGACCCCGGGCACGTGGCCCATGACGTCGAAGCCGACCAGGTCGTGGTAGAAACGCAGGGCATCCTCGACGTCGGCCACGTGAAGGTGGATGTGCCCCATCTTTGTGCCGGCGGGCATCGGTTCGTCCAGCCGGTCGTCCTCACGCAGATGGCTGAACATCTCCTCGAGGTCGATCGGGTCGCGACCGGAGCGCGTCCGGCCTTCTTTATCCTGCGCGAAGAAGGTTCCGTTGGCGAACCCCATGGTCCCGTCCTCGGGCGATTCGACGTAGATCTCGATGCCGTTTCCGTCGGGATCCCATAGATAGTCCGCCTTCGTCATGACGTGGTCGGTGGGAGACTGGTCCCACCGCAGGCGGCCCAGGCGGGCAATCACGCGCGCAAGGTCCCGTCTCTCAGGCAGCACGATGGCGAGGTGGTAGAGGCCCGACGTTCTCGGCACGACCGGCCGCTCCGCGTCGGGGTGCAGCACCACCAGCGCTCGGCCGGCGACGCCGAGCCGTACCTCAGGGCCCGGCGAGCTGAGCGGCGTGAGGCCTACGTAATCGCGGTAAAACCGAAGCGCCCGCTCCCCGTCCGTGACGGCAATTTCCACGGCGCCGACGCCGGTTTTGGCTGCGATGGACTGCGTCTTCATCCCCGAATTGGTACCCGGTACAGCTTCGAAGTATTCAGCTCAGGCCGAGGATGTTTCCTTTGACGTCGATGTCGATGCTGGCCGCGATGGGTGTGGTCGGCAGCCCGGGCATGGTCCGCATATCGCCGCAAATCGGATAGATGAACCCGGCGCCGACTGATGCGCGCACCTCGCGCACAGGGAGCACCCAGCCCGTTGGAGCACCCTTCAGCTTCGGGTCCGAGGAGATCGAGAGGTGTGTCTTGGCGATGCACACCGGCAGGCGCCCGAACCCGCTCTTCTCATAAGCGTCCAGCTGGCGTGCTGCCACGGAGTCGTACTCGACGCCTCGTGCGCCATAGATGCGGAGCGCGACGGTCTCGATCTTCTCGCGGAGAGTCGCGGCATCGGGATAGAGCAGCTGGAACGTGCTTGGTTCATCGGCGGCCGCGGCCACCATCTCCGCCAGCTCGACGGCGCCCTTGCCGCCCTCGGCGAAGTTGTTGCAGACCGCGGACCGGACGCCGAGGTGCTCTGCCAGCTCGCGGATCGCACGGTGTTCCGAAGCATGGTCGCCGGGAAACGCGTTGATGGCGACTACGGGAGTGACGCCGTGGATCTGGATGTTCTCGACTTGCTTGCGAAGGTTGGCTGCACCGGCCAGGACGTCGTCTGGGTTCTCCTGAAGCAGCTCAGGAGGCAGCGGCCTACCCGCCACGACGCGGTACTTGCCCGAATGCACCTTCAGCGCGCGCACGGTGGCCACGATCACCGCCGCGTCGGGGGCCAGGCCCGACGTCCGGCACTTGATGTTGAAGAACCGCTCGGCGCCCATGTCGGCTCCGAAGCCCGCCTCTGTGACGACGAAGTCGCCACAGTGGATCCCGACCATGTCGGCCAGGACAGACGAGGCGCCGTTGGCGATGTTGCCGAAGGGGCCCGCGTGGACGAGCACCGGCGTGTTCTCGAGCGTCTGCAACAGGTTCGGTTTTATCGCGTCCAGCATGATCACTGTCATCGCCCCACCGGCATGAAGCGAGTCGGCTGAGATCGGACGCCCGTCCCTGGCCAGGCCGATCACCATCCGCCCCAGGCGTTGCCTCATGTCCTGCAGCGACGTGGACAGCGCCAGCACAGCCATGACCTCCGAGGCAGCCGTGATGTCGAAGCCCGTTTGCCGCGTGACGCCGTCTTCGGGCGCGCCAAGACCGACGACCACGTTGCGCAGGACGCGATCGCTCACGTCCAGCACCCGACGCCAGGTGATGCTGTGAAGGTCGATGGGGAACTCGCGCAGGCTGTGGTGGATGTAGTTGTCGATCATCGCCGCAAGAAGGTTGTGAGCTGAGGTCACGGCGTGAAAGTCTCCGGTCAGGTGCAGGTTGAGCCGTTCCATCGGCACCACCTGGCTGTAGCCGCCTCCCGCGGCTCCGCCCTTGATGCCGAAGGTCGGCCCCATGGATGGCTGGCGGATGGCCACAATGGCCCGCTTGCCTATGTGCCCCAGGGCATCGCCGAGTCCGACCGTGGTCGTCGTCTTGCCTTCGCCGAGCGGCGTCGGCGTGATAGCAGACACGACGACGTACTTGGCTTTTGGCTGGTCCTTCAACTCTTCGATGGCGTCGAGCTTGATCTTCGCGACATCGTGCCCGTACGGCTCGAGGAGGTGGGGACCGATGCCCATGCGCGCCGCGATGTCAGGCATCGACTTGAGGCGCGCCTTGCGCGCGATGTCGAGGTCAGATGGAAACGTGACGGCCATGCCCCCTCCTTCTTTCCAATGAGGCCGCTAAGCCGCTCGCGCCAGCATCTCCTGGCGCCACCGCTCGGTCGGCTCGATCTCGTTGAACGTGAACACGTGCAGGCCGGCGACCTTCCGCTCCGGCGACGCGATGTCCGGCAGGAGCCCTCTCACGAAACGCTCCGGGCTGTAACCGCCCGGCTGCATCATCCGCAGGAACCAGTTCGAGTGTCCGCGCAGGAAGCGCGCGGAATCTACGACACCGATCCGGGTCGAGATGCGGAGGAGCTTAGCCGGGTCGGCGATGCCGGCCATCCCGATGTAGATGGGCAGCTCAACCTTGCGACGCCGTACCCGACCCACCCACTGCTTCACGACCCGCGGGTCGAAGCAGAGGTTGCTCACGATGTAGGTCGCGATCCGGCGCTTGTCCCACATCGCCTGGATCGTCATGTCGTCGTCGATGAAGCTGTGGCTTTCCGGGTATCCGGAGACTCCGATGTCGTCGAGGTTGTGGCCCGCCCGCATCATCGCCTCGAGGAGTGACACCGAATCGGGAAATTCGCCCGCCGGCTCGCGCGCGTCGCCCGCGATGACGAACACGCTGCGCACGCCCATCTCCTTTATGCCGTCGAGGATCTCGTGCAGATGCGAGGTGTCGCGAATCAGCCGCGCTGAAAGATGGGGGACCACGGTGTATCCCTGACGGGCGAGGCGCTCGGCGAGGTTGATCGTCGCCTCCATGCCGCGTCGTGGCGACGCGGTGATCGTGATCGTGACCTCGGGCGGGACATGCGCGGTCACGAGACCCTCGACGTCCTCCGTCGGCAATACCTCGTAGCGGGGACGGCGAAGGCAGCCGGCAAGCGCGGCCCGACCGCCACTCTGTCTGTCATGTAGCACCGTACGCACCTGTAGCGCTCCACGCAACATTATCGCCTAGAACGGCTTCGGCAGAACGAGAATCGCGTTGCGATCCGCCGGCGTTCCCGGCCTCCACGAATCGAAACCGTTGAAGGGAACGTTGCCCGCCAGCTCGCGGTGCAGCGCAGCCAGGTCCGATCCGCCGTGGTCGACCATGGTGCACCCGATCCCGAGCCACCCGTCGGCCGCCTCGAAGAGCTCCACCAGCCTGGCCTGGCATGGCCAATCCACCAGCGAGCTGGTCGTGACCTCCCAGAAGCCATGGCCCTCGTGCGCTCCCATACGCGGAGTGATCCGGTTGGCGTGGATGTGGCCGTTGAGCCAGAGGACCACGTTCCGGAATCGCAGCAGCAGCTCGAGCACCTCATCGTTCTTTTTCGGCGCCCTCGGGTTGGCCAGCATGTCGTAGCCGTGATGGGACAGCACCACCACCAGACGGTCGTCGTGCTGCGTGCGCACGGTGGACCCGTCTCTCGACCGGAACGACGAGTGCACCTCCTCGAGCCTTCGTTCCAGCCAGTAGAGCTGGGGCGGGTCGATGCTCCCGTCGGCCCCCCCGGCGGTACAAACGGTATCGAGCGTGATGAATCGGACGGAGCGGGTGTCGTGGACGTAATACGCCGTGCCCTCGGCGCGGTTCGTGTCGGTGAAACCGTGCCGTCCGGACCTGTGGTGCGCTTCCACGAACTCCATGCGGGTGATCGGCCGCCGCGATGCATCGGGCGTCACCTCCAGAAATGCACCCGTCATGAAATACTCCGGCCGCTTGACGAACGTCTCGAGTGCCGTCTCGCGATCCAGGCTGTCCGGCAATGCGATCGGTTTCCGGGAGCCGGCCATTGCATGCGTCAGGCCTGGCGTGACGACTCCGACGCCCTGGCAGACCTGTTCGTGGTTCCCGTAGCACCCAAGCCAGCGGCGCTTCATGCCGGTCGCCTCGAGTGGCTGCATCGCGCGCTCGAGCAAGCCTGGCGCCTGCGGAAAGCCGAGGTCGCGCTGGAAAACATCCCCCTCGCCCGGGCCTTCGGGTTTCCAGCAGATGTCGCCTGGCCAACCGGCTGCCTGCACTCCCTCATACCCAGGCGCGCCCGAATCGGGTCGGACCGTGCCTCCGTCGAACAACGCCAGGAAGTTGTCCAGCTCGTTCCGCTGCGTGTTGTCGATGGAGTCGCCGGTCATCGCGACCAGCGTGATGGGGCTGCCGGTGAGGGGACTTGCCTCGATGGCGTTCAGTGTTTGCACCATCGCATCGATCGCGTGCACGTTGAGCGTCTCCTGGGGCCGCTGCATGGTGAGGAGCTCCCGAAAGCGTGCGTCCTCCCACTCGCTGTTGACGAACTCGAAGCGAGCCGGCGATTGCACGTCGGTCACGTGCAGGTCTGTGATGTGAGCGATCGCCATGATCGGTGTCCGCGGCTCGATCACGTCGCCGGCGGATTCACCTATGAGGTCTCGTCTCACGACGTGCGGCTCACCTTCGCGCTCCACAACCGCCCGATATGAAGCGCGCGAACCGACATGAAGCACCGGACCCGCCCCGAGCGTCTGCCGCGTGGTGAGCCCACCGGACTCCGCCGTCAAGCGTCGCCCGAAGCTTTCTCTTCCCTCGCGATGAGGACAGGGTCGTCGCGCAAGGCCAGGCGAACACGTGTGCCCGCGGGGGTCGCGGCGGCTGCCGACGTCGGCATCTGGGCCAGGACGGTCACCCCATCACCGAGGTCGACCGTGATACGGCTCGTGGCGCCCAGGAATGCCACTGCGATAACGGTGCCCACGAGGGGTCCGTTGCCCATTGCGGCTTCGGCCGCCAGCGACACCGCCTCGGGTCGCACCAGCGCGATCGCGGGCCCGGTTGGCGCGTTTGGCTGGACGAGCGGCAGCTGGGTTCCTCTGACCTCGACCATCCCGAACTTGACCTCGCCCGCCAGGCGGTTGGTCAGGCCGACAAACTCCGCCACGAATGGCGTCGCGGGCCGCGAATAGATCTCGGTCGGCGGGCCGAGCTGCTCGAGGTGACCTGACTGCATCACGCCCACGCGATCGGCGATCGCGAGCGCCTCCTCCTGGTCGTGCGTGACGAAAAGCGTCGTGATCCCAATCTCCAGCTGGACACGTCGGATCTCGTCGCGTAGCCGGGAGCGCACTTTGGCGTCGAGCGCCGACAGCGGCTCATCGAGCAGGAGCACCGTCGGCTCGATGGCCAGCGCACGCGCCAGCGCCACGCGCTGCTGCTGGCCGCCGGAGAGCTGGCTGGCGTAGCGGTCCGCGAAACCGGAAAGCCCGACAAGCTCCAGCATCTCGCCCGCCCTATTCTTACGTTCGTCGGCGGTCTTGTGCCGGAGCGTGAGCCCAAAAGCGACGTTCTGCATCGCGGTCATGTGGGGGAATAACGAGTAGGCCTGGAAGACCATCCCCACGTCTCGCTTGCTGGCCGGCAGGCCGGTCACGTCCTTGCCGCCGAATACGACCCGGCCACCGTTGGCTTCTTCGAGCCCGGCCACCAATCGCAGGGCCGTGGTCTTGCCGCACCCTGACGGGCCGAGAAGGGCGACGAGCTCGCCCGGCGCCATCGTCAGGGTCAGCTCGTTGAGGGCGACGACCGGTCCATAGCGGCGGCTCAGCTCCTCCATCCTGACCTCGACCCCGGCGTGGCTTCTTGCGGTTTGGGATCCCATGTCAGGCCCTCTGCCCGGGAATGTAATGCTGCTGCTGAAGGCGGCCGCCGACGAGGGTCAGCACCATCAGCAGGACGAAAGCGAGGAGAAGAGCCCCGACGGCGACGGCGGTCGACGTATTGGCATCGGTGAGGCCAACGTAAGCGACCTCCACCTGAAGGTTCTGAAAGTTGAGCAGGTTCGCGACCGTGTATTCGCCGAGCACCAGGGCGACGGAGAGCAAGCTCGCGTTGAGGATGGCGCTGGGCATGTTGGGGATGATGATGCGCAGCATCACCGTGCCCCATCCGGCCCCAAGGCTTTGCGCCGCCTCCGACAGCGTCTTCAGGTCGATCGCCGCCAGCCCAGCGTCGAGGGCGCGGTAGCTGTAGGGCAGCACCAGCACGAGGTACGCGAACGCAAGGGCGAGGACAGAAGGGGTCACGTTGATATTGACCCAAACGTAGAGCGGTTTGAGGCCGACCACCAGGGCGATCGCGGGAACGGTTAACGGCAGAAGGCAGATGAACTCGACGATTCGGCTGATCCGCGGCAAACGCAGCCGGACCCAGACCATCGTCGGCAGAAGCAGCGCGAGCATCCCCAGCGACGTGATCACCGCCAGCTGGAGCGAGACAACTATCCCCTTCACCAGGCCAGGGGTCTGGGCGATCCGCACCCAGGCGTCAAGCGTCCGGGGAGAGGTGACGTCGTTGCCACGGGTCGAGAACTCCAACATGGCGCCGATTGGCAGGAGAAAGAACGCGCCCATCAGAAGCAAGACGACCACGCGAAAGATGCGCAGCTTGAGCCGTCGCGACTTGCTCAAGCTACTGGAGCCAGCGCGACGTGCGTCGCTGCAGTAATGCGTACAGAGTCATCACGACCACGACGATGAGTACCATCGCCAGCGCCAGCGCCTGGGCCAGGCCGGGCTGCGACTGCTCTGTCTCGCCGGTGAGCAGGGCCTGGATCTGCAAAGGCACGTAGTTGCTTCCGTTAGTCAGCAGGGCGGAGATGGTCGCGTATGCGGAAAACGCGTTCGCGAACAGCAGGAGCGTGCAGCCAAGGAACGCCGGCGCCAGCAGAGGACCCGCGACGTAGCGCCAGTAATGCCAGGTGCTGCCGCCGAGGCTCTCGGTCGCTTCTCGCCACTGCGGGCGGATACCGTCGAGCGCAGGCAGGAACACGAGCACCATCAGCGGTATCTGGAAGTACAGGTAGATCAGCGTGATGCCGGGCGGGTCGTAGAACCACACGGTATTCGCGTAAATGTCGATTCCGTGGCTCTTGAGAAAGACGTAAACAAAACCCGTGGTACCGATCGTGGCGATGAAGGCGAAGGCGAGCGCCACTCCACCGAACTGCGCGAGCACCCCCGACGCGGACATGATCGAGCGCCGAAGGAGACCGTTGGGATTACCCGTGACCACTGCGTATGCCAGGATCGCGCCCAGAACGGCGCCGGCCACCGCGCTCACGACGGATACGCCCAGGCTGTTGGCGAACACCTTCGACATGAACGGTTTGTCGATGCCGGCGAAGTTCGACAGCGTCACGCCACCGCCGGGAGCCGTGATCGACCCGATGACAACGATCGCGGTCGGTAAGAGCAAAAAAAGGCCGACGTAGGCGAAGAACGGGACGGCCCCGATCCACGAAAGGGGGAACCGCCGCCCGCCCCCTGTGGGGCCGGCGGCGGTGGTTGGAGCCGGTGTGTCGCGCAACGCGGCGTTCAGGCTTTGCCTTATTGAATTCCGGCGGACGTCACGAAACGGCCGCCGACCAGTTGGCGATGACGTACTGGCTGGCCTTGGACGTCTGGTCGCCCGACGGGACCTGCGGGGTTCCGTTCACTGCCGGGAGTGCGGCGGCGGCCGTCGTGTCAATCGTCCCAGCCGTGGTCATGGCCGCCATGCGAACCGGTCGCGCGCCTCCCTTGAGCCATAGGTTTTGGCCGGCGTCGGAGTACAGGTACTCTTCCCACAGCCGAGCCGCCGCCGGGTGGGGCGCCGCTTTGTTGATCGCCTGGCTGTAGTACCCACCGATGATGGCGTTCGAGGGAACGAAGATCTTCCAGCCCGAGACGGACTTGCCATGGGAAGTGGACAGGTAGTCCCACTCGAAGAGCACAGGGGTCTGGCCCGCCTTAACCGTGGAGTCGGTGCCCACCACCGGCACGTAATTGCCTTTTTGCTTGAGTTGGTGGAAGAAGTTCACTCCCGCGCTGACGTCGTCGAGGGAGCCCCCGTTGGCGACGGCCGCCATGATCACGCCGTTGAGGCCCTGGTTGGACTTGGTCGGGTCGCCCGCCAGAGCGACCTCACTCTTGAAACCTGAACCGAGCAGGTCCGAGACCGAGTTGATGACGCCACCGGGTACCTTGGCCGGGTTGTAGCCGATGCCCATGTAGCCGCCATAGTCGTTGAACCACAGACCGGTGGCCTCTTTCGCGCCGGCCGGGATGTCGTTCCAGGTCGCGACCTTGTAGGGTGCGAACTTCGCCGTGTTCGCGAGCGCGACGGCCTGGCCGACGTCAACCACGTCGGGAGCGTTGCTGGTGCCGTCGAAGGCATTGACCTCGTCCTGGCTGCTCCCGTTCGGGTTGGCGGAGTTGACCTGTATGCCGTACTTGGCGGTGAAGCCGCTGATGACCGCGCCGTAGTTGGCCCAGTCAGGCGGCAGCGCGATCACGTTCAGCGTGCCCTCGGCTTTGGCCGCGGTCACGAGGCCGTCGATGCCTCCGCAGTCGGTGGCGGACTGTGCGGTTTTTGCGTTGCAGCTGGCGGTTCCGCTGGGCGAGCTTCCACATGCGGCAACCAGCAAGAACGCCACCACGGCAAGGCCGAGTTGGCGTACAGGACTACTCCACTTCATGCTTCCTTCCCCTTTTGAGACATGGGCCTGACCCCAGGCAGGCGGACCGATATGCAGGGGAAATATTGCTCCCTAC
>DATMRA010000210.1:0-19246 GCA_035566535.1 Candidatus Acidiferrales bacterium | reverse complement strand
CCTCTACAACACGCATACGGAGATCGATGCGCTGGGAGCCGCTCTCACCGACGTGCGCAAGATCTTCCGCGTCTAGCCAACCGCTACACAGCTTCGCCTTCACGCATCGGCAGCAACGGCGGCGGCTCTTCCGTTCCGGTGACAGCGCGTCTGCGCGCCGGCAACGCCAAAGCACAGAGCAACGCGGCGAGCACGAGGACGCCGCTTCCGCCCCAAAAAGGCAGCCCTTCACCGACGCCGTACAACGCACCGAGGAGCACCGCGCCGAACGCGGCGCCACCGAACTGAAAGAAGCCGCCGACTCCCATCGCCGCTCCGCGGGAGTCGTGGGGCGCCGTGTCACCGATCACGGCGAACAGGCTCGGTTCCAAGAACACGTAGGCGACAGCCTCGAGAGTGCCAACGCTGAGGATGACCGCCAGCTCGCGGAGGAACGGGTAGCTGGCGGCGCACGCCGCTGTCACGAGCATGGCTGCAGGCACGAGTTTTCGCCGGTCCAGCCTGTCCGAGAGCCGGCCGCCGCGACGCGCCAGCAGCAGGATGGGCACGGCGAACAGGCTGATGGAGAGACCGATCACCAACGCGCTGTTGCCGCGCGCGGCGAGGTATTGCGGCCACACGACGTCGTACATCGAGAAGATGGTGCCGACCGCGAGCAAGCCGAACGCGGGCACGATGATGCCGCGGGTCCGCCACCAGCGAAAACGCGCAACCTGGTGTGCGGCGCGCGGCGCGCGCGTCTCGGGCACGCGCGCCATCGGGATCAGTCCGAGCAGCACCGCGGCCCCGGATATGCCGAACGCCGCGGAGTCGCGCCAGAGCGCAGCCGCGCCGCCCAGCGCCGGACCGATCAGTAGTCCGGCCATCTCGCATGCCTGCATCTGCGCAAAGCGCTCACCGCGCTTGCCCGGCTCGCTGAGGTCTGTCAGCGCTGCCAGCAATGCCGGGACGTACGCACCGCTGCTGACGCCCTGCAGCGTGCGAAAGATGGCCAGCAACCACAGCGGTCCGGCGTCGGCAAACAGGGCGATTGAAAGGATCCCGTAGGCGACGCGGCTCCAGATCAGGATAGGCCGGCGACCGATTCGATCCACCAGCCGCCCCGCCGGGACCTGCACCAACATGTTCGCGAGCAGCGGGCCGGCGATGAACAGCGCGATCGCCACCGAGCCGCCCCCGTGGCGCGCCACATACAGAGGCGCGACCGGAAACAACGCGGCGATCCCGGTGAACATGATGAGCTGGCCCAGCAGCAGCCAGAAGGCCGGGCTGCGTCCAGAACCGCGCGCGCGGCGAAATGCGCGGAAAAGCGACATGAGGGGCCATTTTCTCCGCGTCGAGCCTCGCAACGTTTGACGAAGGGTGCGGTGGACTACGATGAAAACGTGGCAGTTGGATTCACGCCGGTTGACGACGACCTGTACCGGGAGATCATCCTCGACCATTTCCGCAATCCGCGGCATAAGCACGCCGTCGAGCCTGCAGATCGGTCGGTCGAAGCCAACAATCCACTGTGTGGTGACGAGATCGATCTCACCCTTCGCGTCAGGGATGACGGCATCGAGGCCATCGGCTTCGAAGGCCGTGGGTGCTCGATAAGCCAGGCATCCGCGAGCATGCTGTGCGAAGCGGTGACGGGCATGGACATTGAAGGCGCCACGTCGCTCGCTGAACGATTTCGGGCGATGCTGCAGGGCGGCGACAGCGCAGATCTGGGAGACCTCGAAGCGCTGCAGGGAGTGCGCGCCTACCCTGTCCGCATCAAGTGCGCGACACTGGCATGGAGCGCGCTGTTGCAGGCGCTGCAAAGCCCTTCCGGCGAGGAGGCGACATGACCGATACAACCGACATTACAGACGCGACTGAAAGCGCTGTAGAGGGCTCGAAATCGAGCACCCACAAGGGTGAAGCCCGGGCTTCCGATGAGCTGGTCAGGGCTGCTCTGAGCGAGGTGTACGACCCCGAGATCGGCATCGACATCGTGTCGCTGGGGTTGATCTACGGCACGCATCTCGACGACAACGGAATGCTCACGATCGATATGACGCTCACCACGCCGTACTGCCCCCTCGGACCGGTGATCCAGACCCAAGCGCATGCCGTGTGTTCACCGTTGCCCGGTGTCGAGGACGTGCACGTGAACCTGGTCTGGTCTCCACCCTGGGATCCGCGGACCATGGCCTCGGAGGAGGCCCGGTTGGAGCTCGGCATCTACTGACGCTGGCCGGATGACGGCCACCGGTGGCATCGTTGCGGGTGTGGAGCGTGTCTTTTCGGAGGACGAGGCCAACCAGCTGCTGCCGGAGTTGACTGAGCTGCTGACCCGTCTTGCCGAGACGAAGGCGCAGCTGGAGGCGGGCACGGGCAATGCGGGACTTCGGGCCGCGTCAAACGGGTCCGCCGCAGCCGCGGCCGGCGATTCTCGAGCCGAGCGAGCGTTCAACGACCTGATCGGAGAGATCGAGGCGCTCGGCGTCGTGGTGCGCGACGCGGATTCGGGCCTCGTGGACTTCGCTTCCACGCGCGACAGCGAACCCATTTACCTGTGCTGGCGCCTCGGCGAAGAACGTGTCGGCTACTGGCACCCCAGGGATACTGGATTCGCCGGGCGCCAACCCATCTGAGAGCGCGCCCGTTCACCACCGCCCTTGGTCGGTTGACCAACCAGATGTCCCGTCCAGGCCTGCCGGCGCCGCCCTTCCGTTCCGCGCCAAAACGTCTTACACTTCGGATTGCGTCTCTCTGGCCCCGGCGCGCTCCGCATCCCATCAGTTCGACGCACGCGGCGCGAGACGGTGGCACTCAGCAAAAAGGAGGATCCTGCCCATGACGGATTGTTCGAGTACCACCTCCTGCCCCACCAGCGCTACGGGGAGCTGACCGCCGGGATTCTGGTCGAACACCGGGAGAGGCGCGACCGCCCACGCATAGCGGTCCTCCCTCACGTGCGCTGAACGCGAGCACCTTCGAGGTTTCGCGCCGTCTACCGCCTCAAACGAAGCGAGCGGCTTCGAGCTGGGCGTCGCGTGTGGCGATGTCCGGGGCGGCGACCAGTTGGTCGCGCTCGATGTATCCCTCGGTGCCGTCGCTCAGGCGCACGTGTACGAACGGGCCCGTTCCGCCCGGGATAGCCTGCAGCTCGGTGGCGGTCAGGACGGCTCGCCCCCGCGGGGCGTCGAAGCGAGGCTCGGTGAAGAGTGCGTAGGTCATGCCGGCCCAGGACGCGACCAGAGTGACCGGTCCCGGCGGAATGCGCCTGTCGCGGTAGATCGTTCGCGCGTCCTGCGGAGCGACGGTCAGCAGCCTCACCAACTGGAGGGCCCGCGAAACAGGACCGCGGTCAGCGCGCCCCATCGCCTTCGCGATGAGCCCGCCCCCGCTGCTGGCCTCGATCTCTACCCGCGTGCCCAGAGCAGACGGCTGAGCCCGGCACGCGACCCAGCGGATCGCGACTCGGGGCCGGCTCCACTGCCCGAAGAAGCCGCGACGCCGATATTCGATGATCCGCGCCTCTGATTCGCCGACCACCTCGTATCGATATGGGCGCGTGCCGATCAGTTGCTCCATGGTGGCGAATACCTCTCGCGGCGGTGGCGAGGTGGTGAAACGCCATATGTAGAAAGGCTTTGCGAGCACGGATGTGCATTCTAGGAGTGCGCTCGGGTCGAGCGTCGTTCCCCGTGGAACCGGCGAAAGACGCACCGCGGTTATCCACAGGCCGGACGCTAAAAACCACCGCCTCCTATTCAGGACAGTTAAGGGCTGGCCAACCCCAATCTGGGGATAAGGTGGAAAACTGGCGCACAAATCGGCGATTTCCCAGGCTGGCTCTGCATAATTCCGCCAAGCATGCCTCCGCTCATCCTCGCTGTCGCCAATCAGAAGGGAGGCGTAGGCAAGACAACCACCGCGGTCAACCTTGCCGCGGCACTTGCGGAAATGGGCCGGAAGGTCCTCGTCATCGACATGGACCCGCAGGCAAATGCGACGTCCGGCTTGGGAATTGACCGCTCAAAGGTCGAGACGAGCATCTACGACAGCGTCGTCCTCGGCCGCCAGCTCATCGACGCGCGGATCCCGACTGTCGTCCCAGGGCTGGATATCATCCCGTCGGACATCGCCCTGGCCGGTTCGGAGATCGAGCTCGTGAGCCTGGCCCGTCGGGAGCAGCGGCTCCACTACGCTCTCGACGCAATGCAGCCGGCGGATGACTACGTCTTTGTCGACTGCCCGCCCAGTCTCGGGCTACTGACGGTCAATGCCGTCGTGGCGGCGCAGGCGCTGCTGGTTCCCATCCAATGCGAGTTCTACGCGCTCGAGGGCCTAGGGCTGCTCACCCACACCATCGCGCTGTTGCGCCGCGAGCTGAACCCGAACCTCGCGATTGCCGGCATCGTCATGACGCTGTTCGACGGCCGGCTCGCTCTCGCCCACCAGGTGGTGGATGAAGTGGCCGCGCGCTTTGGTGACCAGCTTTTGCACCCGGTTATCCCACGGAATGTCCGTCTCAGCGAAGCTCCCAGCCACGGAATGCCCGTGACGCTGTACGACCCCACCTGCCGTGGCGCCATCGCATATCGGGAGCTCGCCCGCAACTTCGACAAGCGGATGCGCGAACAGTGGCAGCTCGACGCCCTCGTGGACCCGCCCGCGTGAGCGATCCACCCAGCCCGCGCAGCTTCCGCCGGCGCGGCCTCGGCCGCGGCCTCGAGGCCCTGCTAGCCGCCACCCCGTCGCTCGAGGGCGACGAACCCCTGCTCATCTCGTTGGAACCCGGCGCGGTGCGGCCCAACCCGGAGCAGCCCCGCCGCCAGTTCGATGACGCCGGGCTCGACGCCTTGGCGGAGTCGATTGGCCTCCACGGGCTGCTGCACCCCATCGTTGTACAGCGTGACAACGGCGGCTTCCGTCTCGTCGCCGGCGAGCGGCGCCTCAGGGCCGCTCAACGCGCCGGGGTGGCGAGCATCCCGGCCATAGTCAGGCCGGTCGCGGAATCCGATCGCAACTCTCTCGAGCTCGCCCTCACCGAGAATCTCCTTCGAACCGATCTCAATCCTCTCGAAGAGGCCGCGGCGTACGCGCGGCTGGCAGACACGTTCGGTCTGTCGCACGAGGCCATCGCGATGAGGCTTGGGCGCAGCCGGCCCACCATCAGCAACGCCATCCGGCTTCTGGGGCTCTCCGCGCGTGTCCAGCAGGCGGTTGCCGACGGCCGCCTGAGCGCCGGGCACGCCAAGGCCCTGCTCGGTCTGCCCCAGGCCAGGGACCAGGAGCTACTCGCCGCCCAGGTCGAGGCCGAGGGGCTCAACGTGCGGCAGACCGAACGAGCCGTCCAGGTCCGCCTGGACACAAAGCCAGCGATCGCCAGCTCCCTGTCCTCCCCGCAGCGCGTCTCACCCGACGATGAAGCGCTGCGTCGTGGCTTCGAAACCGCACTCGGCCTTGCTGTTCAACTACACCGCCGCCGCAAAGGCGGAGGCCAGCTAGTCATCGACTTCGTCGACGATGAAGACCTCGACGGCCTGTACCGGAGGCTGCAGGGCCCGGATCTCTGATTCAAGCTGGATGGTGGGTGAGCAGACCCTCCGGCGGTCGCGGTCGGAGCCCCCAGACCCTGCGGGTGGGCAGGCCCCGTAGGCGGGCGTCACGGAGGCGAGCCGGCACGGCTTGGAGCTTTTGGCCGAGCCGAGTGCCGAGCGGCCGGGCCCCAGCGGGGCTCGGACCGCGTACCGCCTACGGGGGGTAGCCCACCCGCCTTAGCCGATGGGGCGGTCTGCAGCTCCGGTCAGGCGCGCCTCGGCGGAGTCAACATCAAGATTCGCCAAGAATGACTCGATGTACTTCGGCCGCTCGGCGGGCTTGTAGTCGAGCAGGAAGGCGTGCTCCCAGACGTCCATTACGATGATCGGCTTGAAGCCGGCGATGTTGCCGTCTTCGTGCAGCGTGATCCAGTGGTTGCTGAGCCGGCCCGTTGCGGGGTCCAGGTACGTGACCGCCCAGCCGACGCCGCGCATCGCACCGACGGCGGAAAAGTCCTGCTTCCACGTCGCGATGTCGCCGAACGACTCGCCGATGGAGCGGCCCAGCGCCGACGAGCTCGAGATCTCGCCACCGGTGGCCGGCTTCATGTTCCCGAAGTACCACTCGTGCAGCACCATTCCGTTGTATTCGAAGCCCAGCCGGCGCGTCATTTCAGCGTACGCGGGCGTGGCTGTCTTGCCACCGTGGAGCAACTCAACCAGTTGTTCGTTCAACAGGTTCGTGTTTTTGACATAACCGGCATAAAGTCCGAAGTGCACCTCGAGCGTGTGATCGGAGATACCGGTCAGGCCGCTCAGGTCAAAGGTCTTTTGCTTGTACGGTGTCTGGGTCAGAAGCGCCATCTCTCGCCCTCGTGTGAACAGGCCGGCACGCGCGCACCATCTGAGGCTGCCCGGCTTGCCATTCTGGCAGTGCGTACCGTGGGCTTGCACCATGGCCGAGGTCGTTAGCCCTACGTCTTGTTGCGCAGGCTCGCGCGACCGCTACGCAGCCGTGGCTGTCGCCCGCAACCCAACGCTCATAATCGGACCGCGTGACCCAGATAACGTCGCCGACGCCCAGCCAGGAGGAGGCGCCCGCGTCAGTTCCCGAAAAACCGCGGCGGTCCCGGCGGGCATCGTGGGTCCGTGACGTCCTCGAGGTCCTCCTGATCGCATTCATCCTGTATCTCGTCATCTGGAACGCGCTGCAAACCGTGCGCGTCGACGGCACCAGCATGGTGCCGACCCTGCAGGACCAGGACCTCCTTCTGGCAAGCAAGGTCTCGTATGACTTCGGCGGCAATCCGCAGCGTGGTGACATCGTCATCCTGCAGCCGCCCACCGATCCGTCGCGCGACTTCATCAAGCGGGTGATCGGCCTTCCGGGCGATGTGCTCGAGATCGACGGGACTCATCAGCCCACGCAATTGCTGATCAAACCAGGAGGCCAGGGGGGCTTTCAGGTGCTGAAGGAACCGTATCTGCCGGGTCCATGGACCACCGAGGACTTCTGTTGCAAGCCGGATGGCACCGCGTCCGCGATTGTCCAGCCGGTCACAGTCCCGACGGGAAAGTACTTCGTCATGGGTGACAATCGGAACTTCTCGAGTGATTCACGCTCTTTCGGCTACGTGCCCAGAAAGAACATCCTGGCCAAGGCGTTCCTGCGCATCTGGCCGCTCAACCACTTCGGGGGTCTGGGCTCCGGACCCTCACTGGCACTGTTGCCGTCTCCCAGCGCCGCCGTGTTCGTGCCGGCGGCGGGTATCGCGTTCCTAGAGCTGCTTCGCTGGCGCCGGCGCGGGCGAACGCGGGCCGGACCGCCACGGCGCCCACGGGTCGAGCACTAGCGCGACTTATCGCAGCCAGTTCGCGAGCGCGCTCGTCCAGTCCACGAGCTCTTCGCGGCTGAAGAAGAGGTCCACCTCCTCGGCCGCGCGCGCTACCGAATCGCTGCCGTGGACGACGTTGGCGCCGATGCTCACGGCGCGATCACCGCGGATGGTCCCGGGTGCCGCATCACTCGGGTTGGTAGCGCCCATCATGGTTCGCACCATGGCGACCGCACCCGGTCCCTCCCAGGCCATGGCCACGACCGGCGCTGACGTGATGAACACGACCAGCTCGTCGAAGAACGCCTTGCCCCGGTGCTCGGCGTAGTGCCGCTCCGCCAGCTCGCGGTCAATGCGCATCAGCTTCAAACCCACGAGGTGCAGTCCGCGGTCCTCGAAACGGGATATGACGTCACCCACCAGCCCGCGCTGCACGCCGTCCGGCTTCACCAGCACGAGCGTCCGTTCATCGGTCACGGTGGCCGAGTCTAAGAGAGCGCGGCGGCGAACCGCGTTTCCGCCTTGAACGGCCCCACGATCGCGCAGCGCAAACCGCCGTCGAGGACACGGCGCGCCGCTTGCTGCACGTCGTGCGCGGTGATGGCGTCGTAGCGAGCGACGATGTCGCCGGGCAGCAATATCTGATCAGTGAGTAGAAGCTGCTGTCCCGCGTATTCGCACAAGGCGGACGTGCCTTCGAGGTGCAGAAGCAGCCGGCCTTTCGCGTACTCCCTCGCCTTGGTGAGCTCAGCGTCGCCGACGGGTTCATCGGCAATGCGGCGAAGCTCGTGGACAGCCGCCTTCAACGCGGTCGCCGCGTGCCGCGGCTCCGCGCCAAAGCTGATGCCGAGCACACCGCTGTCGGAGAGGCGACTGACGAACGAGTGCACGTCGTACACCAGCCCGCGCCGCTCGCGCAGCTCGAGGAAGAGCCGGCTCGACATCCCTTCGCCGAGAACGACGTTCACGATGTCGACAGCGAAACGGTCCGGGTCGAGATACGACGGTGCACGGGCGCCGACGAGGACGCTGGCCTGCTCGACGCTGCGTCGAATCACACGCAGGCTGTCTCCCTGGGGCGGCGTTGCCGGCTCGGCAACAGGCCGGGGCTGGGAGTGTCGCTCGGCCCATCCGTCCAGCTGGCGCGCGATGACGTCGGTGACGGACGCCGCATCCACGCCCCCGGCGACGCTGACGACGAGGCTGTCGGGCCGCACGTGGGCCGCCATGTGAACCCGGCAATCTTCCGCGGTGAAGGAACGCACGGTCTCCTCCCGTCCGGCCACATCGCGACCGAGCGGGCTGTCCGGCCACATCACCTCGTCGAACACGATCTGAGCGAAGTCCTGCGGGTTGTCCTGGTACATGCGCAGCTCTTCGATCACGACCTGGCGCTCTTTGACCACGTCGTCGGGCGCCAGAAGAGGTCGCAGCAGCATGTCGGAGAGCACCGACACCGCACGCTCCAGTTCCGACGCGGGCACCCGCGTCCAGAAGACAGTCGCTTCACGGTCCGTGGCCGCGTCCAGCACGCCGCCGACGCCCTCGATGGTCTCGCTGATGTCGCGCGGCGTGGGGAACCGACCCGCGCCCTTGAACACCATGTGCTCCACGAAGTGGCTGATGCCGCTCTTCTCGACGGGCTCGTAGCGCGAGCCGACGGCAACCATGAAGGCGATCGCAACCGAGGGACGGCCGGCCAGCGGCACTGTGACAACACGGGTTCCACCGGCCAGCGACGTCACGTCGAACTCGGCATCATGCCCCCACGCCTGGGCCGGCGCTGCCACGGGAGCCACGCCCCGCCCCCGCGATAGAACCGGCCTGACCTGACGCGCCGTCAGTAGCGGCGGCCGAACGACGGGCCCCGGCGGGGCCTGTCCGAGAAACGATCCGGCGGACCTCCCTGCGCGGGCCCTGTGGGATTGATGACCACGCGTCGCGCCGGCTCCTTTCCCGAGCTCTCGGTGCGGACGCCGGGGTCGTCGGCGAGCGTGAGATGGATCACGCGGCGCTCGTAGGCATGCATCGGGTCGAGCGTGTACTGCTCGCCGGTTCGCTTGACCCGCGCCGCGAGGCGGATCGCGAGCTCCCGCACCTGATCCTCACGGCGCGCTCGGTAGCGCTCCACGTCCAGGATGATGCGGCGGCCGTCGGCGCCGTCCTCATCGCCGAGCATCAGGTTCAACGCCGTCTGCAGGGCGCGCAAGGTCTCGCCTCGCCAGCCGATGAGAAGGCCCAGGTCGTCTCCGGATATGTCGAGGATCACGGGCGCCGGGGCAGGCGACGAGGGCGATGAGGCACCTCCGCGACGTACCGTCACCCGGCACGGCACCTCCATGCGGGTGAGCAGCTCTTCCAAGAGGGCGCGAGCGCGAGCAGCGTGGTCGTCGATGCGATAGACACGCACGCGCGCCTCCATCCCGGACAGCCGTTCCCCCGGCACGGGGCGCGACCCGCTCGACACAACCTCGACTTCGGCCTCGTCTCGCGTGATCCCGAGCTGACTGAGCGCCTTGCTCACCGCCTCCTCGACGGTTGTTCCATGGGCCTCGACAGACGTCTCAGCCGCTGTCTTCGACGACGTCGTCGCGTCAGCTTCTTCGATCCCGTTCACGACACCTCCGGCGCCCGTCAACGGCGCCGCCTCCTTTGTCCGCCCCGGTTTCCGCGAACCCGAGCTCGCGCCGACGGGTGCTGCCGTCGTGCTGCGGGTCCAGTGATCGCGGGTTCGTTCTCGGTGCCTTCCTGGCCGCCGGCCGCCGCGGCCGACGTCTTGGCCGTACCGTTGGAAGCGGCGACCCTTCTCTTTCTGTCGCCATTGGCAGAAACGAGCGCAGGGCTGGGTAGAGCCTTGGGATACGACAAGGGCGTCGTCCTGTTCGCCCCCGGCCACCAGGCCGGAACCTTGAGCCCACCCCAGCCGACCACGATGTACTGCTGCAGCACCATGAACATCGTGCCCGTGACCCAGTAGATCGCCAAGCCCTGGGGCAGCAACAGACCGAAGATGAAGATCATCCCGGGGAACAGGATCGACATCTGGCGGCTGATGTTCTGCATCGACCGCTCCTGGTCGGTGAGGTCGGGTCGCGGCGGGGGCATCATCATTCGCGACTGCGCGAAGGTGAACGCCGCGGCGATCAGCGGCAGGATGAGCAGCGTCGGGTTGATCAGCAGGTTGAACCAGTTGTTCCCGATGACGTCATGCGCCGACCTGCTCACGTCCGGGATCCAGAGGAAGCCTTTGTCCACTCCACTCAGGTGTTGCGTCGCGTTTCTGATCCCGTTGTACAGGCCGATGAGAACGGGCATCTGCACCAGCGCAGGGAGGCATCCGGTCAAGCCGCTGAACGGGCTGATCCCGTGCTCGCGATAGAGCTTGTTCATCTCTGCGCTGAGCTTCTGCGGTTCCTTCTTGTACTTCTTGCGGAGCTCCGCCAGCTGCGGCGCGATGAGCCGTTGTTCTGCCTGGATCCGGCGCGACGTGCGCAATTGCCAGTTGAAGATCGGGAACAGCACTGCACGAATGCAGAGCGTGACGACGATTACGGCTACGCCGAAGGCGCCGATGGCAGCCAGCGGGGCGATGCCGCTGAAGCCCTTGGTCATCTGCTCCAGCAGCCACTGGAGCGGGTTGGCCAGGAACGTGAAGATGATCAGTGGATTCACGACGGCACCTCTCCCGCGGGTGTGCCGGCGGCACGCTCGCGATGGCGACGCCGCGCCTCACGCCACGTGATGTACGTGTCAGGCACTGGGTCGAACCCGCCTGCATGGAACGGATGGCACCGGCCGATGCGACGGAGCGCGAGCCACCAGCCTCTGCGCCAGCCAAAGCGCCGGATGGCGTCGGAGCCGTAGTAGGAGCACGTCGGCTCATAGCGGCACCCGCTCATGTGCCCGAAGATCGGACCCAGAGTCACCTGGTAGGCGCGGATGAAGAGGAGGCTGAGCCGGGTCACGGCGCTGCAGACCTCCGCGCAGCCTCGCTCAGGGCGCTTGCCAGATCGCGGCCCAGCAGGGCCGGCGCGATGCCGCCGGCGCGAGCCGGCACCGACACGACCGCGTCGAGCCCGGCGATTCCCTCGGCCATCGGGGCAAGCGCGGCGCGCACCACTCGTCGCGCCCGGTTTCGTTCAACAGCGGTGCGCGCTCCGAACACGGCCAGCCCGGCGCGGAAAACGCCGAGACCATTTGGCAATACGCGCACACGCACGAGACCGTGGCGGCTCTCGACGCCCGCGCGACGGACGGCGGCGAATCGGCCGCGTCCACGCAGGCGGTGGCGGCGGTTCACCCGGTATTCGCAGGCGTCAAGCGCTTCCGGCCTTTGCGACGGCGCGCCTTGAGCACCTGCCTTCCTCCTGGTGTCGCCATGCGCACGCGGAAACCGTGCGTCTTGCGCCGATAGCTTTTCTTGGGTTGGTACGTCCGCTTGATGGGGGTTCTCCCACACTGATCGCGTCCCCGGCCGCCTGACGCAGCCAAACGGGACGGAGGCTCGAGCCGAGTATAGCAACCGCATCTCCAGCGGGACCCTCAATCGCGGCAAGCGCACGGAGGTCGCGGCAGGGTGCTACGCGCTGCGATTGCTCTCGTTGTCCTTCGGCCCGGGCGTTGCTACACTCGCTGAGCCACGGCGGGAGGTGCGGCCACCTCACTATCAGCTATTCCCTTTCCGTCCACGGGCGTTGTCTACTCTTATCCACACGCTATGCACAGCCGTGGATAACTCCATAAAGCTCAACACCGTTAGGGGGAAAGTAGGGGCGTGCGTCGAAGGTTTCTCTCATCGGTGCGTTACATCACTCACGTGCTGTGACGGATCACGTGACCACCGCGGAAGGAGAGACCCTCGCGGCGACGGCGACACCCGATCCGAAGCAGATTTGGCATGTTGCGCAAGAGGAATTGCGCTTTCAACTGTCGCGGCCGGGATATGAGACGTGGCTCGCCAATGCCGTGCTCGTCGACTGCGACGGCTACATGTTCACCGTGGGCGTGCCCACGCGGCTGGCCCGCGACTGGCTCACTGAGCGATACGTTCCGCTGATCCGTGAAACGCTTTCCGGCGTTCTCGGCCGTGACTGCGACGTCCTCATCACCGTCGATCCCGCAGCGGCGCCACCACTGGACGAGCCGGCGCCGCTGCCGGAGTACGACGCGAACCTCGGAGCTCTGTCGGAGCCGGAGGATGGCGCGACCGACTCCCGCCTCAACGGCAACTTCACCTTCACCACCTTCGTCGTCGGCAACTCCAGCCGCTTCGCGCACGCCGCCTGTCGAGCCGTGGCCGACGCACCCGGCAAGGCCTACAACCCGCTCTTCCTCTACGGAGGTGTGGGACTGGGCAAGACGCATCTCATGCATGCAATCGGGCACGCCGTCCGGGAAGGCAACCGTCACGCAAAGGTCGCGTACATCACGTCAGAGAAGTTCATGAACGAGATGATCACGGCTATCCAGGAAAACCGCGCGCCGGACTTCCGCGTGCGCTATCGCTCCGTCGACGTGCTCCTCATCGACGACATTCAGTTCCTCGCCGGCAAAGACCGCACCCAGGAAGAGTTCTTTCACACCTTCAACGCTCTGCACGAGATCCAAAAGCAGATCGTGGTCAGCAGCGACCGCCCGCCCAAGGACATCCCCACGCTGGAGGACAGGTTGCGCAGTAGGTTCGAGGGCGGGCTCATGGCCGACATCCAGCCCCCGGACTTCGAGACGCGCCTGGCGATCCTCAACACAAAACTCGGGGTGTACAGCCGCCTGGTGCCGGATGAGGTGTGCGCCTTCATCGCGCACCGTATCCAGAAGAACATCCGCGAGCTCGAGGGAGCGCTCATCCGCGTCCTGGCCCACGCCTCGATCAATGGCACGCCGGTCAATCTCGACATCGCCCAACAGATCCTCCGCGACATCATCCCCGTGCAGGACACAATCCCCGTGAGCATCGAGGCGATCCAGGACGTCGTCGCGGATCACTACACGATCTCGGTCGAGGAGATGAAGAGCAAGCGTCGCGACAAACACATCGTGTACCCGCGGCAGGTTGCCATGTACCTGATCCGCGAGGAAACCGAGTCGTCGCTCCCCGTCATCGGCAACGCCTTCGGAGGACGTGACCACACGACGGCACTCCACGCCATCGAGAAGATCACCGAGTTGGTACGTGAGGACTCGCGCCTGCAGGGTGACCTTCGGCTGATCCGTAACCGGCTGCACAGCCGTTGACAACACTGTTGACAACCACCGGTGCAGCTGTGTATTTCCGTCCAACCGCCGGCGGCGGTGTACAGAGTCTGCATATCCACCCCGAACTGTCCACATGCTCGCCCGGCTCCGAGGACGCGTCGTGATCTCGCCGGCGACGGTTATCCACGCAGTTCGTCCCTCTATAGATACATCTATGTTTCTTAAACTTCACTGTCACCTAGGACTCGTCTGGTGAAAACCGCTCTCGCTCACAGGAGTCAACGTCGATGAAGGCCACCGTCTCCTCCTCCGCCCTCAGCGCCGCGCTGGGCCTCGTCTCGCGCGCCGTGTCACCGCGCTCCACGCTCCCGGTGCTCGGCAACGTGCTCCTCGAGACGAGCGATACAGGGTTGCGGGTCACCGCGACGAACCTCGACCTGACGATCACCGCGAATGTCCCTGCGGAGATCCAGGCTGAGGGACGCACGACGGTGCCCGCCCGCTTGCTGAGCGAGTACATCGGGTCTCTCGGCGAGGCCCAGTGCACCATGGACCTGGACCCGAGCACGCAGGTCCTCCGGCTGGCATGCGGCGTGCACCGCGCCAACCTGCACGGTATCGACGCCGTGGAGTTCCCACCGCTGCCAAAGCAGGATGCCGACGCGGCGGTGGAGGCGGACTCGATCCCGCTGCAGAACGCGATCACCCAGACGGTTATGGCGGCGAGCGCCGATGAAGCGTCCCCGGTGCTCACTGGAGTCCTGGTCCAGATCGACGGAAACCGGCTCACGCTCGCTGCCACCGACCGGCATCGCCTCGCGGTGAAGACGCTCGAGGTGCGAGCCGATGGCACAGCACCGCCGACGTCAGTGATCGTGCCGGCCCGTCATCTCAACGAGGTTGCGCGCGCGGTGAACCCGTCGCGCCCGACGGTGAGCATCGCCTTCTCGGAAGCGCGCAACCAGGTCTTCTTCACGCTGAAGGATGTCGAGATCTCGTCGCGGCTCATCGAGGGCACGTACCCCAACTATGCGCAGGTGATCCCCGGCGAGTCGGCCACCACCGTCAATCTGCCCACCGCTGCTCTGCTGCGCGAGGCTCGGACCGCCGCGGTGCTGGCTCGTGACGCGGCGAACCCGGTCCGTCTGCAGGTCGGCGAGGGCACCTTGACTCTGCGAGCTCAGACTGCGGAAGTCGGCGACGACGAGGCACCGCTTAGCGCCAGCGTCAGCGGCGACGACGTGCAGATCGCCTTCAACGCACGCTACGTCCTTGACGCGCTCTCGGTACTCGACTCCGACGAGGTACAACTCTCGTTCAACGGAGCGCTCCATCCCGGCGTGATCCGCCCCGCTGGGCGCGACGATTACCTCTGCATCATCATGCCGGTGCGCGTCGCTTAGCGTTCTCTCGCAAACAGAACAGGGCAGTTCATCTGTTGGGGGAGTCGCGGTCGGAGCGGCTCTGCCGCCCCGCCGCTGGCGCTCGGCTCATCCTGCGCTCCAAGCCGTGCCGATTCGCCTGCGCGACCCTCCCCCAACAGATGCACGCCCTATTCTTATGCAAGCCGTCCGCAGCTCCTGATTACATGGCAGAAAAGCGTAGACGGCGTACCGCTGACGCTCGGTTCATCCTGCGCTCCAAGCCGTTCCGATTCGCCTGCGCGATCCTCCCCCGATGGACGCGCGCCCTGTTCTTTGTGAGCCGTCCGCAGCTCCTAAATCACATCGCAGAAAAGCGTAGACGTCGTACCGCCTCGACGCCCAGCGCGGCGTTCAACGAGCTGATGAGCCGTGGCGAATCGAGTTGTAGCTGGTGCGCAAGTGCAGTATTCGCCGTGGCAATCACCAGAGCTCCGCGCTCAAGGCGTTCCGCTCGGCACATAGGTGCGAGCGCGGGGCCGACCACGTCTGCGAGTGCGATGCGCAGCTGTTCCTCGCGGACGCGTGCGCGCACGCCGAGCGAGCGCAGCGCTGGGTCGATCAACTCCGAGACGCGGCGCATGTCCTTCATGTGGCGGTGACGGTTCCCGATCGCACGTTGAAGTGGTGCACCGCGGCGAACATCGATGCGTGGTCCAGGCGTTCGGTGCTGGTCATGAGCACCTGTTGCGACGGGGTTGCAGCGAGCGTCGCCAGGAGGTCGCGACGGCGCTGCTCGTCGAGCTCGCTGACGACGTCGTCGAGCAGCACCACGGGGGTCATGGCAGAAACCTCAGATAAGTAGCGCATCTCTGCGATTTTGCACGCCAGGACGATGCTGCGTTGCTGGCCTTGGGACGCGGTGTAGCGCGCGGGCCGTCCGTCGAGCTCGAACTCGAGGTCGTCACGGTGGGGACCGATCACAGTCATGCCGCGTGCCAGTTCCTCGCTTGCCCTCTCTTGCAGCGCGGCGAGGAGGTCGCGTTCCGTTCCGTCGTCGTCCGTCGCCGGCGCGCCGTGGGTCGCGAGGTACCGCAGGACAAGCTGCTCCTGCCCGGAGCTCAGCTCGTTCAGCGCCGCCCTGGCGAGCGGTGCGAGCTCGTCCACCAAATGCCGGCGCGCGACGATGATGCGCGAGCCGTGATGAGCGAGCTCGCGCGTGAAGCCGACGAGCGACGCGGGCGAGCCGCCGGTTGCCCGGATGCTGTGGAGCAATGCGTTGCGCTGCTCGAGTACGCGGCGATAGCGGACCAGGTGCACCGCCACGTGAGGATCGACCTGGGAGAGGAGGACGTCCAGCAGGCGCCGGCGTCCATCTGGACCTGCCTTCACGAGTTGCAGGTCGTCTGGCCAGAACAGCACGACAGGGCAGACGCCGAGCACGGCTCGCGCGGCGCGGGGCTTGCCATCAAGCGTCGTGCGGCGCGAGACGGCGGTGTCGCCCGGCACGCGCTCGAACCGCGTCGCAATCTCTGAAACACCCCCCGGACGCTGGATGTCGGCCTCTATCTGGCAGCCGTCGCGGCCCCACTGCACCAGGTCTGCAGCCGACACAGCCCGCGGAGAGCGCGTCAGCGCCAACGTCGCCACCGCCTCCAACAGGTTTGTCTTGCCCTGAGCGTTGCTGCCCGAGATGACGTTGAGCCCTGGCCCGAACCGCACCGTCGTCTCCGTGTAGTTGCGAAATTGGTACAGCCGCAGCCGGGTCACCAGGCAGGGTGCCGCGGTCATCGCGCGCTATGGGCGGCTTCCGCGAAGTCCGATATCAACCGCGCGATGCGCGCGGTGGCATCGGGCCGAGCAACCTGGCGGACGGCTGTCTGCATCGCCGCGAGGCGTGGCGAGTCGGGGACGGCGAGCTCTGCCACCGCGTCGATCAGCTGGCCCACGCGCGGCACGTACCGCCCCGCGCCCACATCCGACACCCATTCGACATTGCCGCGCTCCTGCCCGGGCAGGTACGACGTCAGCAGCAGCGGCACGCCGCAGCAGAGCGCTTCCGCAATCGTTCCGGGCCCGGCTTTGCTCGCCACCGCGTCGCTGGCCCGCACCCAGTCCGCCATGTTGTCGACGAAGCCCTGGACCGTGATCGGGCGCCCGCGCGTGTCGTGGAGTCCGCGCAGCTGCGCGCGTGCGCGCTCATTACGTCCACAGATGACAGCGAGCTCGACGTCGAGACCGGACGCGGCCACCGCCTGTGCGCGGCGAGCGATGCCGCCTGATCCATCGGCCCCGCCGCAGACGAGAAGGCCGAATCGGGTTGGATGCAAGCCCAACCGCACGCGGAGCGCGGCCTTGTCTTCAGCGGAAGGGACTGCTCCCGTGAAACTCGCGTCGACGGGTAAGCCGAGGTCGTAGCAGCGCCCCGCGGGGATTCCAGCCCGGCGGCACCGGTCGAGCCCCCCCGGTGACGGCACCACCACCGCGTCGACGTCAACGCACGCCCACGAGGCGTGCACGTCGACCAGGTCGGTGATGACCGTGATCACCGGTATTCGCCGCGTCGCACGCCGGGTGGCGCGCACCGCCACGTGGTTGAGCAGCGGGTGGAATGAGACGACGACATCAGGGTCGAATGAGCTGAGCTCGCTTCTGATGCCTGGCTCCACGAGGCGGAGTACGGTGCTGGTGAGCGCGGACACGGCACCACGCGAGTTGGTCGCGTAGTACAGCGCGCCCCATCCCCATCGCGCATGCCGGGTCACAGGACCGTAAAGCCCGGCGGTGCTCCCGACAAGGTGCGGGGCGGCTTGGGCGAATGAGTCGACAATCCGGATGTCGTAGTCATGGAGCGAGGAGCGCGCGAGTTCGCCGGCCACGGCGTTGGCGCTCGCACGGTGACCGCCCCCGGTGTCGGCGATGAGAAAGAGCAGACGAAGCATCAGCTGAGACTCACGGCCTTGGCGACCTCACCGCCGGCCGCAAAGGCAGTCACCGGCACGACGCTGCCACCTTCGACGCTCTCGATGTCGACCTGCGACAGGCCGTGTGCGTCAGCGGCAAGAAACGCGAACAGCCGGCCCGAGGACGACAGCGACACCGACGACAGCGCCGCTGCGGACGGCGCTGGCGTGACCGAGATCGCTCCACCGCCCGAGACGCTCACTTCGACGAGATCGGGGTGCCCAGCCGCCGCACCGGCTATCGCCAAGAGCGTTCCCGGGTCGGTCCACCCGAACGGTTGGATGTCTGAATCGAGAAGCCGCGGGGCGTTCGCGTTGGCGCCGATGCCGGCCAGCCAGACGCCGGGGTCCGTCGGGCCGATCCGGTACACGGCGAGCTGCGTGCCGTCAGGCGACACCACCGGCCCTGTGTTCTGCCCAGTCAGACCGGGTACGGGATACCGCGCACCCACGAGCGCATCGGCAAGCTCCACATGAACCAGGCCGTTCGAAGAACCGCTGTCCAGGACGAGGAGCTCCCCGCGCGGTTCCCAGACGGGCGGGGCCAGCAGCGGATCGCCAGGCGGCAGCAGCGTCGTGGTCCCCCCGGTGGGGCGATACAGCGCGACGGATCCGCCTTCCGCATACGCCAGTGTGCTGCTGTCCGGAGACCAGGAGGGCAGGGTGGCGTTTGGAACAACAGTCACGACCGCGCCGGTGGCGGCGTTGAGCACCACGACGCTGGGAGCGGAGTCGGGGCTCGTGCGGTCGCTTTCCACCGCTGCCAGCCAGGCGCCGTTTGGCGACATTGCGGCTGCCGTAAACGTGTAGAGCTGCCCGCCCTTCGCGACAATCCCGCACCCGCCGGCAGCAGGGCAGACGGGGGAGGTCAACATCGTCTGGGCCGCCAGCGGGTCGCCGGGCGCGGCGGAGGCAACGGCCGCCACGAGGACCTCCGATGCCGCTTCGCCGGGCAGACCCGCGAGGATGACGGCATGCCCGGTGGGGCTCATGCCCCCAGCCGTGAAGGAGACACCCGCTGCCACCGCCAGTGCTTGGCCGTGCTCGTCGGTGGCGCCTGTTCCCACGTTGAGCCGGTATGAGACCCCCGACTGAAGAGGTCGTCCCGGCAGCAGGAGAAAGCGAGCGTGGTCTTTGCTGTTGCGCTCAACCCTGGTTCCGGGGATCGCCGGAAAGAGGGTGATCGCGTCTCGCGTCGAGGCGAGCGCCATCGCGGAGGAGAACGAAACGGCGAGTGGGAGGTCAGCGGGCACCGCCGTCGCGCCCTGAGCAGGCGAGATCGAACGGACCTCGGGCGCCGCTGCCGTCGTGACGTCCCAGCGATGGTCCACGGTATTCACGGCACCTTCCGGGTCCGCGAACCCGCCCGCCAG
>DATMRA010000209.1:0-5805 GCA_035566535.1 Candidatus Acidiferrales bacterium | reverse complement strand
GTGGGGACTGACAACGCCGCCGTGACCTTGGCCGCGAGGTCCCTGGGGATCCCCTCGAGCACGATCGCGAACGCACCAGCATCCTGCAGCGCTTGCGCGTCGCTGAGGATTCTGTCCTGGGCGGCGTCGGTGCGGCCCTGGACACGCATGCCGCCGAAGGCGTTGACGGACTGCGGCGTCAATCCCAGGTGGCCCATCACAGGGATGCCACGCTCGGTGAGCCGAGCCACCCGATCTGTCACCCAACCTCCGCCTTCGACCTTCACCGCGTGCATCCCGGCCTTGAGGAACTCTGCGGCATTCGCGACGGTTTGCTCGCAGGATTCGTGGTAGGCGCCGAACGGCATGTCGCCCACGAGGAGGAGTCCGGGAGCGCCGCGGGCGACCGCGCGCGCGTGATGGAGCATCTCCGTCATGGTCACGGGAATCGTGTTCGGATAGCCCAGGACGTTGTCACCGAGCGAGTCGCCGACCAGGATCACCGGGACCTCTGCTTCGGCGACCAGCCTCGCGGTCGGGTAGTCGTAAGCAGTGAGCATCGCGAATCGGCGGCCCTCGCGTTTTGCGGCAAGGATGTCGTTGATCGTGACGGGCATGGGTCAGGCGACCCGAAGCGGGCGCTGGTCCTGCGGTGCCGGCGCGGGACGAACCAGCTGCTCCATCTCCCTCACGAGCTCGGCGTAGAGGTCGCGGGCTTCGGGGTACGGCTCCAGCGCCGCGAGGTGCGCCGCAATCGCGTCAGAATCGCCACGGACAACGGGTCCGGTGAGCGCTTCCGAGGGCCCCTGCGCCCGCGCGTTGGCAGCAGCTCCCTCGAGGAGTTTGGCCAGTGCGGCGTGCGCAGTCTGGCGCTCGACTCCGGCGGCCTCGAGGAGTTCGGTGGCGCGAGCCAGCAGCGCCAGCGGAGCGTTCCCCGCCAGAACCGCGGCGGCGTGGTAGAGGTCTCGATTCTTCGGCTCGACCGTTAGCACGTGGCCGTCGAGGCCGGCCACCATGCCCGCCAGGTATTGACGGAGCGACCCCTCAGCCTCGAGCCGGAAGAACGCCCCGCGCAAAGACGGCGCGCTCGCTGCACCCGACATTGCCTGAAGGGGATGCAGTACGCCGACGGATCCGCCCCCGGCACGAACTGCCACAGCCACGTCAGGTCCCAGCCGCGCGCTGCAGTGCACGACAGCGTGATCGCGCAGCGCCATGCCGCTGGCGGCCAGCGTGGCCGCCACCTGCGCGATCGCGCCGTCGGGAACCGTCAAAAGCGTCACATCGGCCAAGCGCACGGCCGCAACCGCAGTTCCCACCACCTCAGCTCCGACACTCGCTGCCAGTTCGGCCGCGTGCGCCGCGGTACGACTGTGCACTGCAGCGATGCGGTAGCCCGCCTGCGCGAAGGCAACGGCAAGAGCCGAGCCGGCGCGGCCAGCGCCGACAATGCTGAGCGCGGGCCTTTCGCCCACATTCGTCGTGTCCATCGTCTCGGTCAATCCCTTTGATCCAAGCGGTGCATTCAGTGTACCCGGCTGTGCACGTCGCGGATAGTCACTTGGGCGAACCGCCGCACGCTCCGCCGGGTACGCCGTCGGAACCCCGCTGGGGTCCCGCGGCTCGGCTCTCGGCTCGCCCTCCGCTCCAAGCCGTTCCGGCTCGCCTCCGAGACGCCCCGGCTCCGGTGCGGCGGTCCGCCCAAATGACTACGCCGCAGCGACGTGCGTCGCGTCTACCTTCAGTGGGCTAAGCGCCGGCCGCTGCTTCTGCCGGAGGCTCCGATCCGTTCGCGCCGTCAACGATTGCGCCAGATTCGGCGGCAATGATGATGCGGTCCATCTCGGCGGCATCCATTGTCTCGACTTCCACGAGCCGCGAGGCAAGGGCGCGGAGCACGACTTCGCGCTCGCGCAGCACCTGCTTCGCCCGGAGGAATGCGTCGGCCACCAGCTGGTGCACCTCTTGGTCGATCTCGGAGGCGATGTCCTCGGAGTAGTTGCGCTGCTCGCCGAGGTCGCGGCCGAGGAAGACCATCTCCTGGCGTTCGCCGAAGGTGAGCGGGCCGAGCTTGTCGCTCATGCCCCACTCGGTGACCATCTTGCGCGCCAGGTTGGTTGCCTTGCGGATGTCGTCGGAGGCGCCGGTGGTGATGTTGTCCTCACCGAAGATGAGCTCCTCGGAGCAGCGCCCGCCCAGGATCTGGGCCAGCTGGTCGATCAGCTCCGCCTTGCTCACGAGATAGCGGTCCTCCGTGGGCAGGCTCATGGTCCAGCCCAGCGCCATGCCGCGGCTGACGATGGTGACCTTGTGGACCGGATCCGTGTGTTCCAGCGTCTTGCCGACCAGCGCGTGACCCATCTCGTGGAACGCGATGGTCGTCTTCTCCTTTTCGGTGATCATCCGGCTGCGCCGCTCGGGACCGGCGATGACGCGGGCGATCGACTCTTCGAGGTCGTTCATCGTGATGACCTTGCGGTTGAACCGCGCGGCCAGGATCGCCGCCTCGTTGATGAGGTTGGACAGGTCGGCCCCGCTGAATCCCGGGGTTTGCTTGGCGAGCACCTCGAGATCGACTCCCGAGTCCAGCGGCTTGTTGCGCGCATGCACCTCGAGGATCGCCCGGCGTCCGCGAATGTCCGGACGGTCGAGCATCACGTGGCGATCGAAGCGGCCGGGCCGAAGCAGCGCGGGGTCGAGCACGTCGGGCCGGTTGGTGGCCGCGATGACGATGACGTGTGTAGCGGTCTCGAACCCGTCCATCTCGACGAGCAGCTGGTTGAGCGTTTGCTCCCGCTCGTCGTGACCGCCACCCAGACCGGCGCCTCGCTGGCGGCCGACCGCGTCGATTTCGTCGACGAAGACGATGCACGGGGAGTTCTTCTTGGCCTGATCGAAAAGGTCGCGGACGCGGCTGGCGCCGACGCCGACGAACATCTCGACGAACTCAGAACCGCTGATGCTGAAGAACGGAACACCGGCTTCCCCGGCGACAGCCTTGCTCAGCAGGGTCTTGCCCGTCCCGGGCGGCCCCACGAGCAGCACGCCCTTGGGGATGCGCGCTCCGACCGCGGCGAACTTGTCCGGGAACTTGAGGAACTCGACAATTTCGTTGAGCTCCTGTTTGGCCTCGTCGACGCCCGCTACGTCGGCAAACGTGATCGCCGGTTTGTCGCCGGCGAGCAAGCGGGCACGGCTGCGCCCGAACGACATTGCTTGGTTGTTCCCGCTCTGCGTCTGCCGGAAGATCCACAGCAGGATCAGCGCCATCAAACCAAACAGGATGAGGTTGGGAAGGATGACGCTCAGCAAGAAGTTGCTCCCGCTCCCAGAATCGACTTTGAAGTTGAAGTAATTATTGTCGGCGAACTCCTTGCTGACAGCGTCGCCCGACGACGCGGTGGTCGTGTAGCGCGTGCCGTCCGCCGCAAACCAGAGGACCGTCTGGCCATCACCTTGAATCTCCGCCGCCTGGTTGGGATCGCTGCTGATGGTGTTGGCGCGATCGCTCGAGTGCGCTTTGTAGTTGGCGACGGCCTGAAAGAGCTGGCCGGTTTGGGCGGTTTTAGCCGACTGGCTCGGAAAATTACGGTAGAGGAGAGCCGCGACCACGATCACGGCGGCGCCAATAAATAGATAGGTGAGGCTGCGACGGGACGCGGGCATCTGAACTCAGTCTATCAGGGGCCTGGGTTTGCCCCACCTTCAAACAGGCCCCTTTGTCGCTCCGCCAGGGTGACCAAACGGCGACGGGCTCCGGGGAAAACCGCCTCCAGCGCAGGGAGCACGTCGTGGCGGACCCGGCTACGCAGGAAGCGCCGGTCGCGGTTGCTCGGATCGTCGACGGCGTCGATGCCGAGCGCCGCGCAGTAAGCGACCGTATCCTCACGCCACACGCGCAAAAGAGGCCGCGCCAGCAGCCCGGTGCGCTCGGCCATCGCCAGCAGGCTGCGCGGCGTGGCCGAAGACAGAGCGCGCATCAACACCGTCTCGGCCTGGTCGTCGGCGGTATGGCCGAGCGCAATGGCGGTGGCGTTCACGTCGCCGGCTGCGACCCTCAGCGCCGCCCCGCGAGCGTCGCGCGCACGATCCTGCAGCGACGGCCCGGGCGCCAACGCGACGCTGAGTGCTCGGAACGGCAGATCCCGTGAGGCGGCCAGGGCAGCAACGAGCTGAGCCTCGGCGGCGCCCTCCGAGCGGAGCCCGTGGTCGACATGGGCCACCGCCAGCCGCCACCTGCGCGCCGGGGCCAGGCGCGCCAGCACATCAAGCAGCGTCGTCGAGTCAGGGCCGCCGGAGCAGCCGATCAGGATCACCTCGCCCGGCCCCAGAACCCCGCGCCGGTCGACAGCGGTCGCCACCGCCCTGCGCACTCGGGCGACAGCCGCCTGGCGCTGCGTCGCCGGAAGCGGGCTCGGGGCGGGCGTGGCGGTTCCTGGATTCGAACCAGGGACATACCGGGTATGAACCGGCTGCTCTACCACCTGAGCTAAACCGCCGATAAACGCTGGAAAATCCGCACCCGACCACCGCGATTTTCCAGCGTGGCAAGTCGTGTCGGCTCCGGCGGAGTGAATCCGCCTTCTCCGACTGTTCTCATGCTCGTAGTGGAAGAGGGTGTTGCGGCGGCCGGACTCGAACCGGCGACCTTCGGGTTATGAGCCCGACGAGCTGCCACTGCTCCACGCCGCGGAGACAGAATACCGCACGCAGACGGTCGATCTGAACTCGGGCGACCCGTCAGTGGGGGGTCGGAGACGGCGATCCCACGGTGAACTGGAACGGCGTCGGCGACGGGTTCGGGGATGCGGACGGTGATGGCGACGGCGTCGGAGTCGGCAGCGGAGAGAAGCTCGGCAGCGGCGCGTTCACGCCACCCGATGCAGGCCCGCGGGTTCCCGGCGGCGTGATCACGAACACCTTTTCGCCCGGGAAGACATAGCCGAGCTTCCGCGCCTCCTCCACCAGCCACGCGGCCGTCTGTGCGTCGACGATCTCGCGCTGGCGGTCGGAGATCTGCTGTGTGAGCGCGGCGTTCTGCTGGGTCAGGCTCGCGACGCGCGCATCGAGGGCATGGCTTTCTGCGGCCTGCCCGTAGATGCCGAATGCGACGACCCCGCAGAGAACAGCGAGCATCGCCATCCAGAATCGCCGGACCAGGACGCGATCATCGGCGGGGACGCGCTGACGGCGAATGATGAGGACCCTTGATGCGACGTGAGCAGAGACGTTGAGAAGCGCACGGATCGCCGAGCGTGCGCATAGGATGGGTCGCGACGGCGTTTTTGACAAGGCCCGCAGGCGGCGTTGTCATACGCGCTCAGGCTGTTTCGGCGTCCTTCCAGCGGCGACGCCACTCAGCGAGGCTCAGGTCGTGTAGATCGATTCCGTCGGCACGGGCTCTGGATTCGAGCTCACGGAAGTGATCGACGAAACCGGTCGTGCGTCGCCGCAACGCCTCCTCCGGGTTGACGCGCAGCTGACGCGCAAGTGCGACTGTCATGAACAGCAACTCACCCATCGCATCCTCGACTTCCAGCGGAGCTGGCGCGACGCCGGCATGCTGCGAACCCGACGCCGGAGCGCTGCGCCGCGCGATCTCGCCTTCGCTGATGTCCCAGTCCTGACCCTGCACCGCTTGCGCAGGCTCTGCAGCCACCAGGGACTCGAGGCTCGACAAGGCATCGTGCAAACGGTCGAGCGCCGCCGGCACGGTCGGCGTCTCGTCGAACCCCACTCGCGCCGGCCGCTTCTGCACCCCCTGTGCGTACGCCAGCGCAGGGAGCGCGTGCGGCACACCCTCGAGCAGTGACAGCCGCTCGCGCT
>DATMRA010000208.1:0-5792 GCA_035566535.1 Candidatus Acidiferrales bacterium | reverse complement strand
GAGCATCGTCATCCACGCGACGCCGACGGCGAAACGAGTCGCAGGTGGCACGGCGGCGGGTTCGAGTCCGCGCCGGGCGTTGCGGAAGCGTTGGAACGTGGTGATGACGCCGAGGATCAGGATGATGATCGCGAACGGGTTGCTGAGCCAGAACGCGACGACGGCCATGATGGCGATGCCGACCACGTTCATCCATTTCGATATCGCGTTGGCCACGCGGCCGCCGTCGAGCGGGCTCATCGGTATCAGGTTGAACAGATTCATGAAGAACCCGAAGTAGGCGAGCGCGAGCAGCAGGAAGTGGAAGTGGCCGGCGGGAACAGCAAGGGCCCACACGAAGGTCGCGAACGCGGCCGCGGCGCCGAACACCGGTCCGCCGATGGCGATGATCGCCTCCTGGCGCGCGTCACGCGGCTGCTGGTGCATGCGGGTGAATGCCCCGAAGGGACCGAGAAAAACAGGCAGGGACATGGGAATTCCCTGCTGCCTGGAGACGAGGACGTGGCCGGTCTCGTGCACAAGGATCAGGAGCACGACGCCGATGGCGAACTCCCAGCCGAAAAAGAGCGTGTAGAAGAACAGCGCCACAACCATTGAGATCAGGGTCGGCCCGAGCTTGGCGACCTTCAGCAGCAGCACTCCGTACTTGAAGAAGGCAAACAGTCCGGCGCCGATGGCGCTGATGATTCCGCCTTCGCGACTCCGCTTGGGAGCCGTCGGACTGTGGAGCTCCGGTTGACGCGGAGTGGTCGATGGCGCTGGAAGCCACGGCGGAGTAGAGGACGCCGACGGATGCCACGTGAACACGGGTGGCTCGTCGCTCGGCGGCGTTGTCGAATTGATCTCTGGCATTGGTATCAGCGAACCGCCACCATCACACGGTTGGCGAGGCGCTGCCAGAGCGTACCCACCTCGGCGAATCCCGAAGCCAGCAGGGCTGCGCGATGGAACTCGTAGCTGTGTCCCTCGTTCTCGTGCGGGTGGTCGTGTCCGCGGCGCGCGCGCTCCGCCGCAGCGTCCGCAAAGGCAGGTTCAGCAATGGCGGCGTCCCACCAGGCGGTGTAGTCTTCAGCGCCCTGAGGTACCGGCGGCCACTCCGGCGCAATGCCACGCGCCACGTCGGCGATCGTCTTCTGATCGTGGTCGAAGTCCAGACGGTCGCCGTCGAGCACCACTCCTCCGGGGCGAAGCACGCCGGCGAGCGTGCGGTACAGCTTCACGAGATCCGAGAGCCCGAGCCAGTGCAGTGCTGTGGTGGACACGGCGGCGTCGAATGGGGGAGACAGTGGCAGCGCCGCGGTCCAATCGTCACGAAGGTCCGCGTCGACGAAGTGAAGGTTGCGCAGTCCGCCGAGGGCTCCCTGCCCAATGCTCAGGAGCACGGGGTCGGCGTCGATCGCCACGATTTCAGCGTCAGGCAGACGGTCCAGTACGCGCGCCGAGAGGGAACCGGGCCCGCATCCGAGGTCAAGTACCCGCGGGCTGCTTCCAGCGAACGCCTTGAGAGCGTCAACGATCGCTGCGAATCGGGCTTCTCGATCGGGAATGTGCAATTGCTGCTGCGCGTCCCACCGACGCAGCCACGCCGCCCAGTCGACGCCGGCAGGAGCCTGAGATGTAGCCATGCATCCATTGTGGCGTCGGCTCCCCGAATGGAGCCTTCAAGCAGGGGACGCGCTATGGTGCCCGACCATGGGCGCTGAATCCTCCCTGCACGACACCCGCATCGGCATCGTCGGCACGGGCGTGATGGCCGAGGCGATGCTGGCGGGTCTCCTCGAGCGGGATCTCGTGGGCGCGGCGCACGTCGTGTGCAGCCATCCCCGGGCCGAGCGACGCGCCCAGCTGGAGCGGGACCGAGGCGTCACCACCACCGCCGACAACGCCGAGGCCGCCAGAGGCGCCGATGTCGTCCTCCTCGGCGTGAAGCCACAGATGCTTGGGGCTGTGATGGCAGAGCTGCGTGGCTCGCTGCGCCGCGAACAGCTCGTGCTCAGCATCATCGCCGGCGCTAGCACACGTGCTCTCACCGAAGGCCTGGACCATGCGGCGGTCGTGCGTTGCATGCCGAACACGCCGGCGCAGATCGGTCAAGGCGTAAGTGTGTGGTACGCGACCGACAGCGTCGACGACGCCGGGAAGTCACGAGCGCGGGCGATGCTCTCCGCCCTGGGCCGCGAATTCGAGGTGCATGACGAGCGCCAGGTCGCGATGGCCACCGCCGTGAGCGGCACCGGGCCGACGTACATCTTTCTCTTCATTGAAGCGCTCACCGACGCGGCCGTGCACCTGGGCTTTCCGCGGCACGTGGCGCGGGAGCTGGTGCTCGACACGATGCAGGGCTCGGCTGCATTCGCGTTGCAAAGCGGTCGCCACGTCGCTGAGCTCCGGGACATGGTCACGTCGCCTGGGGGCACATCCGCAGAAGCCCTGTACCAGCTGGAGAAAGGCCGCCTCCGCACGGTGGTGAGCGACGCGGTCTGGGCAGCGTTCGAACGCACCCTGCGTCTGGAAGCAACACTGGAGAACCGCCCTGACGGCGACGGGGGCGGTCGAACGCGCCGTGGATGACGGCGTATAACTCAAATCCACGATGGGCGGCACGCATCTGATCGGTCTCCTCCTCGGGGTGGAAGAAGACTGGCCAGGCGCCTTCGAGGCGCTGCTGCGGCGGCTCGACGCCTCGATCCAGGTTGATGGCGAGACGCACCGGTTCACCACCGAGCGGGTGACCATCGAGCCCTTCAACCTCCGCGCCGTGCCCCGGTACTCGCTGGTCATCGATCGGCTGGCGTGGTGGTACGACATGCCTCGCGAGTGGTTGAAGAAGGTCACGCTCATGAATCCCGTGCACCTTCTCAACAACCCGTTCACCTTCGAGGCCATGCAGAAGCACGCGGCGTACTGCGCCATGATCCGGCTCGGCCTGAAGGTCCCCGAGACGTGGATGCTGCCCAACAAGACGCCGCCGAACAACCCGCGTTTCGAAGGAACCGCGCAGCGTTATCTCAGGTACTTCGACCTCGACGAAGTCGCTCGCGCCGTGGGCATGCCGCTGTACATGAAGCCATTCGATGGCGGGGCGTGGGTCGGCGTGAGTCGCGTCGAGGACACGGCGACCCTGCATCGAGCCTACGACGAGTCACAGGAGCGCCTGATGCACCTGCAGGCTGCTGTGGACGGCTTCGACGTCTTCGCGCGCAGCCTCGGGGTGGGTGCCGAAGTCATGGTGATGAACTTCCACCCCGAGAAGCCCATGCACGAGCGTTACTCGGTGGACCACAACTTCCTCGCACCCGCGATAGGGGAGGAGGTGGTCAGCATCCTGCGCGTCGTCAACGCTTTCTTCCGCTGGGAGCTCAACAGCTGCGAGACTCTCGTTCGCGGCACCGAGGTGTTTCCAATCGACTACGCAAACGCCACCCCTGATCTCGCGATCACCAGCCTGCACTACTACTTCCCGTGGGCGATCCGGGCGCTCCTCAAGTGGGTGATCTTCTGCTGTGTCACCGGGCGGCGCCAGACGGTCGACATGGACACGCAACGGTACTTCGAAATTGCCGACCGCGGGGACCTCACGTACGCCGAGAAGCTCCGGCGGTATCGGGAGCTCGCCGAGCGCCAGCTCGAGGTGGAGCGCTATCAGGATTTCTGCGCGCGCCATCTGTCACACGTCGACGAGATTTCGGTCGAATGGGCGGAGAGCGATGAGTTTGACAAGCTCGTCGTCGACACGGTGCGCAACACGTTTCCCGCCCACGAGCACGAGCAGTTCATCGCCCACTTTCGCGGGCTGCTGCAGATGTGGGCGCATGACCAGCGCGCGGTGGCCGCGTGACCGATCCAATCAAGTTCGCGTCGAGCCCCCGGCCCACGGTCGGCGTGGAGATGGAACTCGAGTTGATCGATCGCAACACGCGCGAGCTGGTTAGCGGAGCGCACGAGATCCTCACGGAGATGAAGGTCGGCCACCCAGATGGCGTCCATCCCAAGGCCAAAGCCGAGCTGCTGCAGTCGACGGTCGAGATCATCACCGGCATCTGCAGCACCGTGCGCGAGGCGCACGCCGACCTTGCAGCAACGTTGGAGGAGCTCCGCCAGTACACCGACCGTGACGGCCTCCTCCTGATGTGCTCGGGGACGCATCCGTTCAGCGACCCGGCAACGCAGAAGATCAGCCCGGATCCACGCTACCAGCGGCTGGTCGACGAGATGCAATGGCCGGCGCGCCAGATGCAGATATTCGGCATCCATGTGCACGTGGGGGTGCGCAGCGGAGAAAAGGCGATCGCCATTGTCAATGCGCTCTCCGGCTACATCCCTCACTTCCTCGCACTGAGCGCATCAAGCCCCTACTGGATGGGGCACGACACAGGGCTCGCGTCGGTCAGATCGAAGGTGTTCGAGGGTCTGCCCACGGCGGGACCTCCGTGGCAGCTCACGAATTGGGCGCAGTTCGAACGCCTGATGGACACGCTCATCGCGGCTCGTACGATCAGCAGCATTCGAGAGATCTGGTGGGACATCCGGCCGCATCCGGGTTTCGGCACCATCGAGCTGCGCATCTGCGACGGCATCCCGACGCTGCGCGAGGTCACAGTTGTTGCGGCGATCAGCCAGTGCTTGGTGCATCGGTTCGACACGATGATCGACCGCGGTTACTCGCTGCCGGCGACGCGCGCCTGGCTGGTGCGCGAGAACAAGTGGCGCGCGGCGCGGCACGGACTCGATGCGTCCATCGTGGTCGACGAGGAAGGCAACACCGTGCCGTTGCGCGAGTCTCTGACGGAGCTGGTGGAGGACCTGATGCCAACGGCACGGCGGCTGGACTGCGCGGACGAGCTGCTACGGACTCTCGAGATCCTCGACCGCGGGCCGAGCTATCTGCGTCAGCGCGAGGTGGTGGCTGCGGGCGGCACGCTGCAGGACGTGGTCGACAGCCTCGTGCAGGAATTGATAGCCGACGCGCCGGCTCCTCGCCCCGTGCGGGAATCGACTGCCGCGCTGTGACACCGCAGTGAGCCTTTCCGACACCTCACGGGCCGATCTGGCTGAGGCCAGCGCCTCGGTAATTGCGGAGGTCGAGGAATGGGCGCCGCACCATTGGGTGGTGGCGTGCGAAGTGCATCGCGAGCCCTCGACTGCCACGCAGCTTGCAATCCACATAGCGTCGCGGTCGCGCCGCGCGGTCCGGGCAATCAGTGAGCAGCCCGGCTCGCGATTGGATGTTTCACAGGTTCATGTTGATCCGCCGCCGATTCCCCAACCGGTGGCCGACGTCGTGGCTGCGCTGAAAGAAGCTCGGGACGAGGCGCTCACGTTCGTCGCCACTCTTGATGACACCGAGATCGAACGCCTACACGTGGCTGAGATCGATGGGGAGCCGGACGCGCTGATGGCCACATGCGGGCTGATCGGCCACTGGACGTTCCATCTCCCCGCGATTCGGGGGATCCGAGTGGTGGGCGCCTAGCTCAGACGTCCCCATGCGATAGCAGCGAGCACCGTGCTGGCAGCAATCAAGACCGGAGGTATGGGCAAGGCGAATCCCCACCAGTAGACCGCCCCGAACGGCAAGGTCGCGAAGAGCAGAATCGCGCCCGATCGGTGACCGCCCCACAGTAGCCAGCCGGCGACGCCGTCGACGAGGGATACGAGCAGGAACCCAGCCACCAGTGGGGCCGTGGTCGGTATGCCGATCCGTTCGAACGGGCCCTTGCCGTACGCCGGAAACCCGAAGACGATCGGCACACCCCGACCAGCTATGAGGCTCCATATCGCGGGGAAGCAGA
>DATMRA010000207.1:0-2141 GCA_035566535.1 Candidatus Acidiferrales bacterium | reverse complement strand
GAAGATCTCCATGTGCTGCCGAGCGATTGTTTCGGCAGCAGCCAGGTCGCCACGGAGAATCGCCTGCGGCACCTCACCGCCCAGGCAGGCGGAGAGGCAGATCAACCCCTCGGAGTGCGCGGCCAGCAGCTCCTTGTCGATGCGGGGCTTGTAGTAATGGCCCTCAAGGTGCGCAGTACTTACCAGCCGCATCAGATTGCGATACCCCGCTGCGTTGCGCGCAAGCAGGATGAGATGGCTGGGGTCACGGTCGGTGCGGGCTTCGCGGTCGTGCCGCGAGCGTGGCGCCATGTACATCTCGCAGCCGATGATTGGCTTCACCCCGGCGGCACGCGCCGTCGCGTAGAAGTCGACTGCGCCGTAGAGGACGCCGTGGTCGGTGATGCTCACTGCCGGCTGCCCCATCACGCTGGCGCGGTCCACGACCTCGCGAATGCGCGCGGCGCCGTCGAGCAGTGAGTACTCGGTGTGCGTGTGCAGATGGACGAAGGAGCCGGACGCGTCGTCCGCCGTTGTCATTGCGCTATCGCCTGCCATCGGCCCCCATCTGCGACGCTATCTCGAACATGCGTACGATACCACCCGGCCGTCAGCTGCCGCCGGCTACGCTCGTGTCAGCGTGACGACGCATTCAACGTGATACGTCTGCGGAAACATGTCAACGATCACGAGGTCGGCCACCTCGTACGGGCCTGACGCCACGAGCACGTGCAGATCACGCGCCAGCGTTGCGGGATCGCACGAGACGTAGACCACACGCTCGGGGCCGGCCAGCGCGATCCACGCCGTCACCGCGCCTCCGCAGCCAGCCCGTGGCGGGTCAAGGACGAGCCGGTCCACTCGCGCTTCGGCCGCCACGCGAGGCAGCGCCTCCTCCACCGGCGCCAGGACATAGCGGACCCGGCCCGAGACGTCGTTCACCCGCGCGTTGAGCACGCCCATGCGCGCCGCCGCCCGGTTGTTCTCGATGCACACGACGTCACCGCCCTCGGCCGCCAGATGCGTCGCAAGCACCCCGATGCCTGCGTACGCGTCAACGACGCGCTTGCCGTCGTGGCCGCCCAGCCCGAGGATGACGGCGGCGTACAGGGCCTCCATCTGGCCGGCATTCACCTGCATGAAGGTGTCCGGTGTCACCCGATACGTATGGCCCCGCCAGTTCAGTGATGTCGACTCGGTGCTGATGCGACCGCCGTCCCGGAGACGCATCGAGGCGTCGTCGACCGCATGGGGATCGAGCGCGCGCTGCGGCTTGGCTCTGACCAAGAGCTCACGCCCCTCGTCCCCCACCGTGAGATGGAGGGCGTTGAGGTCATCGCCGCCGCCCTCATGAACCATCACCCGTAGCGCCGGGAGTGCGTCCGTGATGCGCCGGTGGTGGATGAGGCAGTCGTCGACGGCGATCGGCCGCCAGCTGCGCGCGCGGTTGAACCCGAGACCGGCGTCGGACACACCGCGTTCGCCCGGCACGATGTGGAACTCACCGCGCCACCGGTATCGCCAGGGATCCTGCATGCCGATCACACGGAAAGACTCCGGGACGCTCACTCCCTGGCGTCGCAGTGCATCCACCACGATCTCGCGCTTCAGCTCGAGCTGGTGCGCATAGCCGACGTGCTGCAGCTGACAGCCTCCGCAGTCGGGCACGTACGGACACGGTGCGGGCACGCGATGGGGCGACGCGTCGATTGTGGTGACGGTGTCGGCAAACCAGGTCTTGCCCTTGCGGTAGCGCAGCTCCGCCTCGATCACCTCGCCGGGAATCGCGCCCGCCACCAGGACCGTGCCATCGTTGTCCAAGGCAGCGACGCATAACCCGCCGTGGACCATGCGCTCGCAGCGAAGGCTGACCCGGTCGCCGCTGCGATGCGTTGCCAACGTATCTGCCGCAGCTCCGCCGGCCACCACGGGTCGCTTCAGGGCCGCAGACGATCGCGAAGCAGCCGGTTCACCAGCTGCGGCTGCGCCTTCCCGCCGGTGGCCTTCATCACCTGGCCCACGAGACGGCCGAGGGCGGTGTCCTTTCCGGCGCGAAAGTCATCGGCAGCCGCAGGATTTTCCGCGATCACCGCGTCGACGATGCTCACCAGCGCGGCCTCGTCGCTCATCTGACCGAGGCCGCGTTCGCTGACGATGCGAGC
>DATMRA010000206.1:0-2838 GCA_035566535.1 Candidatus Acidiferrales bacterium | reverse complement strand
CAGCGCTTTCCGTGCCACGGTTTCGTCCGCGGACTTGGCGCTGCGGTGCTGCTCAGCCCCTGCAGCCACAAGCACAGCGCCACGCTTACCGGGTCGCCCCACACCAGGGCATCGGCTGACACTGCGGTGTCCTGATCGACGGTGCCGCCCGGAGTCATCAGCAACGGGCCAACTTCGGCCTTTGGCATCGGCGTGGCCTCCAAGATGTGGCGGTCGCCGGCGGGGCTCGCGACCGGCAGTCCCACCGGCGACCTGATGCCTGCCATTCTCTGGTTCCTTCGCGCGACAACCTAGGGACGCGACGCCCCAAGAATCACCTGCATTGGTTGGGCACGGCGTCCAGCGGCGCGGACCGGCCGCGCGGCCTCAGATCGCGTGTTCGCGGAAGAGCTGGCGCGCGATGATCTCGCGCTGGATCTCGGACGCACCCTCGTAGATGCGCGTTCCCCGCACCTCGCGGTAGAGGTGCTCGAGGATGTGCCCGCGCTCGAGGGCGCGTGCGCCGCACACCTGTATTGCGACGTCGACAGCGAACTGCGCCGTCTCTGTCGCGAACAGCTTTGCCATCGCCGCGAGGGCGGTGATCGGCGTGACTCCCGCGTCATATGCGCTGGCCGCCGAATGCACGAGCACCCGCGCCGCCTGCACGCGCGTGGCCACCGCGGCCAGCTGATGGGTCAGACCTTGAAAAGCGGACAACGGCTGGCCGAACGCCGTGCGCTCCGCAGCGTGCGCGACGGCGGTGTCGAGCGCCGCCTGTGCCATGCCGACGGCGCAGGCGCCGACGCTGGGCCGGAAGAGATCGAGCGTGCGCATGGCGACGCCGAACCCACGGTCAACATCACCAAGAACGTGAGTGGCTGGAACGAATACCGCGTCGAACGTGAGGCTGCCGATCGGATGGTCGGCAATCAGCGGCGTGGCCTCTCCTGAGAGTCCGGCGCTGTCGCGGGGCACGGCGAACGCGGTGATTCCCCGCGCCCCCGCTCCCTGAGTGGTGCGAGCGAATACGGAGTAGATGTCGGCCTCGGGCGCGTTGGAGATGAACACCTTCTCGCCACTCAGGCGGTAACCATCGCCGTCTCGATCCGCGCTGAGGGACAGCGAGGCGACATCGGATCCGGCGCCCGGCTCGGTGAGAGCGATGGCGGCGACCGCCTGTCCGGCGGCGACTTTCGGGATCCATTCGTCCACAACCTCCGGGCGGCCCGCGGCGAGGATCGGATGGGCCCCCAATCCCTGGAGTGCGAACGCTGTCTCGGCTTCCGTGGAGACGCGCGCGAGTCCTTCGCGAATCAAACAGAGTTCGACCGCGGGCACAGCGCGGTGTCGATCCAGCACCAGCGGAAGCAGCCCGTGAGCAGCCAGCGCGGAAACAAGCTCGCGATTGACCTTGCCCGGCTCGCCGGCTCGCGCAATGGGGGCCAGCACCTCGCGCGCGAGCGTCTCGCTCCGCGACAGCAGCTCGCGCTGGACGTCAGACAGGTGCGCGTAGACCGCGCTCACGGGACGACCGCGACCCCAACCAACTCGATTCGCGCCGCGGGATCGAACAGCTCGGTCACCCCGATGAGGGCGACGGCGGGGTAGTGGCGGCCGAATCGGGCGCGCCAGACGTCGGCGAGCGCACCGGTCACCAGGCGGTAGGCCACCACGTCCGTGACGTACACGAGCAGCGACACGAGGTGCTGCGGCTCGCCGCCGGCTGCGCGCAGCGCCGCCAGCATGTTGTCGGCCGCGACACCGAATTGCTCGACGATCGTCCGGCTCCGGATGATGCCGTCGGCCTCCTGCGCGGTCTGGCCACCGAGGTAGACGGTTCGTCCCGGTGCGGCGATCACGGCGTGCGCGTAGCCCACCGGTAGGGCGAGGCCGGGGGCGGTGACGATCTCGTGCTCGCGCGCGTTCATCGTCCTGTCCAGAGGGGTGCGCGGCCTTCCGTCCACGCACGGTAGAACTCCGCATGGTCGTCGCTGCGCATCAACAGTGCCTGGGTGAGGGCATCCATCTCCAGGGCGCCGCCGAGGTCCATATCAAGCTGGCGCGTGATCAGCAGCTTGGTCGTCGAGTACGCCAGCGCGGGCCCATCGGCAAGGCGCCGGGCCAGCGCCATCGCTGCTGCCGGAAGCGACTCGTCGTCGACAATCGAGCCGGCCAACCCGATCTTCACGGCGCGTTCGGCGTCGACCGCGTCACCGAGGATGAGCAGCTCACTGGCTCGCCCAAGGCCGATGATCCGGGGTAACAGGTAGGCGGATCCCATGTCGGCGCCGGCCAGGCCCACTCTGCTGAAGAGGAAGGCGAACGACGCCGACCGAGCCAGGAGCCGAAGGTCGGCGGCCAGTGCAATCACCGCGCCGGCGCCCGCGGCGAGTCCGTTGACCGCTGCGATGACGGGAAGCGGACACTCGCGCATCGCCCGAACGACGGATCCGGCCATGCGCGTGAACTCGAGCAGGTCTGCGATGTCCATCGAACGCAGCGCACCGATGATCGCCTCGACGTCGCCACCCGAACAGAAGCCGCGCCCGGTGCCGGTGATCACCAGCACCCGTGCGTCGCCGCGGTGGGGGAGCTCGGCGAGGAGATCGCGAAGATCCGCGTAGGCGTCGAACGTCAACGCGCCGAGCTTCTCCGGCCGGGCAAATGTGATTGTGGCAATGCTGTCCGCAACGCTGAAATCGAAGTTCCGCCAGCTCTGGGTGAAGGCTGCAGATGCCCGGAAGCGCGTCATGATTGAGACCCCCCACTGTCGACCACGGCGCTGTCGCGCAGGGCTCGGCGATCGATCTTGCCCGAGCCGGTCTTGGGAAGAGCCGCGACCACGTGGACGTCGCG
>DATMRA010000205.1:0-2047 GCA_035566535.1 Candidatus Acidiferrales bacterium | reverse complement strand
TGCCGGTGACTGCGCACCGTGATGACGGCAGCGAGGTCGCATTCGAGACGCTGTGCCGGTTGGACAGCGAGACTGACGCGGACTACTACCGCAGTGGTGGCATCCTGCCGCTGGTGCTCCGCCAGCTCATGGCGCGCTGACTGACAGCAGTCCGGCGCCAATCGCGACGTCTGGGATTGGCGCGCCCATTGGCGTAACCCACCGCTCGGGGCGCGACCGCTGACGCGCCACGGGTGGGACCCCAGCCGGTGACTGGGGTTTCCATGTCACTCGTGGCCAATCGGACTATAGTCGGATTGCAAATGTCCACAGCAACGCTGGCCATCCTGGTCAGCGCCGTCGCCATCGCCGGCCTGGTCGTCCTCCTGGCCGTCTGGCTCAGGGCGCGCCGGATGCAGGCGATGCGAACGTTCGCAGCCGCGCACGGCCTGTCGTACATGGGTAAGACGTGGGTGCTGGGCGATTGCGACTTCTCGCTCTTCCGCAAGGGCTACCGCCGGAGCTGGAGCAACGTCCTGAGCGGCACCTGGAACGGGGTGACACTCGTGTACGCGGACTACGAGTTCACCGAGCGTTCGGGAAGATCCAGCCAGACATACGTGTACTCCACCGTGGTGACCGACCTCGGCTGTGTCCTCCCCGAAGTCGAGGTGACTGCGAGGAGCGTGATCGGCGAGCTGGCCGAGCAGCTGGGCGTGCACGGCCTGGAGTTCGAGTCGGAGGAGTTCAACCGCCGCTTTGTCGTCCATTCCGACGACCAGCGATTCGCGTTCGAGCTGGTGGATGCACGGATGATCGAGGTCCTGCTGGGAGGCCCACACGACCTACACGTTCACTTCGGCCCGAACCGCATGATCGTCTGGGGACCCCGGCGGTCACCGACCGAGCTCCAGCCCATCCTCGACGCCGCCGCCGCACTGGACCAGCGCGTTCCCGTCGTGGTCCGGCACGATTACGGAGTCGCGGCGAGCGCCGCCCCCGGCGGCTGACCGCTTCACTCAGCGAACGCCGCTGCCTGGTGCTGGTGTCGGCACCCCCCGGAAGCGGTAGGCTAGGTGCCACGTCCTCGCGCATCAGGAGACAGCTTTGGTAGTCCTCATCGTGGTCCTGGCGGTCATCGTCGTCATCGCGCTGGGCTTCGTCGCCTCGTACAACAGGTTCGTCTCGCAGCGCAACGCGGTGCAGACCGCGTGGGCCGACGTCGACACCGAGCTGAAGCGGCGCTACGACCTGGTGCCCAACCTGGTGTCCACCGTGCAGGGCTACGCCGCCCACGAGCGCGGCGTTTTCGAAGAGGTGGCTCGAGCCCGCTCCGTGGCGCAGTCTGCGCAGGGCGCGGCGGCGGCGTCCGCTGCAGAAGGTCCGTTCGTCGCGGCGCTTGGACGGCTCATGGCAGTCGCCGAGAACTACCCGGAGTTGAAGGCCAACCAGAACTTCCTGCAGCTGCAGGCCACACTGACCGACACCGAGGATCGCATCCAGTCGTCGCGTCGCTTCTACAACGCCAACGTGCAGCAATTCAATACGCGTATCCAGGCGTTTCCGTCGAATATCGTGGCCGGCCTCTTCCACTTCACGGCCGCGGACTTCTTTCACATTGACGAGGCGGAGCGGGCCACCGTCGGTGAGCCACCCAAGGTGGACTTCAGCGGGATCACCAACGCGGTCTACCCCGCGCCGGCAGCCACCGTGCCGGCGGCTTCGGCCTCGGATGCCGCGCCCCAGGAGCAGCCTCCAGCGGGCTCCTAGGGTGCTGGGAGCGCGGTAGCATCTGGCCGCGTGGAAAAGCACGACGTGAGCGCAACCGAGGTTTTGTCAACCTCGACGACGGCGTTCGACCCAGCGGAACTTCCGAACCGGCTCAACCTCGGCTGCGGTTACGACAAACGCGACGGGTACCTGAATGTGGATCTCATGGATTTCCACGCACCTGATCTCGTGGCTGATGTGCGTCACCTCTCCATGCTCCCGTCTGATCGCTACGTCGAGATCCTCGCGATCGATTGCTTGGAGCATCTGCCGCGGCCGGAGACCGATATGGCTTTGC
>DATMRA010000204.1:0-5044 GCA_035566535.1 Candidatus Acidiferrales bacterium | reverse complement strand
CCCCGCGCCACCCGACGCGACTACCAAAGCCTGAATGTGAACCAACTCCTGCCGTGCCGATGATGCGAATCGTCCTTGCGTCATCCTCGCCGCGCCGGCGAGAGTTGCTGACGCGGGCCGGCATTCGCTTCACCGTCATTGAGCCGCCGGAGGAATCGTCCATTCCACCGGGTGTGTGCGCCGACCTCGCAGTGCAGTTGATCGCTCGACAGAAAGCAGTTGCAGTTGCCGCGAATGTCCCGCCTGGAACGTTCGTCCTCGCCGCCGACACCATCGTGGTGGGCCCACTCGGACCGCTCGGCAAACCGCGCACGGCCGAGAGAGCTCGCGAGATGCTGAGCTCGCTGCGCGGCCGCCGTCACTCGGTGCTCACCGGCATTTGCGCCTTTCACGCCGCAGACGGCCGCGAGGCCCTGGGAGTGAGCCGCTCGGCGGTGAAGATGCATACGTTCTCCGACAGCGACATGGATACGTACGTGGCGTCCGGTGAGCCACTCGACCGCTGCGGTGGATATGCGATCCAGGGTGGCGGTGGCGATCTCATCGAGGCCGTTGGTGGCCGCGTGGACACGGTCATCGGGCTTGATGTGCCCCTCGCGCTGCGGCTCCTCGCTGAGGTCGGTTATCCGGAGCCGCTCCCGCGCGCGCCGGACGTGTCGCTGACCCCGCCGCGCCCGCGGCGTCCGTTGACGCCGATGCGCACCCCGTCGCGCGTCTGACGCCAAGGAGCGTGCGCGGGCGGCTTCGCCGGATCGCCGGCTGGTGTAGCGCCGTGCTGGCGCTGTCGCTACTCCTGCCGCTCCTGTCTGCGTGCGGCGGCGGCGGTCAGATCTCCGTCTCCATCGACGGCCCCAGCTCGGGCAAGCCCGGCGACACGGCGCAGTTCGTCGTGGCCGTGGTCAACAACGGGCCCGGTGACGCTCCCGGTGTGACCATCGTGGTGGCGATGCCGAATGGCTTCCACTACAAATCCACCAACGGCATTTCGGACGACGGCAGTGCTCGCACACAGCCGCTGGACGCGCGTGTCGGATCGGCTGAGCCGCAATGGGGCTTCTGGGACATCGGCGCGCCGTCGGCGCAGGCGGGGTCCACGGGCAGATACGAGGTCGACATCACCTTCAGCGTCGACATCGAAGCGAACCCGGACACGTACAACATTGCTGCACGCGCACAGGGCGACAACACCTCTGGGGCTGTCTCGAGCAAGCCTCTCTCGTTCGCTGTCAAACCCGCGCCACGCCTCAGCGTGAACGCGCGAGTCGACTCAGGAGCACTGAAGGCCGCAGCGATGACGACGTACCGCGTCACCATCACCAACACGGGGAGCGACACTGCGGGTGACGTCGGATTGCTCGTGGCGCTACCGCCGGTGATGGTGTTTCAGGCCAGCGTGACGCCGTTCCAGGGCAACGCTTCGCGCAACAATCCCGTCGACCCGGTGAAGGGCGGTGTCGAGGTGTTCTATGGAGGTTTCACGATTCCGGCTGCAAGCAGCGGGGGGCCGGGATATGTCGTGGTGGCGTTCACCGCGCAGGTCGCGGCGCGTCCGGCGGGCGGCACCTTTCCCATAAGCCTGCAGGTCACCGACAACCTGGGTGACGTTGTGAACCTCAGCAACGTCGCGCCCGTGACCGTCACTGGATCGACGCCCGGTCCCAGCCCGACCGCCGGCGCCACGCCGACACCGACTGCGAGCCCGTCCGCCCACTGAGGCATGGTATTCTCGACCGCGCCAGCAGAGAGCAGGGCTTTCATTCAGATTGCCGGCCACGCGGCTCGAGAACGATGTACGCAATCCTCAAGCACGGCGGTCACCAGTACCGCGTCAGCGCCGGCGACCGGCTCCTCGTCGATCGCATCCCCGCCGAGGTGGGCTCGACGGTGACGCTCGAGCCTGTCCTGCTGTTTGCCGACGCCTCCGGTGCGGAATCCGGTTCCACTGCTCTCGGCGATGCGCGGGTCACGGCGACAGTCGTTGCGCACCGCCGCGGCCGCAAACTCCGCGTGTTCTCGTACAAGGCGAAGAAGCGGCGTCGCCGCACGATGGGTCATCGCAGTCAGCTGACCGAACTGCTGATCGCGGATGTGCAGCGCGAGGACGGTGCGGCAGCGCCGAAGGCAGCGCGCTCGCGCGCGCGGCCGCAGGCGGCTGCCACGGAGACCAAGCAACCCGAACCTGAGGAGACGGAACCTGTGGCTGCCGCGCCCGCGTCGCCCGCGAAAGCGCCGAAGCGCGCCACAACTCCACGGAAGAAGGCGAGCGATGGCGCATAAGAAAGGCGGCGGCAGCTCTCGTAACGGACGCGACAGCAAATCCAAGCGGCTTGGGCTGAAGCGGAACACGGGTGAGGTCGTCCTCGCAGGCACCATCCTGGTGCGCCAGCGAGGTACCAAGATCCTCGCGGGCGAGAATGTCGGTGTGGGCCGCGACCACACGCTCTTCGCATTGCGCAGCGGAACCGTCGCATACGACCACTCCGGTCACGACCGCACTCGCGCCAACGTGCGTGCGATGCCGGTGCTGCGTATCGGCGAGCTTGTCGAAGACCTGCCGGTGGCGGAGCGCGCCGAGGCGGCCGGATAGCGGGCGGCGCGGCGTTCCTCGACCAGGTCGACGTCGACGTGGTGGCGGGGTCAGGCGGTCGTGGAGCGTCGAGCTTCCGGCGAGAGAAATACGTTCCCGCGGGGGGTCCGGACGGAGGCGACGGAGGCAAGGGCGGTGACGTCGTGATCGTCGCCGACTCGTCCGATACGACGCTCACCTCGTTTCGCGACAAGCGCCGCTTCGTCGCCGCCAACGGTCGCGCCGGGGAGGGTGGACGGCGCTCTGGCGCCGAGGGCGAGGCGGTCCTCCTGCACGTGCCGCCCGGGACCGTGGTCACCGAGGGCCGCACCCGGCTGGCAGACCTGGACCGCGTGGGCGCGCACATCGTTGTGGCGCGTGGCGGCCGCGGCGGACGCGGCAACGCGCGATTCAAGTCGGCGACGCGGCAAGCGCCGCGCGTGCATGAGCTCGGTGAACGAGGCGAAGAGCGGCGGTTGCGCCTCGAGCTCAAGCTCATTGCCGACATCGGCATCGTGGGACTCCCGAACGCAGGCAAGTCCACGTTGCTCGCCGCGCTGACCGGTGCACGTCCCAAGATTGCGGCGTATGCCTTCACGACGCTGCATCCCAACCTGGGAGTGGCCGAGTTGGGGAGTGGGGCAGTGGTGGTGCTCGCCGATGTGCCCGGCCTGATCGAGGGCGCGCACCGCGGTGCGGGGCTTGGCCTCGAGTTCTTGCGGCACGTGGAGCGCACTCGCGCGCTGATTCACGTCGTCGACGCATCCCAGGGGGTGGAGGGGGCGATAGCCGCGGTGGCGACTATCGACAGCGAGTTGCGCTCCTTCAACGCCGCGTTGGCGGAGCGGCCGCGGTTGCTCGCGTTCAACAAGATCGACGTGCCGGCAGCGGCGACGGTCGCCCTGGCGTTGCAGGACGAGTGGCCAGACGCGCAGCTCATCTCCGCGGCGACCGGCGAGGGTACGCAGGCGTTGCTCACCCGTGCGGCCGCGTTGGCCGCGCGGCATGTCGCGGTCGTGCAGCCGGACGAGGCCGACGGCCAGCAGGACGGCCATCGCGTGTACCGGCACCAGCCCAAGCGCATGCCGCCGGTCGTCACCCGCGAAGGCGATGTGTTTCGCGTGTCCGGTCGCGACATCGAGCGAATGGTCGACATCACCGACCTGGACAATGACGAGGCGGTGGCCCGGCTGCAGCGGCGTTTACGCGCAGTTGGCGTGGACGCTGCCCTTGCCGGCGCCGGGTGCACGGAGGGCGACACCGTGCGCATCGGCGGCTCCGAGTTCACCTACACCGACAGCGAGATCCGGCGGTGACCGAGCGCGTCATCGTCTTCGGTGGAACCTTCGATCCCGTGCACGTGGGTCATCTCGCGATCGCAGAGCAGAGCCTCGAACGCACGGGGACGGGCGCGGTGTGGTTCGTGCCTGCGAATGTTCCGCCGCTCCGCGCGGCCGCCGTGGCGCCGGCCGAGACCCGTCTCGCAATGCTGCGCGCCGCCACCGCCGGACACCCCGGGTTCCTGGTGCTGGATTCGGAGCTCCGCCGTGGCGGCGTGTCGTACACCAGCGAAACGATGCGCGCGCTGCGAGACGTCAACCCGGACACTGATTTCGTGATTCTCGTCGGGGCCGACACGGCGCGCGGCGTCGGCGGATGGCACGGCGCGAATGAGCTGCTCGCCCGGGAGTGGTTTCTGATCGTCAACAGATCCGGGACGCCGTCGATCGACGCCGCAGAGCTGCAGCGGATTGGCTTAGACCCCCAGCGCACCACGCTGCTGGAGGTGATGTCACCTCCGGTGAGCGCGAGTGAGGTGCGTCGGCGCGTCGCCGCCGGGGAGGACATCACGGGAATGGTTCCTGGCGCGGTGGCCGAGCTGATCAGCCGCCGAGGGCTGTATCGCAGCGTCCAGCCTGTGCATAATTCAGGCGGATGACCTCCACGGAGCTCGCCGGCCGCATCGCAGCGGCGGCTGCCGACAAGAAGGCTCGTGACGTGGTCATCATCGACATCCGCGGCAAGACCACCATTGCCGACTATTTCGTCGTCTGCGAAGGCGACACTGACCGTCAGGTTCGTGCCATAGTCGACACTATCGAGGAGAGTTGCCGGGAGTTTGGTGTCCGCCCGCTGCACGTCGCCGGTCTGCGCGATGCGTCGTGGGCCTGCGTCGACTTCGACTCCGTGATCGTGCACGTGTTCCTGCCCGGTGAGCGCACGTTCTACAACCTCGAAGGGCTCTGGGGAGCACCGGCGACAGCATCCGCAGGCTGACGCCTGCGCCGATTACGCGCCGCCAAGCAGTTGTGGTGGCGCGGCGATGACCTGGTAGGCGAACAACAACAGCCCGGCGATTCCGGCTGCGATGACCGCACCGAGGAAGAACTTCTCCACCCCCGAGAGGTCGCGGCCGCCGATCTGCTGCGCCGGAGGCAGGATGAGGCCCACGAGTATTCCCGCAGCCAGGCCGCCGCC
>DATMRA010000203.1:0-8807 GCA_035566535.1 Candidatus Acidiferrales bacterium | reverse complement strand
CGCTCAACTTGCCCAGCACCAGCGTGGAGCCGGCACCGACCTGGCCCGGTTCCATGATCTCGAAGGTACGGCGGTCCTTGAGCATACCGTCCTGGTGGATCCCCGAATGGTGGGCGAACGCATTGGCGCCGACGACGGCCTTGTTGGACTGCACGAGCATGCCGGTGAGCTGCGACACCAGGCGCGAGGTGCGATACAGCTGCGAATGATCGAGCTCGGTCGCGACGCCGTACACCTCCGGATGCAGGCGCGTCGCCGTGGCCACCTCCTCCAGCGCGGCGTTGCCGGCGCGCTCGCCGATGCCGTTGACGCAGGTCTCGATCTGGCGCGCTCCGCCGAGCACGCTGACCAGTGAATTGGCGGTCGCGAGACCGAGGTCATTGTGGCAGTGCACCGAGAGCGTCACGTCGCGCATCGACGGCACCTGCTCGTACATCCACTCGATGAGGCGCCGCCACTCGTCGGGCGTCGCATACCCCACTGTGTCGGGCAGGTTGATGGTGGTCGCACCGGCCTCGGTGCATGCACCTACGATCTCCGCCAGGTACTGCGGCTCGGTGCGGCTGGCATCCATCGGCGAGAACTCGACGTCCTCACGAAACGTCTTCGCCAGCGTTGTCATCGCCACGGCGCGGTCATAGACCTCGCGCTGCGTCATGTGCAGCTGGCCGTCGCGATGAATTGGCGACGTGCCGATGAACACGTGCATCCGCGCGTCCCGGGCTGGCCGTAGAGCGTCCGCACACGCGCGTACGTCCTTCTCGAAACAGCGCGCGAGCCCGGCGATGACCGGCCCGTCGACGTGCTCCGCGATGGCACGCACCGCAGCGAAGTCGCCTGGCGAGCTCGCAGGGAAGCCCGCCTCGATGATGTCTACGCGCGCCCGGGCGAGCTGATGCGCGATGGCCAGCTTGTCTTCGATCGAGAACGCGACGCCCGGCGACTGCTCGCCATCGCGGAGCGTCGTGTCGAGAATGCGCAGCCGCTGAAGGTCTGTCATGCGGAAGCCGTCTCCTCGACGGAATCGGGACGGGTCCTGTCGTCGCGGGGACCCCTCCCCGCCGGCGCAGTGATTCCTTCCCATGGTTCCGTTGCCCGCGCATTCACCTTCGAACCATGGGGCCCGGAATCAGGTGCTGCCGGCGGCGCTGCCCCCCACGACGCCACCCGTCCCGATTCCATTCCGGGTGCCGTCTTCGCATTCAGCCACGACATCTTCTGGCGCAATGCCGCCCCGACCTGCTCGATGGGCAGATGCTGTTCTTCGTCGCGATACTCGACGAAGTTGGGGCGGCCCATTGCGTTCTCGTCGATCCAGCGCTGCGCGAAGCTGCCATCGCGGATGTCTCGCAGCAGCGCGCGCATGGTTTCGCGGGTGCGCTCGTCGACCACCTTCGGGCCGCTCACGTAGTCGCCGTACTCTGCCGTGTCGCTCACTGAGTAGCGCATGTACGAGAGGCCGCCCTGGTACATCAGGTCCACGATCAGCTTCAGCTCGTGCATGACCTCGAAATACGCCAGCTCCGGTTGATAGCCCGCGTCGACGAGTGTGTCGAAGCCAGCCTTCACAAGCGACGTGATGCCGCCGCAGAGCACGGCCTGCTCACCGAAGAGGTCGGTCTCCGTCTCCTCGGCGAACGTGGTCTCGAGCACTCCGGCACGCGTGCCGCCGATGCCCTGCGCGTATGCCAGGGTGCGGGCGCGTGCATTGCCGGTGGCGTCCTGGTGCACCGCGAACAAACACGGGACACCCTGTCCGGCCTGATAGGTGCTGCGCACCAGGTGACCGGGCCCCTTGGGCGCAACGAGCGTGACGTCCACGCCCTCCGGTGGATGTATGAGCTCGTACCGGATGTTGAACCCGTGCGCGAACACGAGCATATTGCCCGGCCGCAGGTTGGGTGCTATCGCCTCGTCGTACAGCGCGCGCTGCCCGGTGTCCGGAGTCAGCACCACGATCACGTCCGCTTCGGCGCAGGCCTCAGCAGGGGTGAGCACGCGCAGCCCTTCCGCGCGCGCCGCCTCGCGGCTGCGGCTCGTCTCGGGCAAGCCGACGCGCACGTCGTGACCGGAGTCGCGCAGGTTGAGCGCGTGTGCCTGGCCCTGCGAGCCGTAGCCGAGGATGGCGATGCGCTCTCCCTCGAGCGCTTTGGGATCGGCGTCGGTGTCGTAGTACATGCGGGCGGTCATGCCTGGTATCTCCTCACACGGTTCCGGTGGTGTCCCCGGCGACACCGTTGGCCACGGCCGCCGCGGAGGCGCCGTCCTCTGCATTCACATCGAAGTCCACGAGCCGGATGCGCGCCTGCTCGCCACGGACCAGCGCGACCGCGCCGCTGCGCGCCAGCTCCTTGATGCCGTACGGGCGCATCAGCTCCACGAAGTTCTCGATCTTCTCGGGGCTACCCGTCACCTCGATGATCACGGTGTTGGCGGCCACGTCGACGACGCGGCCGCGGAACACCTCGACCAGGTCGAAGACCTCGGTGCGCCGCTCCGGCGGTGTGTGCATGCGCACCAGCAGCAGCTCATGAGCCACGTTGCGCAGGCCGGTGATGTCGTCGATGGTGATGACGTCGATGAGCTTGGCCAGCTGCTTGGTGGCCTGCTCGGCCTGCTGCCGGCCCACGTGCACAGCGATGGTCATGCGCGACACGGTGGGATCCTCGGTGGGCCCCACCGACAGCGAATCGATGTTGAACCCGCGCCGCCGGATCATTGATGCAACCCGCTGCAGCACTCCCGGCTTGTTCTCCACCAGCACCGATAGGAGGCGCGTCTGGCTCATCAGCTGGCCTCCACGAAGTCGAGCATCCCCTTGCCCAAGGGCACGATCGGGTACACGTTGGCGTTGGGGTCGATGTTGAAGTTGAGGAGCACGGGTCCGCGGTGCGCCAGCGCTTCGTCGAGCATGCCGGGGACGTCCTCGAGGCGCGACGTCGACATCGCCTTCATGCCGAACGCCTCGCCCAGCTTCACGAAGTCGGGCGTGAAGGTCAGGTCCACCGCCGAGCGCACACCTTCGTAGAAGTCATCCTGGAACTGGCGCACCATGCCCAGCGACGCGTTGTTCAGGATGATCACCTTGACCTCGATGTTGTTCTCGACCATCGTCGCCATCTCCTGCATGTTCATGACGAAGCCGCCTTCGCCGGTCACGCAGAACACCGTCTTGTCCGGGTTCGCCAGCTTCACGCCCATTGAGGCGGGAAACGCGTAACCCATCGTGCCCGTACCGCCGGAGTTGATGAACAGCCCCGGTCGCGAGTAGTTGAACCACAGCGCGGCCCAGATCTGGTTCTGGCCCACGTCGGCCAGCACGATCGCCTCGTCATGGCAGCGCGCGTACATCTCTTCGAGCACCTCCTGCGGCTGCAGGAGGCCGTTGTGGTTCAGGAACCGGACGGGATGCTCCTCCCGCCACTGGTCGATCTGAGTGAGCCAGCGATGTTCTCGCTTCGGCTCCACGAGCGTGGCCAGTTCGCGCAGCGCCGTCTTCGCGTCGCTGACCACGCTCACATGCGGTACCACGTTTTTGCCGATCTCTGCCGGATCGATGTCGATGTGCACCAGGTGCTCGACCTTCGGCGCAAAGGAATCGAGCCGCGTGGTAACCCGATCGTCGCAGCGCATCCCGATCATGATCAGGAGATCTGCGTTGCACACCGCCTTGTTGGTGTAACCCGCACCCATGAAGCCCACCATCTGGAGGGCAAGCGGGTCCTGGAGAGGGAAGGCACCGGTGCCGAGGAGCGTCCAGCCCACTGGAATTGACGCGCGATGCGCGAGCTCGATGAGCTCCTCCTCAGCATTCGAGATGATGACGCCACGCCCGGCGAGGATCACGGGGCGTTCGGCCTCCGCGATCAGCTGCGCGATGCGGCGCAGCTTGGCTGCGTCGGGACGTGGTGGTGCGAGATACGAGCGCAGACGGATGGGCTCGTCGTCGAGCGTGAAGTCCGTGACAGCCGCCTGCAGGTCCTTGGGGAAGTCGATCAGCACCGGGCCCGGCCGGCCAGTGCGGGCCACGTGGAAGGCCTCGCGAATGGTGGGTGCGATGTCGTCGACGCTCGTGATCAGGTACGAGTGCTTCACCACCGACATCGTCGAGCCGATGACGTCGGACTCCTGAAAGCTGTCGGTGCCGATGGCAGTGCTCGGCACCTGACCCGTGATGGCGACCACCGGAACAGAGTCCATGTACGCCGTGGCCAGACCGGTGACCAGGTTCAACGCGCCGGGGCCGCTGGTGGCGAAGACGACGCCCACCGAGCCGCGCTTGCTGCGCGCGTAGCCGTCTGCCGCGTGCGCGCCACCCTGCTCGTGTCGCACCAGGATGTGCCGCAGCTGCGGATATTCCGGCAGCCAGCGATACAGCCACAGGTTCGCGCCGCCGGGATAGCCGAAGATCGTGTCGACCCCCTCGTGGATGAGCGACTCGAGCGCGATCTGTGCGCCGCTGAGCCGCCGCGGCTCCGCTTGCGCGCGCGGAGTGGCGGCAGGGACTACATCGGCGCTCATCGGCTTGGCTGTTATCACGAAATCCTCACCGGTAGTTGCGCTGGATGGCTTCGCGCACGAACGCGTCGGCGGGATCGTGATGCGACGGATGCCGCGGTGGCTCCTGGGGCGGATCGGGTCGCTCCGTACGGCGATCGACCGGTCCGCGCGCGGCGCCCTGCGCATCCCAATACGGCTTCATGCGCACCCACCGTGTGGGTCGCTCCGGGTTGGCCATGGCACTGCCTCCTGTCGTTGCGGACAAAAAGAAAGGGCCCCCTCGAGTGAGGGGGCCCTTTGTCTTTTCGACCGGTTCTGGTGATCTGCCTAGGGACAGACGCGCCTGGTCTGAAGACGAAGGGCCCCACTCGCAATGAGCAGGCCCAGAATCAGAACCAGGACGTAGCCGTAGGACATTGGTCGCGAAGTATGGGGGCTGGCCGGTCGTCCAGTCAACGCTGAATTCGTTAACGGTCCAGTTGCGCCTGCATCACAGGCCCGCGCACTGGCCCTCTTTCTCTGCCGCGGTGTTGCCTCCGCCGGCCGGAGGCGGCGTATTGCCCCTGCAGTTCAGCTCATCCTCGATCGTGTTCCCCGACATCGTGGACGAGCCTGTGTTATCTGCGAACGAGAAGTCCTCGCCGATCGTGTTTCCCGTGAAGCTGAAGCCGAAGCCGCCATCCTGGCTGTGCGAGATCGACAGGCTTCCATGGATCTGGCTGTTCGTCAGATCGGCGCCGAACGTCAGGCCGTTGTCGTAGAGGCTCCCCCATACCGTCGAGTCGTGCAGGTCGGCGGCGCTACATTTCGAGCACCAAATGCTGCCACCCACGGTTGACCCATTGAAGAGAACGACCTGGGCGTCGCGCCCGTCAATGACGTTGCGGTCGACGCTCGACGCGGCGTCTAGTGAGAGGCCGCCACTGCGCTGGATCTCCACACTCCCGGTGATGCGGGATCCGACGAGATCGCAGAACGCGCCTGGCGGCACCACCACGTTTCCGTGAATCGTCGTACTGGTCAGCGTCTGGTTGTTGCATCTGTAACTGTCATCGTCGTGACCGTCGGCGGCCACTCGTGTGGTCGCGGTCAGCGCGACCAAGCCAGCGAGGCTGACGGCAATGCCCACGATTCCAATTTTTCTCATCCTGTCTACTCCTGAAGCCGGCCCCGCGAATGCGCGGCCTTGGCGCGGTCATGCTACGTCGGAGTACCGGCGAGCGCGCGACTCCACGACGATGTGATGCGTCAGATGGAATCGATGCGAATCTGGCTGGCGCCGCCGGACACGTGAACCTCGTAGGTTCCGCGGTTGTCGCGGGCTGGAAAGTCGAGCTCAGCCATGCCGCCGATCGGCCCGATGCGCGAGCCGTCGATCGTGCCCTTGCCCACGCCGCCGCGCACGCGCAGACGCGTACCCACCCCGGCTGGACGCAGAAGAGTGAGCTGACTTGCGCCTCCTGTCAGCCGGATCGGAACAGATCCCTCCGGATCGGGCAACGTCAGCGTCACCTTGCTGGCACCGCCTGCAACATCGAACGACGTCAGGCGCACGCCGCGCAGGTCGCCCGACATCCGCGACATCCCACCGCGGATCTCGATCGCCCAGGGGATGGTGCCGTTGAGAATGACCGAGACAGACTGCGTTTTGCCCCGCTGCAGCAATGACGTCCGGCGGTATTTGACAGCGACGGCGCCGCCATGCGCTTCGACATTTGGGGCCGAGCCGTCGAAGCGCACCCGGTACAGATCCGGCATGTCGCTGTCGACGCCGAGCTCCACCTTCCACGCACCGCCGGGGAAGACGAGCTGCCCGGATGTAATGGCGCCGAGTGGCGCTGACAGCTCACCGGCCGGCACCTGCTGCAGCAACTCCGCGCGAATCCGCGCAGCTTGATCTGACTGCAAGCGCTGGCCTCCGCGTAGGAAGTCGCGGATTGTGACCAGCTGTTCGGTGGTCAGTGCGTCGAGGCCCACTCGACCCGCCGCCGCGATGGGCCCGTACAACTCGAGGCTGCGCTGCTTCGCCAGCGGCGTCGCCTCGACCAGGACGCGCCGGCGATCCACGGGATCCGCCGTTCGGCTGAGGTAGCCGGCGCGTTCCATTCTGTCCAGCACGGCTGTGACCGATCCGCTCGTCAGCGCGCAGGCCTCGGCCAGCGCTCCGGCCGTCATTGGCCCGCGGAGCGTCACGACTCCGAGGCACTGCAGGTCGGTGCGGTTGACGCCCAGGTGATCGGCGACGGCCTGGTCGACGGCGTTGGTGGCGTCCTGGAACGCGGTGACACACGAGCTGACCTCGGCGATCAGGTTCTCGCGATTTTCGCTTGACAACGGATTATCTTGTGTATCAAGATTCATGGCAACACAGAAAGCTTAGAGCATTCGAGGTTCGGAAGCAACCGGCCGAAGAAGCTCTTGGAGGAATTTGGAGATGCTGAACCCCTCGCCGAGGTCGGGACCATGACCGCCGCCATCGAAGCCGCCGACCTGATCAAGACGTACCGGGGTGACGTTTGCGCACTCGACGGCCTGAGCCTGTCGGTCGAACCCGGCTCGGTGTTCGCGCTGCTGGGCCCGAACGGGGCCGGCAAGTCCACCACGGTGAAGATTCTGACCACGCTCTCGCGCCCGGACTCGGGGAGCGCGCGGGTGGCTGGTTTCGACGTGCTTCGCGAGCCCGAGGCCGTGCGAAGCGTCATCGGGTGCGTGGGCCAGCGTTCCGGCCTGGACCCCGAAGCGACCGGCCGCGAGAATCTCGTGCTCCAGGGCCGGCTCAACGGCATGAGCGGGCGCGCCCTGGCAGAGCGCGCCGATGAGCTCCTCGAACGGTTCGGCCTCGGCGACGCCGCAAACCGCCTGGTGCGCGGCTACTCCGGAGGCATGCAGCGGCGCCTCGATATCGCGCTGGGACTCGTTGCCAGGCCGAGCGTGCTGTTCCTGGACGAGCCCACGACCGGGCTCGACCCTGACGTGCGTGCGGCCATGTGGAGCGAGATCGAGCGGCTCACGGCCGACGAAGGATTGACCATCCTCCTGACCACGCACTACATGGAGGAAGCCGACCGGCTGGCGCGGCGCATCGCGATTGTCGACCGGGGCCGAATCGTGGTCGAGGGCACACCCGAAGAGCTGAAGAGTGAGCTGCGCGGCGACGCGCTCCACATTCAGCTTGGTGCGCCGGAGGTCAACGGGCGTGTGCACAGCGCGCTTGCTCACCTGGGCGAGGTGCGCGACATCGTGGTCGACGGACGTGCACTGCACGCGCGGGCCGATGCTGGTGCGCGCGCTGTGCCACTTGTGCTGCAGGCGCTGGAGCAGCGAGGGATCGCGGTCGAAACGGTGACGGTGGCGAGGCCATCGCTCGATGACGTGTATCTGCGCTACGCGGGACGGCGCTTCGAAACCACAGACACCGCAACCCAATCGGAGGCACGGCGATGACGATGGCGCGACACGCCTGGTATATGACGGTGCGCGACATGCGCGCCCTCTGGCGGCAACCCTGGTTCGTGGCGATCACCCTGTTGCAGCCGGTGATCTGGCTGCTGCTCTTCGGTGCGCTCTTCAAGAGTGTGGCGCAGATCCCCGGGTTCGGAAGTACGTCATATATCGATTTCCTCACACCCGGGATCGTCATGATGACGGCGCTGTTCTCGGCGGGATGGAGCGGCATGTCTACCATCCAGGAATTGGAGCGAGGCACGCTCGACCGCCTGCTCACGTCGCCCCTGCGGCGAGTGTCGTTCATCGCCGGCAGGGTGCTGCAGTCGACCGCCGTCGTCGCGCTCCAGTCCATGATCATCATGGCGATCGGGTACGCGGCGGGCGCTCGCTTCAGTCTCGGTGGTGCGGCTGTGCTGCTTGTGTTCGCAGGTCTGCTCGGTGCGTCATTCACCGCGTTCTCCAACGGTATCGCGCTGCTGGCGCGCAAAGAGCAGACGCTGATCGGGGCCGTGAATTTCCTGATTCTGCCCCTCACGTTTCTCAGCGCTGCCTTCATGCAGAAGAGCCTGATGCCCGTCTGGATCCAGCACGTCGCCGACTACAACCCGGTGAGCTGGGCGACCGAATCCGGGCGTCAGCTGCTGACCGGCGTCATCGACTGGGGCTTCGTGGCGCTTCGCGGAGGTCTGCTTGTGGTGCTCCTCGCGATCTGCGCCGTGTTTGCCACGCGCGCGTTCCGCAGTTACCAGCGCTCGATCTAGGCCACGTGCCCGGCTGACTGCGGCGCATGGACAGCCCATGCGCCGCAGTGCCATTTGAGCTCAGCAGAGATCGGTCGGGATCGCGGAGGTGTCGCAGTC
>DATMRA010000202.1:0-11134 GCA_035566535.1 Candidatus Acidiferrales bacterium | reverse complement strand
GCGCAGCTCGTCCATCTCCAGCCGGGAGCGATGCCGATTCATGGCACGGCGAAACCGGTCGGCCTCGCCCGGAGTGTAGCCGGCCACCTCCATGACGATGCGCAGGATCTGCTCCTGGTACAGGATGACCCCGCGTGTTTCCGCCAGGATCGGCTCTAACTTGGGATGTGGATACGTCACCTCCTCGAGCCCCTGACGGCGGCGCAGGTAGGGGTGCACGGCGTCACCCTGGATGGGACCGGGCCGGATGATCGCCACCTGCACGATGAGGTCGTTGAAGCAACGCGGCTGCGACTGCCACAGCGACTGCTGCTGGGCACGTGACTCGATCTGGAAGAGCCCGATCGTGTCGACCTTGCAGATCATGTCGTAGACGCGCTGATCGTCCAGCGGCAGCGCATCGAGATCGGGGCGCTCGCCTGTGGTCTGCTCGATCAGGTCGAGACACTCGGCGATGGCCGAAAGCGTGCGCAACCCGAGCAGATCCATCTTGATGAGCCCAAGATCCTCAACATCGTCCTTGTCAAACTGAACGACGACACGTCCCGGCATGCTGGCGCGTTCCACCGGCACGACGTCGACCAATGGCTTCCCCGTGACGAGCATGCCGCCCACATGAATACTCAGATGGCGCGGCGTGCCCTCGATGCGACGCAGAATGTCGACGAATTGCTGCCAAGGCAGCGTCGATGAAGTGCGGATGAGGGGTGACGTCGCGGGGGGCAGCGCCCCGGGCGGAACATGATTCCGGGTCCCATAGATAACAGGTATTGGCACTTGCGCGGGATCTATGGGAGGAATCACTGAAGCCCGGGGGGAGGGGTCCCCGCGACGGCAGGACCCGTCATCCGCAACGTTCACCCCTGCCGCACGCAGCGTTTCTTCGATGTTCGCCATGTACCAGCCGTCCGCGCCTTTCGCCAGTCGGTCGATGATCGTTTCGGGGAAGCCCATGGCGGCGCCGACTTGGCGGATCGCCATGCGAGGGCGGAACGTGACGACGTTGGCGACCATGCCGGTGCGCTCGGTGCCGTACTTGTCGTAGACATATTGCAGGACCTGCTCGCGGTGGTCGGTCGAGAAATCGATGTCAATGTCAGGCGTTCCCTGATGGTCCTCGTGCAGAAATCGTTCGAAGAGCAGGTCGTGCGCCACCGGGTCCACGCGTGTGATGCCGAGCAGATACGCGACGATCGAGTCGGCTGCGCTCCCCCTTCCCTGTCCCGGAATGTTGTGCTCGCGCGCGTACCGCATGATGTCCCAGGTGATGAGGAAGAACTCGGCCAGCCCTGTCTTCTCGATGACGTCGAGCTCGCGCTGCAGGCGTGCGGCAACCTCTCGTGTCACCGGGTGGTATTTGCGCTGCACCGCTTCCTGGCAGCGCGCGTAGAGCACGGAGAACGGCGTCTCTCCGTCGGGAACAGGGAAACCAGGAAAGCGTACGTCGCTGAAGTCGAGCGAGACTGCGCATTCGGCAGCGATGCGCGCGGCGGTGTCGAAGGCTTCCGGATGGTCGCGCAGCCGTTCGCGCAGCACGCGTTCGCTGTGCAGTCGGTGCTCGCTGTTGGGCAGGAGCAATCCGTGCGCAGCTGCTTGGTCGAGCGTGGTGCGATGGCGTATCGCTGTGAGTACATCGAGCAGCGGTTTGTCATCGCGACCCGCATGGTCCGGCGTGGCACTCGCGACGGTGGCCACGCCGGCGCGGCGGGCGACGTCGGCGCATTCCTCCACCAGCCACGCGTCGGAGGGATGCAGGTGGTTGGTGAGCAGGACAACGACATTGGAGCCACCGAGACCGTCGCGCACCTTCTCCACATGCCGGAGTGCGGCGCGCCGGTCTCCGCGCACGAGCGCGTTGACGAGTTGGGACTGGGGCCCACCCAGCACGGCGATGCACGCGCTCAGTTCATCGGGCGTGACCGTGGCCGGTTTCGCCTCGGCGAGCAGCGTTGTCGAGGGGAGGCCGGGCCAGCCGCTGGGAAACGGACCCGCGCTGGGACGCAATGCATGAGGACGCTCCGGTGACGGCAGCGTGGGCCGGCGCCGCCGGCTGCTCGGCTGGTCCGCGGGGCGCGGCGAGCCCTCGCGCCCGGCCCCGTCTCCGGTGTCGATCCCGGCAATGCGGAGGCGCGGCTGACCCTTGACCCCGGCCAGCTGGGCGGCGCTCACCGCCCGGCACAGCTGGCGGTAGCCGGTGCGATCCCGAGCGAGCAGGCGGAGGCGAGCGCCGTCCGCCAGCTCCAGCTCGGTTCCGATGAGCGGGTGGATGCCCGCAGCCCGAGCGGCCTGGATGAACTCGACCGCGCCGTACAGACCGTTGCGATCGCAGAGGCCCAGGGCAGCGATGTCGAGGCGGGCTGCGGCGCGCACCAGGGCACGGGGCGAGGCAGCTCCCTCTAAGAAGGAGTAGTGGGAGCGGGCCGCCAGCTCGGCAAAGGTGGTCACTTGACTAGCACTACAAATCTGTGTAACTATGCTGCGGAGTAGTCATGCGGACACCAGCAACGCGTCCTGCTCTCCTTCCGTCCCGGGCCGCCGGTCCCCCTCGACCGGCGGCCACCAGGGGGGACCCCCGGTGGTGGCACGGCTCAGTCATACCGGCGCGTCCAGTACCAGGTTTCGTCGTGGAGATCGCGATAGACATCCACGCACTCACCGTCGGCGAGCAGGCAGCGCATGTAGTCGCGTCCGATGGGCAAACGCCACCAGTCCGTCTCCACGCGCCAGGTGAGCGCGAGCTCGACCACCCGGCGCCAGCCGGTACGCGTGCGCAGCGCGACCGGCAGCCCCTGGGCGTTGGTCCGGACCTCGGCGGCACCCTCGAGCAACTCGGTCATGACGCCGCCGCCACGACCGGGGCTTCCCAGACGTACCGTCGCTCGGGGAGGTCGCCCGGGTCGAGGGCCAGCCTGGGCCGGCGCACCGACGCCTCCCCGAACCGTGCGCGCAACCGGCCCGCCGCCAGAGCGACGGCGTCGCGGGCCGAATCCCCGGGCCGCAGCAGGTCGGTCTGTCTGCCACCGGCTGGTCCTAGCTGCCCCACCTCCACCCGCACCGCTGCCACCGGGCCTGCCGGCTGCAGCCGGCCCAGGAGTCCCAGCACGACCGTCCAGGCCTCCGCGACGTTGCCGGCCGGAGCGGGCGCGACCTCGGCTACTGCCACCGGCACGCTCTCCTCCACCTCGTACTCCAGGCGCACCGTGGCCGCAGCCAGCCCGCGCTCGGCGAGCCGGGCGCCGAGAGTCTCGGTGCAACGGCGTGCGGCCTGGAGCAGCACCTCGAGGTCGCCCACCGGGCCGGCCAGCACCAGACGCTCACTCCAGGTCTGCGCCGCCGGCTCGGCATGGAGACCATCAATTTCCTCACCCCTGACCAGGCGGTGCAGGCGTATCCCCTCGGGGCCGAACTGGCGCTGCAGATCGGCCGGTGAGAGCCCCGCCACCGCGCCCAAGCAGTCGAGCCCGAACGCTGCCAGCCGGGCGGCCATTGCCGGATCGATGGGCAGCACCTCCAGCGGCAGCGGCGCCAGGAATGTGGCTTCCTCGGCCGGCCGCACCCGGCGGATGCGCCCCGGCCCGCTGCGCATCGCCGCCATGCGGGCGACAAAGCGCGATCCAGCCATGCCCACCGCCGGCGACCCGGCGCCGAGCGCGGTGTCGAGTGCCCGGGCGATCGCCGCGGCCCAGGCCGCTTCGTCGATGTGCTGGACATGGCGGCCGGAGATGTCGCAGAACACCTGGTCATCCCCCACCTCCACCGCCGGAGCGAGACGAAGCAGCGTCGCGCTGACCGCCTCGCGCAACCGTGTCACCGCGGCCGGGTCGATGGGCACGAATGCCGCCGCAGGACAGAGCTGCTGTGCCTGGCGAAGCGGTTGGCCGGGTCGCACGCCCGCCGCCCGCGCCGCTGCCGAGGCGGCCACGACCGGGAGCCGGAGCTCAGGAGCGCCCCCGACGATCACCGGCTCGCCGTGCAGCTCGGGGAAACGCTGGAGGGCGGTGACCAGGCCCAGGTGGGCATGGAGGGCGCAGAGGATGCGCACGTCAACCGGGTGCGACTGCGGCGGCCGGCATCAGCTCGGTGTCGACCATGGTTATTGCCGGCGCCACCACGCTGGGCAGGCCCAGCACCTCGGCCACGGCGTAGGGCCGCGGATATCGGAGCAGCAGCATCGCCTCAGCCCCGGGTGCACTCACCTTGCTCTTGGTTGTGGTGACCCGCACGCGCAGGCCGGTGACGTCTCCATGCGCCCGCTGCCAGCCGGCTGCTGCACAGGTGAGCGTGAGGGAGGACGCATGCGCCAACGGAGCAGCCAGCGGCGCCGGGGCGGCGATCACCCCCACCGCACCACGCTTGCTCACCGTCTCCGCGAACGCCGCCAGGGCATGCTCCCAGAGCGCGGTCCGGGGGCGATCCTGCTCCCCCAGCGCCACCCCCATCCAGGGCATGCCTGCGCCCGTCAGCGTGCGGGCCATGGCCAGACCCCGTTCCCAGCGATCGTGCCCCGGTGTCAGTACGAGGCACGCATGCAGATCAGCGCCCAGGTCGGCGAGGAACCCGGGGTCGAGGGTGCCGGCCAGATCGACATAGCCGACATCCCGCGACCTGCTGGCCAGCGCGGCCAGCGACTGCAGCAACGTCAGGCGGCCCGACGGGCCTCGCGACGAGCTCGCGGCTATCACCGTGATCCGGCCGCGGGGCAATCCACCCGGCATGAGGACGCCGTCGAGGATCGGGATGCCGGTTGGCCAGCGCTCCGCTGCCTCCTGCTGGTCCCCGCGCCGCAAGGCCTGGGGGCCATAACGGCGTCTCAGGGTCGCCAGAGCAGCAGAAAGAGAATCCGGCATCGCTCCTCACCGTGGTTGGCCGACGCCTCAATCGAGGACGGGAGCAGAGCGCCGAGGCAGGGCCGACATCATAACGAACGGATGTTCGATACGCAAGCTCCGGTCCGCACGCGCACACTCTCCTCAACCGAACTGACTGCCGCGCGCGCAAGAACCGCAGCGGCCGTCTCGTTTGTCTCTGTGCGACCTGCGTCCGTGGATAGGAGGTGTATCTCATGGCACGACCCCTCTGGCTGGGCCGGCTACGCTTTGCCCGTACGAGTGCAGGAGGGGGAACCACCGAGGCGCCGGTGGCGCGGCCGCTGGGGCAGTCGCCGTTCATCCGCAGCCTCCGCAAGGCCGCCCGGAACCTCTTCCTGCGACTGCAGAACTTCATCGGCCTGATCTTTCTCGTGGTGGAGGGGATCGTGGCCGTCCGCATCATCTTCAAGGCGACCGGGGCCAATCCGCAGGCGGGCTTCTCCAGCTTCATCTACAGCTTGAGTTCGCCATTCGTCGGCCCTTTTCACCCGGTTTTCACCGACGGCAAGCTCAATGGACACCCCTTTGAGTGGGGATCGCTGCTGGCCATGGCTGTCTTTGCGGCGCTCGCGTTTCTCGCCCTGCGAGTGATGCGAGCGGTCTTCTCGCCGCGCAGCTGACGCCGGTCTGAGCAAACCCGGCGCCGCGGTGCGGCCGCCGCGCTGGGTTCCGTACGCTTCGCACCCGAACATTGGGCAGCCGAGGAGGCATGGCGTGCGGGTTGCGGTGACTGGCGGGACGGGGTTCGTGGGCACCCATCTGGTCCGCGCGCTGGCCGAGGCCGACCACGACGTGGTCGTCATCGCACGGGGCACGAAACGCCGTCCGCGGAGCGAACGCGTGACCTTCGTGAAGGCCGACATCTTGGATGGCGCCAACCTCGTCGAGGCCTTCACCGGCTGCGACGCCGTCATCCACCTCGTCGCCGTGATTCTGGAGAAGGGAAACCAGACGTTCGACAGGGTCAACCGCGAGGTCAGCGAGCGCGTGGCCGCGGCAGCGTACGAGGCGGGAGTCAAGCACCTCGTGCACCAGAGCGCGATCGGCGCAGATCCCGACCCGCGCTATCCGTACATGGCCACCAAGTGGGCGGGCGAACAGGCGTCTCGCGGCAGCGGCGTGCCCTATACCGTGATGCGCCCGAGCCTCATCTTTGGGCCGGGCGATGGCTTTTTCACGTTGCTTGCGAAGCTCATCCGGCTCTCGCTGCTCACCGGTCTCATCGTTCCGGTCGCCGGCGATGGCCAGGCACTCTTCCAACCAATCGCGATCGAGGACGTCACCCGCTGCATGATCCTTGCGCTCGAACGCGGACCCAGCAATCGCGTGCATGAGATCGGCGGTCCCGAGCACCTCACCTATGACGATGTCGTCCTGACCGTGAAACGTGCGCTCGGCGCCCACCGGCGCCTGGTGCACGTGCCTGTGCGCATGATGCTGCCTCCCGCATTTCTCATGCAGCACCTCATGCCCCATCCCATGATCACGGTCGGCCAGCTGCGGCTGCTGGAGAAGAACAACATCACCACGATCAATGCTGTGCCCAAGGGATTCGGCTTCCAGCCGCAGCGCCTCGCCGACAACGCTGATTACCTGCAGGATTACTGACACCAGTGGCCACCGACGTCACCATCGCTGGGCAGACATATAGAAAGCGAAACATCTTTGGTGTATGGCTCGGCCTTCCAATCATCACACTCGGCATTTATCACTATGTCTGGTGGTACAAGATCAACGACGAAGCGCGGCGCTTTCTCGGCGACGAGTCGATCCGTCCCGGTGTTGCGGTGCTCGCACTGTTCCCTGGCTCCATCCTCATCATCCCTCCGTTCATCTCGATCTACCGCACGGCCGAACGCGTGCGGCGGATGCAGCAGCAAGCCGGCGTTGGCAACGTCGTGACGCCGTGGATAGCCCTGGTGCTGAGCTTCGTGTTCGGGTTGCACAGCCTCTATCTGCAGATGGGCCTCAACGACGTGTGGGATCGTTACCTGGGCCCGGGGGGCATGATGCAGGCGGCTCCGCCGCCCGCCGCGCCGCACCCCGGGCTTCCGCCGCAGCCATGAGCGTCGACGAGCGTTTGGCGGAACTCGGGATCACGCTTCCCGAGGTCGCCGCGCCAGTCGCCAACTACGTGCTGGCACGGCGCAGCGGCGCGTACCTGTTTCTCTCGGGCCACCTCGGCAAACGCGACGGCAAATTGGTGCGCGGCAAGGTTGGAGCGGAGGTGTCACGCGACGAAGCATTCGCGCTGGCGCGTGGCGCTGCCATCGACCTCATCGCGACGGCGCGAGCCCAGCTGGACTCGCTCGACGACATCTATCAGGTTGTGAAGCTCACCGGCTTCGTCAATAGCGCGCCCGACTTCACCGAACAATCGGCGGTGATCAACGGCGCGTCCGACCTGCTCGTTGAGGTGTTCGGCGAGCGCGGTAAACACGCCCGCAGCTCGGTCGGGGTGGCTCAGTTGCCGCTCGGCGCAGCGGTCGAGGTCGAAGCGGTCTTCGAAGTCGCCTGAGGCCGGCGGTGAGGACTCCGCGATACCTCGACAGGCGCATTCGCAGGCACCACAATGGGGGAACATGACCTCCGCCGTTGAAGTCACCCAGGTCGACGTACCCGTGCTCTCAGGCACGGATCACGTCGAGCTCTACGTCGGCAACGCGCGCCAGGCCGCGTACCACTATCGCAATGCGTTCGGCTTCGACGTGATTGCCTATGCGGGGCCGGAGACCGGTGTGAGGGATCGCGCCTCATACGTGCTGCAACAGGGGAAAGTCCGGCTGGTGCTGACCGCGCCGCTCGGGCCGGATGGTCCGCTCGCCGAGCACGTGAACCTCCACGGTGACGGCGTGAAAGCCATCGCACTTCGCGTGGAAGACGCCACCGCCGCGTACCGGGCCGCCACCGCGCGTGGTGCACGGGGGATTCAGGAGCCGGCGCGCGTTGAAGACGAGCACGGCGTGATCACGTTCTCCACGGTGGCCACATATGGCGACACCGTGCACACCTTCGTGGAGCGCGACGAGTACAACGGCGTGCACTGGCCGGGGTACCGTGAGGACAACCGCAGCGGCGGCGGTGTCGGCCTGCGTTTCATCGACCACACGGTCGGTAACGTCGACACCGGCAAGATGGACGATTGGGTGTCGTTCTACTCAGAGGTCTTCGGGTTCACCGTCTTCCAAGAGTTCGACGAGTCTGACATCGCGACGCAGTACAGCGCGCTGCGCTCGAAGGTGGCGCGCGACCCGCGCAGCATGATCACCTTCCCGATCAACGAGCCGTATGTCGGCCTCAAGAAGTCGCAGATCCAGGAGTACCTCGACTACTACCGCGGCTCCGGTGTGCAGCACATCGCGGTCCACACCGACGACATCGTGAAGACGGTCGGCGAGATGAAGAAGCGTGGCGTCGAGTTCCTCACCGCCCCCGACGAGTACTACGCCGCGTTGGGCCCGCGCGCCGACGGCATCGATGAGGACCTCGACCGTCTCCACGACCTCAACGTCCTCATCGACCGCGACGACGACGGCTACCTGCTGCAGATCTTCACGCGCCCGGTCGGCGACCGGCCGACGCTGTTCTTTGAAGTGATCCAGCGCAAGGGCTGCAAGGGCTTCGGCAAGGGCAACTTCAAGGCGCTGTTCGAGGCCATCGAGCGCGAACAGGCGGCACGCGGCAACCTCTGACGCGCTAGGCTCTGACCGATGCGGCCGTACAGAAGACTGGGCGACATACCGCGCAAGCGCCACATGCGCTTCGGCTCCAACGGCCGGCTCTTCTTCGAGGAGCTGTTCGGCCGCGAGGGGTTCAGCGGCCCCTCGTCGCTCATCTATCACCGCAACATGCCGGAGGGCGCTCAGGACGTGAGCGAGGGCCCGGCGGACCTGCTGACGCCGGAGCACGAGCAGGTCCACGAGAACGCACACCTGAAGGGTTTCGAGCTGATGCCGTCGGGCGACGTTGTCACCGGGCGGCAGTGGCTGCTGGTCAACGACGACATCCGCATCGGCCTTGTTGCGCCTGCGCAGCGACAGGAAGTTCTGTATGTCAACGGCTCCGCGGACGAGGTTCTGTTCGTGCACACGGGCAAGGGCGTGCTCCGCAGCCAGTTCGGCCGCGTGCACTTCGACAAGCACGACTACGTCGTCATCCCGCGCGGCACCATCTACCGCATCGACCTCGACGAGCCGACGGCGTCACGACTCCTGTGCCTCGAGGTGACGGGACTCGTCGACGTCCCCGACCGTTACCGTGCGCGCAACGGGCAGCTGACCGAAATCGCACCGTACAGCGAGCGCGACTTCCATCCCCCCACCGAGCTCGAATCAGGCGAGGGCGGCGTCGAAGTGTGGCTGAAGCGGTCCAACCACGTGAGCCGCTACATGCTCGACCACCACCCGTGGGATGTGGTGGGTTGGGACGGCACCATCTACCCGGTGACGTTCAACATCCACGACTTCGAGCCGCGGGCCGGGCGTTTTCACGTGCCGCCGCCGATCCACCAGACGTTCCAGGCGCAGAACCTGGTCATCTGCTCGTTCGTACCGCGCAAGCTCGACTGGGATCCAGAGGCGGTGATGCTGCCCTATCACCACAGCAATCTCGATTCCGACGAAGTCCTCTACTACGTCGAGGGGAACTACGCGGCTCGGCGCGGCATCAAGCAGGGATCGTTCACCCACCACGTGGGTGGCCTGCCCCACGGACCGCAGCCCGGCGCGCTCGAAGCCTCACTTGACCGCCCGCGTGAAACCGATGAGCTGGCGGTCATGGTCGATACCTTCCGGCCGCTGCATCGCACGTCGGTGGCGCGCCAGATCTTCGACAAGGAGTACCCCTTCAGCTGGCACACGGGCGGTGTGCGCGGCACGACCTCGATTGCGTGACCTGCGCCGACAACTGACAATCAGCCGATGACAATCTCCCGCTGGTCGCGCGCGCAGCTCGCAGATGGTGGATGGGTCCGGCGCATGTTCATGGAAGGTGTTCGCCTGCGTCAGGAACACGGCGAGGACGCGGTCGTCGATCTGTCGCTGGGGCAGCCGCTCGAAGCCGATACACCCACCGTCGAGGCTTTCCGCGCGGCAGCAGAGGACCGCTTCCTCGGGCGCTTCGGGTACATGCCGAACCTCGGCTATCCGGAAGTGCGCGAGCGCGCCGCCGAGGACGTGGACTTCGCCGGCGTGACGTCGGCCAGCATCGCGATGACCCCGGGCGCGGCAGCGGCGATCTGCGTGGCCATCCGCACGTTTGTGGATCCCGGCGACGAGGTGATCGGCGTCGCGCCATATTTCCCCGAATTCCGGCTCTACTGCGAAACGGCATCTGCACGTTTCGTACCGGTGAAGGTGCACGACGACCTGCGGCTCGACCTCGAGGCGATCGCCGCGACACTGTCGTCGCGCACGGCAGCCGTACTGGTCAACTCACCGAGCAATCCCAGCGGACATGTGCTGGACCGCGAAGAGCTGCAAGGACTCACCGCACTCCTGCAGCAACACAACGAGCGCCATGACCGTCGCGTGCTCCTGATCGTGGACGAGGTGTACCGGCGCATGGTCTATGCGCCGTACGCGCTGGAAGATCCGCTGAGCTGGTACGACAACACGGTGCTTGCCCGCTCCTTCTCCAAGGACCTCGGCATCGCCGGCGAGCGGATCGGCTACCTGGTGTTGCATCCGTCACTGGCCCTGCCCGAGACACACCTCGGAATCGCACAGGCGATGCGCGCGCTCGGCTTCGTCAATGCGCCCGCGACCGCGCAGCGCGCTCTGCTGCACCTGCGGTCGTGGGGGATCAACCTGGTGCCGTATCGCGAGCGGCGCGACCTGGTGATGGATCGCGCCCGCCAAGCCGGCCTCGATGCGGCCGAACCCGGCGGGGGGATCTACCTCTGGCTGGCCAGCCCGTGGCCCGACGCGCTCGGCTTCATCGACGAGCTCGCCAAGCACCGGGTGCTGCTCACGCCGGGCGTGGCGTTCGGCGTGCCCACGCACATTCGCCTCTGCTTCAGTGCCACCCGGGAGAAGCTGCACCGCGCTTTCGACGCGATCAGCGAGGTTGCGGCGGCAGGCACTCCGGCGTAGCGAAACAGGCGTCCGGCGGCGGCCAGGCCCGCTGAGACTATGAAGTTGAGTAGAGGCTGACGTTCAGGCCCGCTGAGACAAGGAGGCGCGGAGCGCAGTGAGGGAGCGCACTCGACGTGCGTGACCGAGCGAGCACCGCAAGCCGACACAGTATCAGCGGGAAATGAACGTCAC
>DATMRA010000201.1:0-2559 GCA_035566535.1 Candidatus Acidiferrales bacterium | reverse complement strand
AAGCGATGCTCGTCATGCGAGAAAGTGACTTTCAGATGTACCGCACTTGGTCGTGACGTATTGGAGCCGCCGACTCCTCGAGGTAGATGTCCCCGGCCGGCGTCTCGACGTACACCACCCGGGAGCCGATCACCGTGACCGGGGCTGCGAACGCTCGGCGGCGACGTCATCATCCACAGGCCTTGACTATTCCTCTCGGGGCCGTGCGGCAATTCCGCTGATCGTCATCTGCCAGTGTGCGGTGCCGCGACGGGTAGTTCCAGCGTGACGCAGAGCCCCCCAGCGGCCCGGGGGGCGAGAGTGAGGGTTCCGTCGTGTGCCTGGGTGATGCTCTTGACGATTGCTAGGCCGAGGCCGACCCCTGCATGGTCACCGTGCATGCGTCCGGCGCCGCGCTGGAACGGTTCGGTGAGTGTCGAGACCAGCTGCGGGGCGAGCTTGTCGCCGGTGTTTTCGACAGTGAGTATGACGAACTCGGGGCCGATGGCGGTGCTGAGCTGCACGGTGCCGTGTTCGGGGAGGTTGTGGACGATCGCGTTGTGCAGGAGGTTCGTGGTCATCTGCAGCAAGAGAGCGCGGGAGCCGACCGTGGGGGTGATGTCCCCGGAGGTCTCGATGGTGACGCCGCGCTTCTCTGCGAGGGGGAGGAGCGTTTCGGTGGCTTCTTCCGCGATGAGAGACAAGTCGACGTGTTCTCGGGTGAACGACCGCTGGTCGGTGCGGCTGAGCAGGAGCAATGCTTCGGTGAGGTCGAGCGCTCGAGCGTTGACGGCGCGGAGGCGCTCGTCGAGCGCGCCGCTGTCGCGGTTCGGATCGCTGCGGGCGACGTCGAGCAGTGTCTGCGTGATCGCCAATGGAGTGCGCAGTTCGTGGGAAGCGTTGGCTGCGAACCTCTGCTGTTCGGCGACGTGTGCTTCGAGCCGGGCGAGCATGGTGTCGAAGGCGTCGGCGAGTTCGCGGAACTCATCTCTGCGGCCCGGTAGCCGGATTCGGTGGGAGAGTGATCCGTTCGCGGCCATGCGCGTGGCGTCCGTGATGCGAGTCAGGGGGGCGAGCATGCGGCCGGCGAGGATCCATCCTCCCACGAGACCGAACACCAGCAGGAACGCCAGCACTGCGACTCCTGCTTGGCCGAAGGCTTCCTGGGTGGGAGAGCGGCCTGGAGCGAACGCCCCGCCGATGCCAGATCTCGTGGCTCTGATGATCGGAGCGTGGGGGAATATCCGCATGAGGACCACCCACAGGGCGAGCAGCAAGGCACCTGCGAGCACGAGGAAACCGGCGTAGCTGAGGGTGAGTTTGAGGCGAACGCTCAACCCAGGCGCCCTATCCACGGTCTCCTCCCTCATGCCCGGTGTCTGGTGGAGCGCCGATGCGGTACCCGACGCCGGCCACAGTGGCGATGATCCAGGGTTCGCCGAGGCGTTTGCGCAGTGCCGAGACCGTGATGCGCACGGCGTTGGTGAACGGGTCGGCGTTCTCGTCCCATGCCCGTTCCAGGAGCTCTTCGGCGCTGATGACACCACCTTCGGCGGCGACGAGAACTTCGAGCACGGCGAACTGCTTCCTGGTCAGCGCGACGTAGCGCCCGTCCCGGTAGACCTCGCGGCGGAACGGATCCAGCCGCAGGCCCGCGATCTCCCGCACCGGCGGTCTGTTGTGCGCGCGCCTGCGGTCGAGCGCTCTGAGCCTGAGCACGAGCTCTCGGAATTCGAACGGCTTGGTGAGGTAGTCGTCGGCGCCGAGCCCGAACCCGGAGGCCTTGTCGTCAAGCCGGTCCGCAGCGGTGAGCATCAGGATCGGCATGCCGCTACCGGAAGCGACGATGCTTTCGGCGATCTCGTCACCGGAGGGCCCGGGAATGTCGCGGTCGAGGACGGCGATGTCGTAGGCGTTGATGCTCAGCAGCTCCAGCGCCGAGTCGCCGTCACCGGCGATGTCAGCCGCGATCGCCTCCAGGCGCAGCCCGTCGCGGATGGCCTCCGCCATGTAGGGCTCATCCTCGACGACCAGCACACGCATGCCCTCGATGCTACGAGCCGGTGCATATCGTCGGCATACCGAAAACCGCATACGGGCTGACAACACCACGCTGCCTTGACTGGCAGCATGAGTCAAACCGCATCAGCACGGACACGGCGCAGGGGAATCCTGGCGCTGCTGGCCGCACTCGCCTGCCTGGCTGGTTGCGGCATGGCGGAGCTGAATAAATCTCCCTCCGGGGCGCCGACGTCGGCCTCCGGAACGGTCACTCCGCAGGCCGGAGCGGCCGCTCCGCGCCAGGAGCGGCTGGCTGCGGTCTCGTGGCCCGCCGACGGGGTCTCGGCCGCTGACATCAGCGGTATCGGCGTGGTAGCCGGACCGGGCGCAACCCGGGCAGGGCCCATCGCCAGCGTCGCCAAGCTGATGACCGCGTACGTGGTCCTGCACGACCGTCCGCTGCCGTCGGGAAGGTCAGGTCCGGACATCACGGTCCAGCCGCCGGAGGCAGCCGCGTACCCGTCGCAGGTCCGCGACGGCGACTCGCTGGTACCCGTCGTCGCCGGGGAGACGCTGACC
>DATMRA010000200.1:0-2465 GCA_035566535.1 Candidatus Acidiferrales bacterium | reverse complement strand
GTCTCATCGCTCGAGCAGCAGGCCGAGCTGGGCACGATCTCGCGCTCGCCACGCTGGGCGATCGCGTACAAATTCCCGCCCGAGGAGAAGGAGACCGTGGTTCTGGACATCGCCGTTTACGTCGGCCGGACGGGCGCGGTGACCCCGGTGGCGATGCTGGAGCCGGTGCTGCTTGCAGGCTCGACGGTGAAGCGATCCACGCTGCACAACGAGGACGAGGTGGCGCGCAAGGACGTTCGCATTGGCGACACCGTGATCCTGCACAAAGCGGGCGACGTGATCCCCGAGGTCGTGCGTGTGGTGCTGGAGAAGCGACCCAAGACCTCGAAGCCATGGACACCGCCCGAGCGCTGCCCCGCGTGCGATTTCCATCTGGTTCGCGAGCCTGGAGAGGTTGTCCGGCGATGCTTGAATCCGTTGTGCCCCGCGCAGCGGGTCGAGCGCCTGCTCCATTTCGCGTCTCGCGGTGCTCTGAACATCGAAGGGCTCGGCCCGGCGATCATCGAACAGCTCGTCGATCACGGGTTCGTCGCTGAGCCCGCGGACCTGTTCGGCGTCACCAGGGAACAGCTGTTGACGCTCGAAGGCTTCGCAGAGCGGTCGGCAGAGAAGCTGCTGCAGTCGATTGCGCAGAGCAAGCGCGTTCCGCTCGCGCGCCTCATCGCCGCGCTGGGGATGCGGCATGTGGGCGATCGCACCGCGGAGCTGCTGGCGCAGCACTTCGGCAGCCTCGACGCGCTCGCCGCGGCATCCGAGGAAGACCTCGCCGCCGTCGAGGGGATCGGCGAGGTGGTCGCTCAGGACGTTGCCACGTGGCTGCACTCCGACGAGGGACGCGAGGTGCTCGAACACCTGCGCTCAGCAGGCGTTGAGGCTGAGGCAGCCCATCGCGCCGGCGGCCCGCTCGCCGGCCAGACGTGGGTGCTCACGGGCAGCCTCGATGCCATGACGCGGCCGGAGGCCGAGGAGCGCGTCCAGGCCCTCGGGGGGAACCCGGGCTCGAACGTGTCGCGCAAGACCCACACCGTGGTCACCGGAGCCTCTCCGGGCAGCAAGCTGGAGAAAGCGCAGCGATTGGGAGTTCGCGTGCTCGACGAGGCGGCGTTCCTGGCGGAGCTCGAGGAGCTGGAGAAGCAGCGATAGTGAGTCCCGTGGGATCCACAACCAAGCGCAGCGACCGCCTGATCGACAAGCACGACATGCTGCGCGCACGCCTTCGTGCCGCCCCTGAGGGGCCGGGCGTCTATGTTCTGCGGGGCGCCGACACGCGAGTGATCTACGTGGGCAAGGCCGCGAACCTGCGCAACCGGTTGCGCTCATGGTTCACCGGCGTCGATTCGCTGGAGTCGCGGACACGCGGGCTCGTGGAGCGGGTTTTCGACTTCGACGTCATTGCGAGCGTCAGCGAACGCGAGGCGCTCATCCTCGAGAACACGCTCATCAAGCAGTACCGGCCGCGCTTCAATGTGCGTCTCAAGGACGACAAGAGCTACCTCTACCTCAAGATTCCCCGCCCCGGCGTGCACGACGCCGTCGCGCCGGGAACGGCACGCGAAGAGGTGCGCAAGCCACGTGGCGAGAGCGCGGTTCGGGCGACGCTGTTCCCGCGGCCGTACTACACGCGCAAGGTGATCCGCGACGGCGCGCGATACTTCGGCCCGTACACCAGCGCGCAGTCCCTGCGCACAACCGTGCGATCGCTGCGGACCATCTTCCCTTTCCGGACGTGCAGCGACGAGATCTTTCGCCGCGGGCGCGTGTGCCTCGACTATCACATCAAGCGATGCGCCGGGCCGTGCGAGGGGCGCATCGACGAGCAGCAGTACGCGCACCTGCTCGACCAGGTACAGACCTTCATGGACGGGCGTTCCGAGTCCTTGCAGGCCGAATTGAACGAGCAGATGGACGCAGCGGCCGCCCGGCAGGACTACGAGCTGGCGGCTCGGAATCGCGACCGGTTGCGCGCCATCGAGCGCATCACTGAACGCCAGACGGTGCTTCGCGGCAGCCGGGCGGACGAGGACTGCATCGCGGTGGCCGTCGAGGGCGGCCGCGCCATGGCCGCGGTGCTCACCGTGCGCCAGGGTCGCGTGGTGGCGACCGAGACGCACGAGCTGGAGGGGGTCACCGATCTCGATGCGGCTGCCTGCCTCGCCGGGTTCCTGCCTCAGTACTACGCGAACGCGACGTCGGTGCCGCGCCGCGTGCTGCTGAGCCACGAGGTCGAGGATGTGCCCGTGATCGCTGACTTCCTGACGCTGCAGCGAGAGGGCCCCGTCGATGTGCACGTCCCGCAACGAGGCGATGCGCGGCGTCTGGTCGAGCGTGCCAGCGAGACGGCGCTGGTCACGCTGCGGCAGAAGCGCATCGTCGACGACTTCGACGCTGCCAAAACAGAGGCGTTGCTGGACGACCTGGCATCGCGCCTGAGGCTCAGTGCTCCGCCCCGCCGCATCGAGTGCTAT
>DATMRA010000199.1:0-23506 GCA_035566535.1 Candidatus Acidiferrales bacterium | reverse complement strand
AGCGACACGGGCCGCGATCAGGTTTGCGGACGGATCTCCCCGGCCGCGCGCTCGAGATAGAGCGCTGCATCGGCGCGTTCCAGCGCTGATTCGGCAGTGTCATCGCTCTGGACGCTCGCAAAACCGACGCTGAAGCTGTGTCCGCCGCTGCGAACCCGGACGCTCTCAAGTATGTCGCCGACCGTACGTCGCGCCTGTTCCAGAGTTACATCGACCAGCGCGCAGACGAACTCGTCACCGCCGTACCGGAACACGAGGTCATATGAACGCACTCGCTCGCGTATTGCGGCCGCCATGTCGCGCAGTACCTGGTCACCGGCGGCGTGCCCAGCAGTGTCGTTCACCTGTTTGAGGCCGTCGACATCCATGAACGCGACCACGATGCCGCGCCCGCCCACCCGGTGAGCGCGGGCAATCTCGCGCTGCAGCGCCGTCAAGCCGGTGCCGCGCCGCAGAATGGCGGTGAGATCGTCCACCGCAGCGGCGGAGGCCAGCCGCTCGCATTCAGCCACCAGTCCGCGCAGCCGGCGCATCGCGCTGCGCAGCGAGTCAGCGTCGAGCGCGTCGAGCTGTGCGGGGTTGATACCAAGTTCCGTTGCCAGGACTGTGCGTGCCACCGCCGGGGAGAGGGGCCGGCTGTGTCGCAGCGGTGACGACAGTGACCAGCCGACGAGGTCGCGGCTGCCTGCCGACTCTTCGGCGGTCTGGGGAACGGCGTCAGGTCGCTGCGATGGGGGACGTGATCGAGGACGTGATCTGGTCATGGCGGTGGCGCATCAAACGCGACGGGTCTGATGGTATGGCAAGTTGCCCGCCAACGAATCGATCGCTAGACAGCCGTGCTCACATACCGAGGTAGGCGCGCTGGACGTCGGCTGAGTTGAGCAATTCGGTCGCGGGACCGGCGAGCGCTACGCTGCCGGTCTCCAGCACGTAGCCACGGGATGCGGCCTTCAGGGCAAGCAATGCGTTCTGCTCGATCAGCAGGATGGTTCCGCCCTTCGCATTGATCTCCCGGATGACGTCGAAGATCGAGTCGACGAGGATGGGAGCCAGCCCCAGAGACGGCTCGTCGAGAAGCAAGATGGATGGGTCGCTCATGAGGGCGCGTCCGATCGCGACCATCTGCTGCTCTCCGCCGCTCAGACTGCCGGCCAGCTGCGAATGCCTCTCGCGGAGGCGAGGAAACAGGGTATACACGCGATCCAGAGACTGGCGTATGCCCGCGCGGTCGTGACGCACGTACGCACCCATGTCGAGGTTCTCGCGCACAGTCATACGGGCGAAGAGCCGGCGGCCTTCCGGGGCGTGGGCTACGCCGAGCCGCGCGATTTTCTCGGCCCCCATGTGGTGGATCGGCTCTCCACGAAGTCGGATCTCGCCGCGCGCCGGGCGGTTGAGGCCACTGATGGTGCGCAGCGTCGTGGTCTTGCCGGCACCGTTGCTTCCGATGAGCGCGACGATCTCGCCCTCATTGACGGTCAGAGATACTCCGCTCAGCGCGCGCACCCGGCCGTAGTACACGTCGATGTCTTTCAGCTCGAGAAGCGGTTGCGATGCGGGTCGCGCAGGGGTAGCGACCGCCCCGCTCGGGGCCACGTCGGTCATGCCGTCGGCATCTCCTGACTCGCGCCCGTCCCGAGATATGCCTCGATAACGCGCGGGTTTTCACGCACCTCGATCGGCTTGCCCTCGGCGATCTTCTCGCCGTGGTCAAGGACGACGATCCGATCACTGACCTCCATGACCACGCGCATGTCGTGCTCGATCAGGAACACCGTCAACCCTTCCCCGCGAAGCCGGGCAATCAGCGCCATCAGCTCGTTCTTCTCCTGGGGATTCAACCCGGCAGCCGGTTCGTCGAGGAGGAGAAGTCGCGGATGGGTGGCAAGCGCACGCGCAATCTCAAGGCGCCTCTGCAGACCGTAGGGCAGCTCGCGGGCGTAAGACCCGGCGTATCTGACGATGCCGAGCTGATCCAGCAGGCTGAATGCCCACTCCTGCACGGTGCGCTCCTCGCGCCGGGCTCGAGGGGTCTTGAACGCGCCGTCCCACACGCGTTCCTTCATCCACCAGTGGGCACCGACCATCACGTTGTCGAGTGCGGTCATGAACGCAAACAGCCGGATGTTCTGGAACGTCCGCGCGATCCCCAGCTTGGTGATGCGGTGCGGGGGCAGCCCCGAGATGCTCAGACCATCCAGCCGGATGTCGCCGGAGCTGATGGGAAAGAGTCCGGTCACGCAGTTGAACGCTGTGGTCTTGCCGGCGCCGTTTGGCCCGATCATCGACAGGATCTCTCCCTGTCCGATGGTGAAGCTCACATCCGACACCGCCATGAGTCCACCGAAGCGCTTGGTGAGGTGGGATATCTCGAGCAGCGCCGCGTCAGGCAATGCCTTGTACCGCGGCAAGCGATTCTGATTCAACGCCCGTTTCCAATTCGATGCGTCGAGCACGACTCGGGAGCAGGCCTCCAGGACGTAAGAGCATCATCAGGACGAGGGCGGCACCGTACACGATATAGGTGTACGACGTGAAGTTGATGCCGCCCAGCGCCGGAATGTTGAACGTCTGGCTCACCGTCGCCGACCACTCGTTCATGTGCTGGAGCACCCAGAAGATGACGAACGTCACGACAAAGCTACCCAGGATGACCCCCACGATATTGCCGATACCGCCGAGCACGATGATGCTCAGAACCGCGATCGACACGGAGAAGCTGAAATCGTCAGGGGACACGATGGTGACGAGCGAGCCGTAGAAGGCGCCCGCCAGCCCACTCACCGAAGCGCCTATCGCGAAGGCAAGCAACTTGGTCGAGGTCGTGTTGATACCGGTGGCCGCCGCGGCCACCTCGTCTTCTCGGAGTGCCACCCAGGCGCGACCCACCCTTGATCGCTCGATATTGAATAAGAAAACCACGACGACAATTGAGACAGCCAAAAGAGACCAGTAGTACCACTGTGGATTGCTGCCGAAGCTGATCGGCCCGAACGTCGGCTGATCGATCCCGGAGATTCCGTTTGGTCCGCCAGTGAGGTTGAAGACGTTGTTGGTTGCGAGGTCGGGGACGATCTCACCGAAGCCCAGCGTGACGATGGCCAGGTAGTCGCCCCGCAGTCGGAGTGTCGGCGCTCCGAGGATCGCGCCGAACACCGATGCGACGGCCGCTCCGACGAAGATCAGCACCCACAACGGCAGGTGGATGTGATGGTTCGGAGAGGCGAGTGATGCGCATGCATATGCGCCGATGGCGAAGAACGCAGCGTAGCCGAGGTCGAGGAGCCCGGCAAAGCCGACAACGACGTTGAGCCCAAGCGCGAGCAGCATGTAGATGGCCAGCGACGATGCGGCCCACAACACGAAATCCGGGGCCTGATGGAACATGAAAGGAAGGAGTGCTCCGAAGGGCAGTGCAGCAACGCCGAACGCCAGGTTGGGTCGCGTCAGAACCCAGCGCCGCGCGCCGTACGTCAGCGCAGCCAAGCCATAGCCGTACATCGTCAGCCACACCGCCGAGTCTGTGATCGAGTGTTTGTCGACGCACCCGAAAGCGGTGCCCGCCGTGCTCGCACCGCACGCAGGCACTGCTTCGACGTCCTGGACCACGATCCAGAGTACGAACGTGATCACCAGCCCAGACAGCGCGACGATGCTGCGAACGCGATCCGAGCCATACACGACGTCCAGTGCCCGGCTCAAGGGCTGCAGCGCAGCCCACCCAGACGCTGTGCTGTCCTTCCCCGGGGTCGCGGACGATGTCTGTGCGGCGCTCGGAGCGATGCTTTGGCGCAAAACGAGTCGCCACAGACGGCGCAATCCGCGGCCGAGACCTCTGGCCGTTGGCCGCGCCGAGTCCCGCAAAGCTCCGACCAGCACATAGAGGAGTGCCGCGGCGAGCGGATACACAAGAATGCCGTCGAAGGTCGACGGCCCCGAGACCACCACGTCCTGCGGACTGAACCCCACACCGCTTGAAAACGGGCCGATGAACCACGGCAGCAGCCACCCCATAAGCAGCAGCGCACACGCCGTCGCCGCGAGCAAGCGGAAGACCGTGGGGCCCTGCACACGGCCACCGGGACGGAACGGTTGGAAGAGACGGCGAAGGCTAAGCACGGCTGGCCACGTCCACGCCAAAGAGGCCGACAGGCTTGAAGGTGAGGATGAGGACCAGTACGGCGAAAATCAGCGCCTCGCTCCATTCCCCGCCGGCGAGCGAGCCACCGAACACGTAGATGATGCCGATCAGGAAGCCGCCGATGCCGGCGCCCACGATGTTGCCGATTCCCCCCAGTACCGCTGCAGTGAACGCGATGATCCCGAGTCGGAAGCCGAGGTTCCACTTGAGATCGCCGTAGTTGATGCTGTAGATGATTGCGGCCGCTGCGGCGAGTGCTGAGCCGATGAAGAACGTCACCGATATGGTGCGGTTGATGTTGATGCCGCACAACAACGCCGCGGCGCGGTCCTGAGCAGTTGAACGCATCGCCTTGCCCAAGCGCGTGGTTCGCACAAACGCCCCCAACCCGAACATCAACAACAGGGCCATTCCGACAACGAAGATGTCCTTCCAGCCCACGCTGATGCCGCCGAGCGAGAACGCCTGGCCGGTGATCCAGGTGGCCTTGTGTGTGGCCACGTTGTCGGGCCCGAAAAATACGAGCATGAATCCTTCGATGAGGAAGGAGACGCCGATGGCGGTGATGAGTGGAGCGAGCCGCGGCGCGTCACGCAGGCGGCGATAGGCGACGCGCTCGATCGCCATGCCGGTGAGGCCGGCCGCAATCATGCTCATGACGAACAGGATCGCCAGCGCGAGGATGAGGCCGCCGAAACCCTTGGTTGAGAGCTGGTCCAGATGCAGTCTGTCGGCGAAGATGATGGCGTAGAAGCCCGACAAAGTGAACACGTCGCCGTGGGCGAAGTTGATCAGCTCGATGATGCCGTACACCATCGTGTATCCGATGGCGACGAGCGCATAGATGGCGCCGAGCACCAGCGCGTTGCGTATCTGCTGCCCCATGAGCGTGAGGCCGCCGTTGTGGAACACCGCGACCACGGCCAGGGCGATCGCGACGAGAAGCAGGGCGGCGAAGTTCGCCGAAGCTTGCCGATAGAGGAGACGCAGCGTGGGCACGAGACGGCGCGCTCCGCCCACGTCCCGGGGACGCGGCACGAGCCCTTCCGGCGACACAAGCAACGCTCGCGCCTGGGGTGAGGCAGTGGCGACCGCGCCCGATTGCTCGCCACCCACAGGCCCGCTCTCTTCGCTCATGTCGTCTCCGCGTCACGAAACACGAAAAAAGGGGAGAGCGCGCCCGCGCTCTCCCCTCAAGGTCACATGTCGATCAGCTCTTCACCGAGACGTTGCCGCTCGTATCCACGGCATATGTATGGACACCAGTCCACGCACCGCTTACCACCTTGTACAAGGTGAAGCCGGTGTTGGTGGTGTCGCCGTTGGAGTCGAATCCGGTATGCCCGAGCGCGCCGTCGTACGAGGTGTTGTGGAGCTGCGCGACCACAGCATCACGGAAGGCCATTGAATCCGAGGGCGGCTGATTGCCGTTGTTCGTGATCACGGCCTTGATCGCTTGGATGAGGATGTTCATCGCGTCATACCCGTACGCCGTGTACGGCTCCTTCGTGCCGTCGTTGTACGGCGCCGGAAGGCTCGCGTAGCGGGCTGCGTAGTCAGTGAACAGCTTCGCCGAGCTCGACAGCTTGGTGACGTCTGGTGCGCTCGTCGCCTGAGCGCCCTCAGCCTCGCTTGTGTTGGCACCCGAGTTGGCGTCGGTGATGAACTTCGTGTCCTGGCAACCGTCACCACCGAGGAGCGGGATGGTCAGGCCGGCCGCACCCATGTCCCTGCGAACGAGACCGCAGCCGTTGCCCGTTGTGCCGCCGAAGAAGATGATGTCCGCGCCCTTGCTCTGGGCGTCACTCATCTGCGTCGCGAAGGTCGTTGTGGAGCCAGGAAGGCTCGTCTGCGTCACGACCGTTCCTCCGTCAGCGGCGAAGTACTTGGCGAACAGAAGCGCGAGGCCACGCCCGTAGGCCTCCTGGTCATCGATGACGTAGGCCTTGGTCTTCATGAGCTCGTGGGACGCGATGAACGCCAGGATCTCGCCCTGCTGAACGTCGCTCGCGATGACCCGGAAGTAGGTGTGCGGGCCCTGGTAGAGCGAGGCCGTGTCGATCTTGATCGTGGGATCGGAGCAAACGGCAACCACGGCCGTCAGACATGGGTTCGTGTTCGATGGACTGATCAAGGCCAGATGGTTCGCCGTGGCCTTGGGGATCTCAGCCAGCGCGACGGAAGAGTTGAACGGTCCTACCACGCCGACCACCGACGGGTCGGAGGCGAGGGCGGTGATGTTCTGAGCGCCCTGAGCCGGGTCGTGCCCGTTCTTGAGAACGCTCGAGTCGTCCTTGCTGACGTACTTAAGGGTGCAACCGCCAAGGGTCTTGGCGGTGTTGGCCTGCTCGACAGCAAGCGCTGCGGCCATCTGCGGGAACGGCCCGTCTGTGGCGTCGCCGCCGGTCAGGGGCAGGTCGGTCGCCACTGTGATCGTGCCGTGGCACCCAGCGAGGCCTGCGCCTCCGCTGGACGAGCTTGTGCCCGTCGAGGTGCCGCAGGCGCTGACCAAGCCGAGACCAGCGATTGCAGCGAAGGACAAAGAAGCAGCCGTCCTGTGCATAGCGCCTCCATCGAGTGGGGGACTGTTATTCGGCCCTCTGTGTACACGGCTGCAGGAAGGGTTGTCAATCAGCCGTCGGGGTGATTTCCCGTTTTGAAGTCAGGATTGGGTCTCTTTCGGAGTGCCCCCCACCGATTGTGGTAGACGTGACAGCGTGATCTTGGCCGCCGTGGCGAGCGCCCTGAGCGTGGCATTTGCCGCGGTCGTCGCGTCCCGCTACCTGCGCACCCGGCGGCCCGCGTTCGCCGTCTGGACCTTCGGCCTCCTCATCTTCGCCGCCGCGGCCGGCTTCCAGGCGGCCGGCGAGGCCAATGGATTCGGGGAGGTGACGTTTCGAGGCTTCTACCTCCTGGGAGGCGTCCTCGGCGTCATCTACCTGGCGCTGGGCACGATCTTCCTGCTGGCTCCCAAGCGCGTTGCCTGGGCGTGCGCCGCAATCCTGGGGGTCATCACGCTGGTGCTCGCGATCGACGCCGCGGTGATCCCGGTGGACGTGGCGCAGCTGGGTAACGCCCGGGGCGTCCTGGGTGACGCGATCCAGAAGGGGACATTGCTGTTCGTCGGCGTGGTCTTTCTCAACATCGCCGGGACGGTGATTCTTGTCGGGGGCTCGCTGTGGTCGACCTACCGGTTTGTGCGAAGCCGGGCAGGCGTGGACAGGGTGGTTTGCAACATCCTGCTCACCATTGGGGCGCTCGTGATCGCATTCGGTTTCTCGACGGCGAAGACAAAGACGCTGGGCATCTCGTCGTTGGACGCGCTGGCGGTCTTTGAGGTGGTCGGCATCGCGATCATGTTTGCCGGATTCCTGAGTCTCGGCAGAATTGGCCAGCAGTCGTCCCGGCCCGTGACGGCGCCGGCAGCGATGTCACCGGGGACCGGGGCCCGACCGTGAGCCATGCGGTGAGTGCCGACGCCTCGGTGTGGCGCGAGCGCGACGCTGAACTGGTCTCGCCCGCGTACAGCCGGTACTCAGACCTGGTGGTGGAGTCAGCTGAGGGTGCCCATCTGCGCACGGTCGATGGCCGCGACATTCTCGATTTCGGAAGCGGGATCGGCGTCACCAGCCTGGGCCACCGCCACCCGGCCGTCGTGGCAGCCGTTCACGAACAGGTCGACCGCCTCTGGCACGTGTCGGTGACCGCGCTGCATCCGAAAATGATCGAGGCTGCGGCGGCGCTGGTGAGCATCGCACCGGAGGGGCTCGATCAGGTATTCCTGACCAACAGTGGCGCGGAGGCTGTCGAAGGCGCCATCAAGCTCGCTCGCCGCGCCACCGGCCGCTCCGAGATCATCGCGTTCACCGGGGCGTTCCACGGCCGGACGTACGGGGCGCTGACGCTCACCGCCAGCCGAGCGAAGTACCGAGAGGGCGCCGGACCCCTTCTTCCCGGCGTGCACCACGTGCGTTTCCCGTACTGCTTCGTCTTTTGCGATCACGAACCGGGCCAGCGTTGTTCGATCGCCGAAGGCGAGGACATTGATCTTCTCTTCCGCACGGCGGTGGCGCCGGACACGGTTGCGGCCATCGTCGTCGAGCCCATCCAGGGCGAGGGCGGATTTGTGGTTCCGCCCCCGATATTTCTGCCCACGTTGCGAAGGCTCTGCGACGAGCACGGCATCTTGCTCGTGGCCGACGAGGTGCAGAGCGGGATGGCCCGGACCGGGCGAATGTTCGCGGTGGAGCACACCGGCGTGGTTCCCGACATCATGTGCGTCGCCAAGGCTCTCGGAAACGGCCTGCCGGTTGCGGCGATCCTCGCCAAGCACGCGGTGATGCAAGCGTGGCATCCCGGTGAGCACGGCACGACCTACGGGGGCAACGCGGTGGCGTGCGCCGCGTTGATCGCAGTCATCGACACCATGCAGCGCGAGCGGCTCGTCGAGCGTGCCGCGCGTCTCGGTGAGGATGTGCTGGGACGGGCGCGCGGCTGGCAGCAGGTTGCGCCCATGCTGGGGGACGTACGCGGGCGTGGGCTCATGGTCGGCCTTGAATTCGTGCGCAACGGGAGGCCCGCAGCCGACGCGGTTGCACGCATCCGCGCCGACGCGCTGCGCCGCGGCCTGCTCCTGCTCAGCTGCGGCACCGCTGATAACGTGATCCGCATCATGCCGCCACTAACGATCCCCGAGGAGGAATTGCACGCCGGGCTCGACATCCTCGAAGCCGCGATCAACGATGAGGCGGCGCGATGACAGCAACCACGACGGCGATCCAGGCAGGCAACCGCATCGGCGGCGAATCGGTTCCCGCGGCAGACGGGCGAACCTTCGAGTCCCGCAACCCGGCCCATTCGTCCGACGTCGTCGGCGTATTTCCGCGCAGCGGCCGGGCCGACGTCGACGCGGCCGCTCGGGCTGCAGGAGCGGCTTTTGCGGGCTGGCGGTCGACGCCATGGCCCCAGCGGGGAGCGATCATCCTGCGCGCTGCCGAGATCATGGAGGAGCGCAAGGAAGAGTTGGCGCGCCTGATGACGCGCGAGATGGGAAAGGTGCTCACCGAGGCACGCGGTGATGTGCAGGAAGCGATCGACATGGGCAAGTTCATCGCGGGAGAGGGACGCCGGGCGTTTGGCGAGACCGTTCCCAGTGAGCTGCGAAACAAGTGGGCGATGACAATGCGCCAACCCTTTGGTGTGGTCGGCTGCATCACACCATGGAACTTCCCGATTGCGATCCCGTCCTGGAAAATCTTCCCCGCGATCATGGCGGGCAACACCGTCGTGTTCAAGCCGGCGGAAGACACGCCCCTGTGCGCGCTCCGCTTCGTGGAAGTGCTCGAAGCTGCCGGCGTCCCTTCGGGCGTGGTGAATATCGTGTTCGGCTACGGCGAGGACGCGGGAGCCGCGGTTGTGTCGCACCCGGATATTGCGGCCATCTATTTCACCGGAAGCGTCGACACCGGCCGCACCGTGTCCGAAACCTGCGGACGGCTGCTCAAAAAGTGCTCACTCGAGCTGGGCGGGAAGAACGCGATTGTCGTGCTCGCCGACGCGGACGTCGAGCTTGCGGTGGACGGTGCGCTCTGGGGAGCATTCGGAACCGCGGGACAGCGCTGCACGGCATCGTCGCGACTCATTGTTGAGTCCGAGGTTCTCGACGCCTTCACGTCGCGGCTGCTGGACCGAGCATCGCGATTGCGGCTCGGGGACGGCACCGAGGAAGGCATCGACGTCGGCCCGGTGGTCAACGAGACGCAGCTGAAACGCATCGATTCCTACACGAACATCGGGCGCGACGAAGGTGCGACGCTTGCTCTGGGCGGCGAGATAGCTCGCGACGGTGTCTTGGCCGAAGGCTACTTCTATAAACCGACTGTGTTCACCGGCGTCAAGCCGGGCATGCGAATCGCGCAGGAGGAGATCTTCGGACCCACGACGGCGGTCATCCCGGTCCGTTCGCTCGACGAGGCCCTCGACGCGGCCAACTCAACGCAATACGGTCTAAGCCTGAGCATCTATACCAACGACCTCCGGAAGGCATTCCGCGCCATCAACGAGCTTGAATCGGGGATCGTGTACGTCAACGCTCCGACGATCGGCGCCGAGATCCAGCTTCCGTTCGGTGGGACTCGGAACACTGGCAACGGCCACCGCGAAGCAGGTGGCCATGTGCTCGACGAGTTCAGCGAATGGAAGTCGATCTATATCGATTACAGCGGCCACCTGCAGCGCGCACAGATCGACACCGAGTGAGGACGCGTGGACGGAGTTGAGGAGCGCTTCACCACATTCGAAGGCCGGCCACTGCGCTATCTGATAGGCGGCAGTGGACCCGCGATGCTGCTCTGTCACGGCTTCATCGGCTCAGCGGAGAACTTCAAAGATTGGTTTCCCGATCTCCTGCCACGGCGCACCCTCGTCATCCCCGACCTTCCCGGCTTCGGTAAGTCCGCGCCGCTCCGCGGTGAGCACGTGGCGACGTCCATGGCACGAGCCGCCTTGAGCGCGATGGAGGACGCTGGGATCGACCGCTTTGACGTCGGCGGACTGTGCCTTGGCGCGACGGTCGCGCTGGGCGTGCAGCGCGCGCGCCCTCGCGCCACCCAGCGCGTGGTGCTGCACACGCCACTCTTGGCGCCGTGGCTGGTGCGCAAGCGGTTTCATGCGCAGGTCGCTTTCATGCTCGCCCCCGGAGTGTTCCCGGGTATCGTCTGGCTGAGCAGGCAGCGTCTGGTCAGTGACCTGTACAAGCGACTGATGATCGAAGGCGCGGACGTGGATCCCATTGCGGCGCAGGTGAACTTCGACAATCAGCTGCGCGCCAACACACGCGCGGTGCGCGAGTGGCTCCGTGATGGCCTGCGCCGCGATGACCTCGCCCAGGTGTGCGCAGCAGAACGGCGCACGCTGGTGCTGGTGGCAGCTCAAGACCGCATCGTCGATGTCGACCGCCTGCGCCGGGCGCTCACGGGCCTCCCGGGCATGGACCTGGCGGTGATCGAGGAGGGCGGCCACGCCTGGACGGAATCGATGATCAAGGAGCAGGGTCAGCTGCTGGCCGCGTTCCTCGATGATCGACCTCTGCCGAAGCGCGAGAACGCCACCGCCGCGTGAACCCTCAGCCGTGGCTGACCACGGCGCGCAGTACCAGGCCAAGGTTGGCCGGACGCTCGGCCATGCGTCGCACCAGGTAGCTGTACCACTGGGTGCCGAAAGGCACGTAGACGCGAACCCGCTCCCCGGCGCCCACCAAGCGAAGTTGCTCGTTAGCTCGAATCCCATACAGCATCTGGTACTCGTGCGGCAATTCGGGCGCGAGTTCGTGAAGCATGCTGCGCGTGGCGCTGATCAGCTTGGGGTCGTGCGTGGCCACCATCGGGTAGGCTCGGCCGGCAACGAGAACTCGGAGGCAGCGAACGAAGGCTCTGCGTACCTCCTCGCGAGTCTGCCACGCGACAGTCGCCGGTTCTTGATACGCGCCCTTGCACAACCGAACGCGTGACCCAGGCGCGGCCAGCATTGTGCAGTCCTCTTCGGAACGGCGTAACGATGCTTGGATCACGGCGCCGGTCGACGGGAAGTCAGCACGTAGCTCGTTCAGAATGCGCAGAGTCGAATCGGTGGTGGTGTGATCCTCCATGTCGATTGTCACCGTCGTCGCCGATTCGCGTGCCGCAACACAAATGAAGCGCGCATTTTCGAGGGCCATCTGCTGGTCGAGAGCCTGTCCCAGCGCCGACAACTTGACGGAGACCTCTGCGCTCGCGGCGAGCCCCTCGGCGTGCAATAGCCCAACCAGCTGCTGGTACGCTGCCACCGCAGCAGTCGCTGTCGCCGCGTCGCGCGTGTCCTCTCCCAGGTGGTCGAGTGACACCGTCAGCCCTTGCGCCGACAGCGTCCGAGTCACGTCGACTGCGTCGTGGACACTCTCGCCGGCGACGAACCGATGGACAAGGGTGCGACTGATGGGCGCCTTCGTGACCAGCTTCTTGATTCGCTCACGTCGAGACGCCCACATCAGGGTCTGACGGAGCGCGACCGCCGCGCTGAACGCCGCGCGCTGCGGCTGCTCGTCGGTCCACGGGCGTTGTGCGGCGGTGGTCAGTGTCGCTCTCCTCGCACGGGTGCACACGGTAGGAGAAAGGAGCCTGCCCACGCGGGGGTTGCGCGATGATGCCTCCGTGAGTCCAGTCCGGGTGCCGCCCGCTCTTCGCGTGCGGCCGTTCCGCTGGTATTGGGCGGCGCAGTGGCCGACGCTCTTGGGCACGTGGATGCAGGTAGTGGCGCTGGGCTACCTGGTGTATTTGCGCACCGGGAGCACCACGGCTGTCGCTGTCGTTGCTGCGGCGGACGGCCTGCCGGCCGTGCTGCTCTCGCTGGCCGGCGGGGTGCTGGCCGACCGTCTGCCGCGGCGGCAGATTCTTCTGGTCACCCAAACAATGCTCGGGCTGACCGCAGGATCGCTCGCCGTGCTGGTCGCCACGGGCCACGCGGACTTCTTTGCCATCGTGATCGTCGCGGTCGTCTTCGGGGCAACCGACGCAGTCGACCTGCCGACACGGCAGGCCCTTGTCGCCGACCTGGTCGAGCGCGAAGTCGTGATGAACGCGGTCGCATTGGGTTCCGCGGCCATGAGTGCCACGCGCATCGTCGGCCCATCGATCGCGGGGTTGTTGATCGGCACCGTCGGCCCCGCTGCGTGCTTCGGAACCCTCTCCGTCGCGTACCTGGCGCCAATCCTGGTGTTGGTCTTCATCATTCCCAACGTCGCCCCACTGCCTCGCGCGGCCGGCCGGACCGCGCTCGGCGACCTCGTCACCGGGTTGCGGCAGGTGCGTCGGGACCCGCTTGTGCGCGGAGTGGTCATCGTCTGCGCGGCACTGGCGTTCCTTGGTGTGTCGTACATGCCATTTTTGCCGGTTCTGGCCAAAACGCAGCTACACGCCGGGGCTCAGGTGCTGGGCATCCTGTACTCCGTCGGTGGCATCGGCGGTCTGGTGGGTGGTGTCGCGATTGCGGCTCTGGGTCGTGGCGCAGGGCGGCTGCAGCTGTTGCTGATCGGTGGGCCCGTGTATGCGCTGAGCCTATTCCTTATTGCCCATTCGGCCATCCTGCCGGTCACGCTCCCGGCCCTGGTGGGGCTGAGCTTCGCGTTCGTCGCGCTCAACACGTCACTGACCACTCTCCTGCAGACCGATACGGATCCGGTCCTGCGTGGCAGGCTCCTGGGGATCTACGTGACAATCTTTGCGGGGCTCCAACCGTTGGGGACCGTCCTGTACGGCGTGCTCTCCCGCTCTGTGGGCCTTTTCGATGCCATCGGGGTGGGCGCCATCCTGGTGGGTGTGACGGCCGTCGCCGTTGCGCTCACACCCTCGTTCAGGGCGCGGGTTCAACAGGGATCCGCGCCTGCAGCTGTTGGGGGCGAGCGCCAACCCGCGTAGCGGCGGCTCGCTCCCGGCGGGTCCGTACACTCGTCGAGATGCGTGCCCGGTTGATCCTCGCGCTCTGCGGAAGCGTCGTGGTGCTGGTGGGCTGCGGATCGCAGGGAACCGCCACGCCGACAGCGTCGTCGACCGCTCCGGTCGCTCGCGTTGGTGGCAGTGTCATCACGCAAGCTGCCTTCGACGTGCGATTGCAAAGTGCGCTGACCGCCATCCTGCAGGGCGGCGGCCCTGCAAGCAACCCCGCGATGCGCTCGCAGGTCCGAGCCAGCGTCTTGCGCAGCCTCATCCTGGATGCGGTCATCGCCGGCGAGGCGTCGTCACAGGGGTTTGCAGCAACCGCAGCGGAGATTCAGGCTGAGCTCAATGCGGATGCCCAGGCAGCGGGCGGGCTGAGCAGCCTCGAGACTCAGCTGGCCAGCGCTGGGGGCTCGCTTGCCCAGCTGCAGGACGAAATCCGCTCCCAGATCAACGAGCAGCGACTCGAGGACGCCTTCGCCCAGCAGCGCGCCGCCGACGTGGAACGGCAACTGGGTTCGGGAACAGCGTTCGACGCGCTGGCGAAGCAGATGTCTGACGACACAGGGACCAGTGCCAAGGGCGGCGACCTCGGCGCCGTCAGCGCGGCGGATTTCTCCACGTATGACGCAGCGTTCATTGCGGCGATGAAGTCGCTCGGTGCGGGGCAGTACACGACAACGCCGGTGCACGACGCCGGTGGCTACGACATTCTGCAGGTGTACGCGAAGACGCAGAGCGCGTGGAGCGTGCGCCACATACTCGTCGCCGCGCCGCGACCGTACACCGTGACGAACCGACCCGCGTGGTTTGCGGAGGCCCTCTTCCTGACGGTGAGCCAACTCTGCGGTGGCGGCCAGATTCATGTGTACATCAAAGACACCGGAGCTGATCCGTGCTCGGGTGCTCCCGCGCTCGCACCGTCGGCGACGCCGTCAACCGTTCCGTCGCCGTCGCCTTCGTCGACTCCCGCCTCAGGATGAGGTGTTTTCTCGCCGTTCCCCTGGCGGAGCCGGCACTGCTCGACGCGCAGCGGCTGCTGGCGACGCTTCGTGAGCGCGTTGTCCAGGTGCGCTGGGCGCGTCCCGAGACTCTGCACATCACCATCCATTTCTTCGGTCAGGTGACCGATGACGAGGCGGCGCGTGCACTCGCGCACGTCTCTCCGGTGGCCGCGCAAGCGCAGCCAATGGACTTGACGTTGGACCGCCTCGGTTCTTTTCCGACTCGAGGCTGGCCGCGAGTCTTGTGGCTGGGCAGCGAACAAGAGTCGGCGGCGCTGTCCACGTTGGCACAAGCTTGCCGCGCGGCCCTCAGCGAGGCCGGCTTCGAAGTGGAACACAGGCCATTTCGCGCCCATTGCACACTCGGAAGACCGCGCGTTCCGTGGTCGAGCGAGGGGCGTGCTGCTTGGATTAGTGCGGTGTCGGAGGCGACCCCGCGGTGCGTGTTCACCGCGGATCGGTTGGTGCTCTACGAGTCGCGTCCCGCCGCGGGTGGTTCGATGTATTCGGAACGGGTTGTAGCTCCGCTGGGGAGCGCTGCGAGCGACGCCTGACGCGCTGTCGACCTCGTGCGCATCGTCTTGGCCATCCAGCCGGCTGCGACAGCCGCGCCGCCCACGGTGAGTCCGGCGGTCCACGGGAATTCGGGAACCGGCGTCGGTGGGTGCGGCGTCGAGTTCGTCGGACCGCACAGCGAGGAGACGGCCGTGGCAGGGACAGGGACCGTCACCACGTCCGTGCGCGGTGTCCCGGTTAGGTCAAGGAACTCGGCGAGGTTGCGAGCGTTGGCGTCGCGCGCTGCCAGCGGCTGCAGGCCAAACCGCCACTCGATCATTCGCAAGATGGACGTGTGCTCGAACGGTGCGCCGCCGCTCATCAGCGTGCCTTGGGGCACAAGAGGCGAGATGACAGCGAGCGGCACTCGCAACCCAAGTCGTGTGGTGTCAAGTTGTGGATTGCTCGCCAGGGGTTTGTCGTCGATGACATGAGGCGGTACGACGTGGTCGTAGAAACCGCCCCATTCGTCGTAGTTGATGATCAGGACCGTCCGATCCCAGTTGGGACTCTGCCGGATCGCGTTGTAGATGGTGTAGAGGAAAAACTCTCCGGCGCGCACGTCCGCGTGGGGGTGATCGTCGCGCGAGAATCCCTGCCCTTCACCCACGAACTCCGGGTCGACAAACGCGACGTTGGGCAGCGTTCCGGCCGCGCAGTCGGCGAGAAATTGATTGAAGCCGAACGTGTGGTTGACGTACTTCGAGCCCCAGAGCGCGGTGAAGGGGAGATCGGTGGAGTAGTACCTTCCCGTCACGGCATTGCCCACCGGAACCGGCGAGAGCTGATCCCAGATGGCGGGAAGGGTCGATGTGGGCGACGAGGTGGTCGAATCGCGATCCGTCTGCGCTGAGTGCTGGTAGAAGCGGTTTGGATAGGTCGCCGCCAGGATCGCGCAGAAGTAGTTGTCTGACGTGCCGTACGCCTGCGCCAGGGTTCCGAGCACGTTGACGGTGTCTTCGGTGTAGTACCCGGCGGGAAATGTGTCGCCAGGCGCTGCCGTCAGCAGGAAGCCATCCATCTTGCCGCCGTTCATCTGGATCAGCCCACCCGACCAATCGTGGTTGGGATCGGCGTAACCGCAGCCCTCGTAATCGGGAGCAAGGTTGTACGTCGGGTAGCGCACGCCGAGCGTGTCGACGAAGGACAGTCCGGCCTGGATCCCGTTGGCCCCGGGCAGCCAGCCGAGGAAGTGATCGAACGACCGGTTCTCCATCATGACCACGACGACATGGTCGAATGGTGCGTTGGCGCCGCTCACCGGGAGCGTTGCCCGACGCGGGCGGCCCAGGGCATGCGCCGGCAGCGCGTCGCCGAGCACCAGCCCGGCGCCCGCGACTGCGCCTGCGGACAGGAACTGTCGCCGGCTGAGCCTCAGCTTCACCTATCACCTCCCTGAAGTCGCACCCGCCGTGCGGTGACCTCGACGGTATGAAAGGTGTGGTTAAGCTCGCGTCAACAACGGGGGGCGAACTCGGTGAGGCGCTCAGCGAACCCGTGGGTCCGCGGTCTCTGTGTCGATCTCGTACTGCTCAAGTGCAGCCGCGACAGCGTGCTTGGGTACACCGTTCTCGGAGACGAGACCCTCCAGCACGGCAACGGCGATGGATGGAGCGTCAACCTCGAAATGGCGCCGGAGCGCGGCACGCGTGTCGCTGCGCCCATAGCCGTCGGTGCCGAGCGGAATGAATGGCCGCGGTGAGAATCGCCCGATCTGGTCGGGTACGATCTTCATGTAGTCACTGACCGCGACCACAGGACCCTTGCCCGGGCCAAGCTGCTCCGTAACGTACGAGGTGCGCGGCGGCAAGTCGGGGTGAAGCCGGTTCCAGCGCTCAACTTCGAGCGCGTCCTGCCGCAAAAGGAGATAGCTCGTGGCGCTCCAGATCTCAGCGGAAACGTCGTGCTGCTCGGCCAGGAGTTTCTGCGCTTCGAGCGCAGCCATCATCGCCGTTCCACTGGCGACGATGCGCGCATGATGTTCGTGGCCGTCCGGTGCGGGCCGGAACAGATAGAGGCCGCGAACGATGCCGTCTTCGACACCGTCCGGGAGCGGGGGCATCGCGTAGTTTTCGTTGTACAGCGTCAGGTAATAGAAGACGTCCTCGTTGTCGACGAACATACGACGAAGTCCGTCGCGGATAATTACCGCAAGCTCGAATGCAAACGCCGGGTCGTACACGCGCACGTTCGGAACGGCGCTGAAAAGCAGCGGCGAGTGGCCGTCTTCGTGCTGCAGACCCTCGCCGTTCAGTGTTGTCCTTCCCGCGGTGCCCCCGAGCATGAACCCGCGTCCGCGCGAGTCGCCGAACGCCCATACGAGGTCGCCGACCCTCTGATAGCCGAACATCGAGTAGAAGATGTAGAACGGAATCATCGGTTCGCCGTGCGTGGCGTACGACGTCCCGGCCGCGGCGAAGCTGCCCATCGCTCCCGCTTCGGTGATGCCCTCCTCCAGGATCTGACCCTGTTGTGACTCGCGGTACGAGAGCAGCATGTCGGCGTCGACGGGTTCGTATAACTGGCCGTGCGGTGAATAGATCTTCACCTCGGAGAACAGCGCGTCCATGCCGAAGGTTCGCGCCTCGTCCGGAATGATCGGAACCACGCGCCTGCCGATTGCCTTATCGCGGAGAAGGCTTCGCAAAATGCCTGAGAATGCCATCGTCGTCGACGCTGCACGGTTTCCGCTGCCCTTGAGAAACTCCGCGTAGGGTCCGTCTCCGGGAAGCTGGAGCGTCTTAGCGCGTACCAGCCGGCGCGGCAACGGGCCACCGAGGGCAAGGCGGCGCGTCAGGAGATAGTCGACCTCATCACTGTCCGCACCGGGGTGATAGTAGGGGGGCTCGCCGGCGCTCAACTGCTTGTCGCTGATTGGCAGCTCCAGCGTGTCCCGAAATGCCCTGAGCTCAGCCTCGCCGATCTTCTTGATCTGATGCGTCGCGTTGCGGCCTTCGAAGAGGGATCCGAGCGTCCATCCTTTGACGGTGTGCGCAAGGATCACCGTCGGCGCGCCCTTCTGTTCGAGCGCGAGCTTATATGCCGAGTAGAGCTTGCGGTAGTCGTGTCCTCCGCGACGCAGGTGACGTAGGTCGTCGTCCGACAGATGCTCGACGAGGCGCCGCAGGCGGGGATCCGGACCAAAAAAGTGCTCGCGGATATACGCGCCGTTCTCTGTGGCGTACTTCTGAAACTCGCCGTCGGTGGTGGTGTTCATCCTGTCGACCAGTACACCGCTGACGTCGCGAGCCAGGAGATCGTCCCACTCGCGAGCCCAGATGACCTTCACGACGTTCCACCCGGCGCCGCGGAAAATGCCTTCCAGTTCCTGGATGATCTTCCCGTTGCCGCGCACGGGGCCATCGAGCCGTTGCAGGTTGCAGTTGACGACGAAGATAAGGTTGTCGAGCTGCTCCCGCGCGGCCAACGACAGAGCACCGAGGCTCTCTGGCTCGTCGCATTCACCGTCGCCGACGAAGCACCACACACGGCACTCGCTGGTGTCGGCGATCTGGCGGTTGTACAAGTAGCGATTGAATCGGGCTTGGTAGATTGCGTTGAGCGGGCCGAGTCCCATGGACACGGTGGGGAATTCCCAGAAGTCGGGCATCAGCCGCGGATGCGGATACGAGCTCAGGCCGTTGCCACCGGTCTCCTGACGGAAGTTGTCCAACTGCTGCTCGGTGAGGCGGCCTTCGAGGTACGCGCGCGAATACATACCAGGGGCTGCGTGGCCCTGGTAGTAAATCTGGTCGCCGGCCCGACCGTCGTCCTTGCCACGGAAGAAATGGTTGAACCCGACTTCGTACAGCGACGCCGCCGACGCATACGTTGAGAGATGGCCGCCGATGCCTTCACTCTTCTTGTTGGCCCGCGTCACCATGACGGCGGCATTCCAGCGCACGATTCGCCGGATCCGTCTCTCCATCTCCTCGTCGCCCGGGAACCACGGTTCCTGGTCGGGCGGAATCGTGTTGATATACGGAGTCGACACCAGCGAGGGGACGGGCACCTGCAGGCGGCGGGCCCGTTCCAGCAACTTGCCGATGATGAAGCGCGCTCGGACCGTGCCCTCACTGGCGACGAGTGCGTCGAGCGATTCGAGCCACTCGCCTGTCTCCTGGGGGTCCGCGTCCGGAAGCTGGTGAAGGAAGGCGTCGAAGGTCATGGGGTGGTTTCAGGGTACCGCGGCCCCTGCATCGCAGCGATTGCCGGTCACAAGATCGCCAAGGGCGGGCCCGACCGTGGCCGATCAGACCGCGAGATTGGAACGCGGCGCTCAGGCCACTGCCACGTCAGGGCCACGTGCCCGCGGCTCCAGCTCGCGCTCCGGCAATGGCGGGACGGTGACCACTCCGCGGTCGTCACTCCGGGCCAGTTGCCAGCCGCCCTCGTGAACCATCCAGTGATGGCGGTAGCAGAGCAGCACCAAATTGCCTAGCTCCGTCTGGCCGCCGTGCGCCCAGTGCATCACGTGGTGCGCATTCGTCCACGTTGGGGGCCGGTGGCAGCCGGGCCAGACGCATCCACCGTCGCGGGCGTTGAGCGCGCGCCGCGTCGCCCCTGAGGGCAGTCGCTTGAGGCGGCCCACGTCGACCACCGCCGACGCTGGATCGAGCACAACCCGAGTGATGCCTGCATCGCATGCGAGCCGCTGCACGGTCGCGACCGGGATCGGCGGCGAAAACGTCAACTCCCCCGCGGGAGCGCCCTTGAGCCCGAGTAGGGTCTCCAGCGTCGCAGTCACCTGGAGGTGCGCGCGCACGCCGCTCTGCTGTGGCACGAGCCCCGCATCGAGGGCATGATTCGCAAGTTCAACGAGGGCATCAGCGAGGCGCTTGTCACGCGTCCGATCGTCGCCGGCGCCGCTACGCCGCGCCAGCGGCTCGAGTGCGGTGCGCAGTGTGGCTCCGCCGACCGAGTCGAGAAACCCGCGTACCACAACCGCTCCGTCCTCACAGGGCAGCAACTCCAAACGACGCCAACCCGCGTTCTCGACCTGCTCCGCCAGGAAGGCCTCCGCATCGATCTTGTGGCGGGCGTGCGCACAGTCATGGCGGAAGCGGCTCACCGTATGCACGAGTGCTTTGCGCAGCAGCGGCTCCTCATCGAATGGCGATGCACTCGGCGACTCTTTTGCCGCGCGAGCCGTGCCTGCCAGCAACGCTAGGTGGCTGAAGCCGATGTTGCCTGCATCCAGCGCCGCGACACTGTGCGGCAGCTGCTCCATCTGCTCGCCGACGCAGACCGCGGCGGCCGCGGCGTGGCCGGTCATGTTGCAGCTCTGACGGATCCACTGGACCGGGCTAGCGGAGCCTCTCCGTTCGTACTCGTCGCTCGCGGCAAACTCAGCCGCCACCGTCGCGAACTCGAGCTCGAGAAGGTCGCTCGCGTGGCGCAGATCGATCAGCTCTTTTGCGACCTGCGCCTGCGCGCGCCCGCCGCGGTCGCGCACCCGCAGGCGCTCCACCGCGCGGAGCACTGTCGCTAGCGGATCGGAGCTGTCCTCACTCCCAGACACACTCCACATCCTACGAACACCCGTTCGTTATCGCTAGGCTCCGCGGCGGACAGTCCTCAGACGTCGAGCGCCTGGTCCAGGTCCGCAATCAGATCGTCGACGTCCTCGACGCCCACCGACAGCCGGATCAAGCCGTCGCTCACCCCGACCCGCAGCCGCTCCTCACCGGGGATCGACGCATGCGTCATCAGCGCCGGCGACTCCGCCAGCGACTCGACAGCGCCGAGCGATTCCGCGAGTGTGAAGACGCGCAACCGCTCGAGGACACGCAGGGCCGCCTCTCGGTCCGCAACCTCAAACGAGACGACGCCGCCGTACCGCCCGTGCATCTGCCGTGTCGCCAGCGCGTATCCAGGGTGGTCCTCCAACCCTGGGTAGTAGACCCGGCGGACCATCGGATGCTCGCGCAGCCACCGCGCCACGACGATCGCGCTATCTGACTGCCGCGTGACTCGGAGCTCCAGCGTGCGCAGACCGCGGAGCAGCAACCAGCAGTCAAAGGGCGACGGCACGGCGCCGATCGCGTTCTGATGAAACCGCAGTCGCTCCGCCATGTCGTCATTCGACGTCAGGACACAGCCACCGACGACGTCACTGTGGCCGCCCAGGAACTTCGTTGAGCTGTGCACCACGACGTCAGCGCCCATCTCGAGTGGCCGCTGCAGTACCGGGCTGGCGAACGTGCTGTCCACACACACCGTGATGTTCTGGGCACGCGCCCGCTCCGCAATCCCCGCCACGTCAACCACCCGCAGCAGCGGGTTGGTGGGTGACTCCAGCCAGATCAGCCGCGTCTGATCGGTGCACGCTGCTTCCACGGCCGCGGTGTCCGAGGCGTCCACCGCGCTGAACGTCAAGCCGAAGCGACGCAGCACCTTGTCGAACAGCCGGAACGTTCCGCCATACACGTCCTCGGTGAACACCACGTGGTCTCCCGGCGAGAACAGCAACAACACGGTGCTGGTCGCAGCCATGCCGGACGCAAACGCGAGGGCGTGGGTGGCGCCCTCGAGTGACGCGAGGCACTCCTCGAGTCGCCGTCGCGTCGGGTTGTCGGTGCGGCCGTACTCGAACCCGCGGGTCTGCCCCACTCCGTCCTGAGCGAACGTCGTCGCCATGTGGATCGGTGGCACGACCGCCCCGGTCTGCGCATCCGGCTCCTGCCCCGCATGCACCGCTCGCGTGGCAAAACCCGGCGCGCGGGGCATCAGCTGCGGCCCCGGTGGGCTACGAACTCGAGCAGGTCCGATCGAGTGATGACGCCGACGGGAGCGTCGCCGTCAATGATCATGAGCGCCGGCTCGCCGCCGAGCAGCGCTTCGAACGCCTCCTCGATGGGCGCCCCCGCGGACACGCGCGCGAACGGCGGGTCCATCGCCGTCGACACAGGAGTGGAGACCACCGCCGGGTCGCGGTAGATGCGATCGAGCAGTGACCGCTCCTGGATGCTGCCGACCACGGTGCCGGCGCCACCGTTGATGCCTTCGACCACCGGAAGCTGCGAGATGCCGTATTGCTGCATGAGGTCTATGGCCTCACCCACCGTCCGGCCCGCGTCGACGCTGACCAGTTCCGGCACGCCATCGCTGTGAGCGGCGGAAATGACCTCGCGCACACGCGCCGGCACCAACCGCTGCAGATACCCGTTCTGCCGCATCCACTCGTCGGAGAAGAACTTGCTGAGGTAGTTGCGTCCGGTGTCAGGCAGCAGCACGACGACGACATCGTCGGGGCCGCACCGCACCGCGGCCTGGATCGCCGCGTGCAAGGCCAAGCCGCCGGAACCACCGATGAGGATTCCCTCTTCCCGCGCGAGCCTCCGCGCGGCGACAAACGACTCGCGGTCGGTCACCTGGATGACCTCATCGACGACCTCGCGGTCGAACGTCCCCGGCCAGAAGTCCTCCCCGACGCCTTCCACCTTGTACGGCGCGATCGCCCCGCTGTAGATGGAACCTTCCGGGTCGGCGCCGACGATTCGTATCGAGGGGTTCTGTTCCTTCAGATAGCGTCCCGCTCCACTGATCGTTCCACCCGTGCCAATGCCGGTAACGAACACCGTGATGCGGCCATCGGTCTGCCGCCAGAGCTCGGGCCCGGTGGTGCGGTAGTGCGCCTCCGGATTGCGTGGATTGAAGTACTGATTCGGTTGGAATGCGCCTGGTATCTCGCGGCTCAAGCGGTCAGCCACGGAGTAGTACGACTGCGGCGAATCCCGTTCGACGTTGGTCGGGCATATCACGACCTCGGCGCCGTACGCGCGGAGGAGGCTGATCTTCTCGGCGGACATCTTGTCCGGCATCACGAACACGGTCTTGTAGCCCTTGATCGCCGCGGCCATTGCCAACCCGTGCCCGGTGTTGCCCGATGTCGGCTCCACGATCGTTCCGCCGGGACGCAGGAGGTCGCGCCGTTCCGCGTCCTCGATCATGGCAAGCCCGATCCGATCCTTGACGCTGCCCCCCGGGTTCAGCTGTTCGAGCTTCGCGAGGATCGTGGGCCGCAACCCCTCCGTGACCTTCTTGAGGCGCACCAGCGGGGTGTCGCCCACCAGGTCGAGGATGCTCTCCACGTATTCCACTGCCGGCCCATTCTAGATATCCCCCGATGCACGCCTCGGTGAACGCCGGGCTCGGTGACAATACAGGCGGCAATGGAACGCAGCGGTCGATCGGTCCGTCGCTCCTCGCCTGGTTCGCGCGTGTCGCTACCCGGCTACACGCCGCTTCGCGGGCTTGCGGTGGATCGAGCCGGCGCGCTCGTCGAGGTCACCGAGGATGCAAGCGGCCGGCTGTTCGTCGTCCGCGTCCTCTCG
>DATMRA010000198.1:0-21248 GCA_035566535.1 Candidatus Acidiferrales bacterium | reverse complement strand
GAAGCAACCCGGCTCCGACTCGTCGGCGTTGCAGCACAGGTAGCGGGGGAAGATGTCCTTGGGCAGGAACGACCACTTGGTCCCGGTGGGAAATCCAGCGCCCCCGCGCCCGCGGACACCGCTGGTCTTGACCTCCGCGATCAGCGATTCTGGCGTGAACTTCTTGAACGCCTCGCGCAACCCCTGGTAGCCACCGGTGCGCTCGTACACCGCCAGCGTATGGAGATCCTTGGTCGCGAAGTCCTTAGTCAGCAGCGGGTATTCAGCCATCGGTCGGCTCCGCGTCCTGCTTAGGGCTACGACGAGCCCGGGTCCTGCCGCCTCCGGGTCCCCCCCACCTCCGCTCCTCGGAGCTCGCTCCGTCGGGCTCCGCCCCACCGGCGTCACCCGGGCTCGTCGCCGCGTGCATAGTGCCGGAGCCGCGCGCTCGCTGCAACGCAGCGTCCACGGATTTCGGCGTCAAATTCTCGACGAAGCGGTGGTCGAGCTGCATCGCGGGTGCACCGCCACATGCGCCGAGGCATTCGACCGTGCTCGCCCAGGTGAACTCGCCGTCTTCCGTCGTGGAGCCGGATGGACAGCCGAGGCTGCCTTCCAGATGCGCAACGATGTCATCGGCGCCACGCAGCGCGCACGACACGTTGATGCAGACCACCACCTCGTGCCGGCCGTGCGGCTTCTGGAAGTACATCGAGTAGAACGTCGATACCGCTTCGACCTCGCTCGGTGTCACGCGCAGCAGTGTGGCGACCTCGGCCATCGCCTCTGGCGCCAGGTGTCCCACCTCGTGCTGTGCTGCCCACAGCGCAGGCAGAATCGCACTGCGCGGCTGCGGGTAGCGATCACGCACCGCTTCGATCTCGGTGCGCGTCGCCGCGCTGAGACTCATCGGTCGACGTCTCCCAGGATGATGTCGATCGAGCCGATGACCGCCACAACGTCGGCGATGAGCTCGCCTTTCACCATATGGGGCAGCGAGCTCAGGTTGCTGAACGACGGCGCCCGCACCTTGCAGCGGTACGGCCGGTTGCTGCCGTCGCTCACGATGTAGAAGCCCAGCTCCCCCCGCGGGCTCTCCACCGCCTGGTACACCTGGCCGACCGGCGGACGCATTCCCTCGGTCACCAGCTTGAAGTGATGGATGAGCGACTCCATGCTGGTGTTGATCTCGTTGCGCGGCGGCAGGGCGACGCGGCGATCGGTCGTGTTCACCGGCCCATCTGGCATGTTGTCGAGCGCCTGCTTGACGATCTTCACCGACTCTCGCATCTCCTGCATGCGTACCAGGTAGCGGTCGTACACATCGCCGTTGCGCGCGATGGGAATGTCGAAATCGAAGTGATCGTAGGAGCTGTACGGCTGCGCCTTGCGCAGGTCATAGGGGATGCCGCAGGCGCGCAGGATAGGGCCGGTGGCGCCGTAGTTCATCGCGTCGTCCAGCGTGATCGGGCCAAGCCCTACGGTGCGCTCGCGCCAGATCGGGTTCTTGGTGATCAGCATTTCGTGCTGGTCGATGAGCCGGGGAAAGGTCAGGACGAACTCGTTGACCATGTTGTAGAACTCGGCGGGAACGTCGGCCAGCAGACCGCCCACACGGATGAATGACGTGTGCATGCGCACGCCGCTCACCAGCTCGTTGATGTCCAGAAGCTTCTCGCGGTCCCGCCAGGCGTAGATGAAGGGCGACGTCGCGCCCAGGTCGAGCGCGCTGGTGCCGTACCACAGCAGATGGCTGGCGATGCGCGTGAGCTCGCACATGAGCACGCGGATGTACTGCGCGCGCAACGGCACCTCGATGCCGAGCAGCTTTTCCACCGCCAGCGAGAAGCCGAGGTTGTTGAACAGCGGCGACAGGTAGTCCATGCGATCCGTGTAGGGGATGCACTGCTGATAGTTGTGGCGCTCGAAGTCCTTCTCGAAGCCGGTGTGCAGGAAGCCGACGTCCGGCTTGCACTTCTTCACCACCTCTCCGTCCAGCTCGAGCACCAGCCGCAGCACACCATGCGTGGACGGGTGCTGCGGGCCCATGTTCAGCTCCATCGTGCTGTCGTCCAGCTGCACCAGGTCGACCGAATCGAGCCCGCTCTCAACACCCAGCATCTCGCGCCCGTGCTCGTACTGCTCCGATGCCAGGTCCTTCAGCGGCGGCGGCTCGAGCGGCGGCAGAACCGTCATCGCGACTCCCCCGTCAGCTCCGGCGGCCGTTCCAACGCAGGCAGTGCCCAGTCGAGGTTGTGCGTGAACGCAACCGGCTCACCGAATGACACGTAGTCCTTGCGCAGCGGGTGTCCCTCCCAGTCGGACGGCATCAGGATCCGTTTGAGGTCGTGATGCCCGGTGAAGATGATGCCGAGCAGGTCGTATGTCTCGCGCTCCAGCCAGTCCATGCCTGCGAAGACCCGCTCCAGCGTGGGCACCGATGGGTCGTCCTCCTGCACCTGCACGATCAGGCGGCACCAGTCGTTGAACTCGAGCGACCGCAGCTGATAGACGACGTCGAAACGCGGCTCCTCCGGCTCGCGATCGGGCCAGTCGACGGCCGTCACGAACTGCGGCAGCGTGTAGCGACCCTCCCGGTGGTCGCGCAAAACCGTGCACACCTCGACCAACCGCTCGCGCGCGATCCACATGGTCTCTTCTCCGTATGCGACCGCGCGTCGCAGGATCACACCAGGGAGCTCGCGGGTAATCAGGTCGGCCGCGCGAGAACCGCTCACCGGGCGCGTTGCAGCGGACGGTGCGACCGGTCCGGTCACCGCACTATCCGCGCAGTGAGCCGGGGCGCTCCCCGGCGATCTTCTTCTGCAGCTTGATGACCGCGTCGAGCAGCCCTTCGGGCCGCGGCGGGCAGCCCGGCAGGTAGATGTCCACCGGGACGACCTTGTCCACGCCCTGCACGATCGCGTAGTTGTTGAACATGCCCCCGCTCGAGGCGCACGCTCCCATGCTGATCACCCATTTGGGCTCGGGCATCTGGTCGTAGATCTGGCGCAGGACCGGCGCCATCTTCTGGGAGACCCGGCCGGCCACGATCATCACGTCCGCCTGCCGGGGGGAAGCGCGAAAGACCTCGGCGCCAAAGCGAGCCATGTCGTATCGCGACGCTCCGACCGCCATCATCTCGATGGCGCAGCAGGCGAGCCCGAAGAGCGCGGGCCACAGCGAGCTGTAGCGGCCCCACTGGATCACCTGCTCGATCGTGGTGGTGACCACCCCGCTCTGCACCGCGGCGCGTTCGCCGGCGCCGACGCGCGGCAGTGCGATCGTCCCGGCGTCCTGGGCGTGCACGACGCGCGGGTTTGCAATCGCCGCGTCGGTGGTCAATCCCATCGCAGGGCTCCCTTGCGCCAGACATACAACAGCCCCACCAGCAACGTGCCGATGAAGATGGCGATCTCGACGACGCCGAAGACCTTCAATTGGCGCACGATTGTCGCCCAGGGGAACAGGAAGATCGATTCGACGTCGAAGATGATGAACAGCATTGCGGTGACGTAAAAACTCACCGAAAAACGGCGTCGCGCCGATTCGCGGGGCACGATGCCGGACTCGTACGGGAGTTCCTTTGCAGCCGAGGGACGGCGCGGTCCCAGCGCGTTGCTGGCCACCTGCGCGCCGACGGCAAACCCAAGAACAACGACGAGGAACACGAGGATCGGCGCGTAGTCCGACAGCATCGCGGCGCCGATGTTAACAAAGGCCCCTCCGCGGGCGACCGAACCCTCTCGACTACTCTTGTCGGCTTCCAACCAGTACGTCGCGGAGGAAGGCGCATGGCAGGGGCAGCAGCGGTGCCCGCATCCATTCCCGTACTCGTCACCGGTGCGTCGAGTGGAATCGGCGCTGAGTTCGCGAGGCGCTTCGCGGAACGTGGCCACCCCCTCACGGTCGTGGCCCGGCGCGTCGATCGCCTCGAACAGCTCGCAGCCGAGCTGAGGAGTCGGCACAACGTCGCAGTCGACGTCGTGGAGGCCGACCTGGAGACGGCTAAGGGCCGAAACGTTGTGGCCCGGCTCATCCGCCAGCGATCACCGTGGGTGCTGGTCAACAACGCCGGCTACGGCAGCCGGGGCCGCCTGGCGGACCTCGATGCCGGCCGGGAACGCGCTGAGGTGCAGCTCAACGTGGTCGCCGTGCACGAGCTGACGCTGGCCGCGCTGCCGGGTTTGATCGAGGCGCAGGGCGGGGGCGTGATCAACCTGGCCAGCACCGCGGCATTCCAGCCCCTTCCCTTCATGGCCACCTACGGCGGGACCAAGGCGTTCGTGCTCAGCTTCACCGAGGCGCTCGCCGAGGAGCTGCACGGCTCGGGAGCACGCGCCATGGCGCTCTGCCCGGGCCCGGTCCGGACCGAATTCGGCGATGTCGCCGGGGTGCAGGAGTACATGGATTTCGCTCGCCCGATGAGCGCAGAGCGCTGCACCACAATCGCGATGCGCGCCTTCGATCGCGGCAGCGCCGTCTGTGTCCCGGGCGCCCTCAATGCCGCCGGCACGTTCGGAGCCCGGCTGGCGCCTCGCGTCGCCGTTCGCAAGGTGACAAGTCAGATCTTCAAACCCCGAGGGGGCTGAGAAGCTCTAGCCGGTTATCACCGCGGGCGACCCTGTTGCGACGAGTTCGATCCAGAGGAGTCCGGGTGCCATAGGGGCCGGCCGGCCGTCGGCAAGCGTGAACTGCGGCGGCCCGGCGGCTGGCTGCGTCCACGTGGCGTTGAACTCGCGTCCGCTCACGAAGACCTGCGCCGCTCCCGTCCCGGTCAATTTGTGGTCGACGCCGTGGACCCCGTTCACGTCGACCACCTGCGCTGACGTCGTGATCTGGACCTGCTGCACGATCACCGTGGCCGCCTGCAGCGGCTGGCCCGTGACCGCGTCGAGGAAGACGCCAGTATCCGGCTCGGTGCGCGTCCACGCCCGCAACGCCTGATCCCATTTCCAGGACGGTCGCTCGAATGTGGACACCGGCACGCGGAATGAGCCCGTCAGGCGGCCCCCGGCCGGCGTGGCGCTGATCACCGGAAACGCGTAGCTGATCGAGGGGGCCCTGGCCTTCCCCAGCAGCTCGCGCATGTGCGCGCCGTCGGTGTACAGGTTGTGCGGAGGCGATCGGCTGCCGATGCGGAAAAGGTCGCCGCCGGCCGCGGTCTCGTCGTAGTGCGGCAGCCCTGATTGGCTCAGCAGTCCGTTGATGTAGTGGGATCCGCCCGAGTACAGCAACACGGCGCCGTAAAGGCGAAGCAGCTCGATGGTGGCCAGCCGCGCGCTGCGCACGGGGCCGACCACGCTGGCCGGCGGAGCCGAGTAGATCGCGGAGAAGCGGCTGATCCCCCCCTCGGCGACGTACTCGTAGACGATTGAAGCGTCGTCCAACCCGGATTGTGGGCGCGCGAACTGCGAATTCTCCACCTGGACCACGAGCGGCGCGTTTGGTGGCGCGGGCACCGCTGTCGCGGCTGCAGCGCTCGCGCTTGGCCTGGCGGACGCTGAAGGGTGTGCGCTGGGAGACGCGGTCGCGGGAGAGCACGCTGCAAGAGCAGCGAGCACAACAAGTGCAAGGTATCGCGCGCGCGAGCGAACGTCGAACGTCATAAGTCGAGCGTTGGTTCGCATATCATTCTGAATGACGCGATCGAAGTGATCGGGAACTTTGACAAGAACTTCAAGATGCAATAGGCTTCACACAACGACCGGAGTGTCGGATTGGGGTAGATACCACGGGGGCTAGGCCGGGGATGAGGTTGGCACTAGCTCACCGCACAGCCATGCTGTGCCGTGAGCGCACACTGTTGGGGGGAGAGGGGTGACACTCGAGATTGGCGTTCGCACGACCGATTTCGAATTCGAGCTTCCTGGGCGGGGAGGTTCGGCGCGCGAGTTCACGATCTCGCCGTCGGAAGCTCCGACTCGAAGCAACGAGCATCTGAACCAGACAGAAACAGAACGCGTCCTCACCACACAGCAGAAGATCGCAATTCTGCTCATGGTCATGGGGATCGCGGCGGCTGCCTTCATCGCGCCGCTGACGACCGCGCTGGTCATCAACGGCTTCATCGTGCTGTTCTTCGGAGCCGCCAACCTGTTCAAGCTGGTGCTGGTGCGCCGCGCGCTGGACAACTCGGCCGCTCTCAAGATCTCGCCGGCGCAGCTCGAGGCACTCGAAGACCGTGAGCTTCCCGTGTACACGATCCTGGTTCCTCTGTACCACGAGGCCCAGATGGTCCCGCAGCTGATTCAGGGCATCTCGCAGCTGAATTACCCGCTGGACAAGCTCGACGTCAAGGTGCTCCTAGAGGAGGACGACGACGAGACCCGCGACGCCCTCGACCGGTACAACGTGCCGGACAGCTTCGAGGTCCTCACGATCCCGGACATCGGGCCCAAGGGAAAGCCGCGCGCGTGCAACGCGGGCCTCTCGCGTGCGCGCGGGCAGTACCTCGTTATCTATGACGCTGAGGATCGCCCGGAGCCGGATCAGCTGCGCAAGGTCGTGATCGCGTTCCGCGACGGGCCGCCGGAGCAGATCTGCATCCAGGCAAAGCTGAACTACTTCAACCGTCGGTACAACCTGCTCACGCGGTGGTTCACTGCGGAGTACTCGGTGTGGTTCGATCAGCTGCTGCCCGGCCTGCAGTCGATGGACGTGGCGATTCCGCTGGGCGGAACCTCGAACCACTTCGTCACTGCCCGCTTGCGCGAGCTCGGTGGTTGGAATGCCTTCAACGTCACCGAGGACGCCGACCTCGGCATGCGCGTGTTCGTGCGCGGATGGAAGACCGCGGTCATCGACTCGACCACGTACGAAGAGGCCAACAGCCGCGTCGGCAACTGGATCCGGCAGCGCAGCCGCTGGGTCAAGGGCTACATGCAGACGTACCTCTATCAGATGCGTCATCCGTACAGGCTTTACCGCCAGATGGGATTCAAGGCGTTCTTCGCCTTCCATCTCTTCTTCGGAGCCGGCACGTTCTGCCTGCTGATCAATCCGCTGTACCTGGCGCTGACGGTGGTGTGGTTCGGCTTCCACCCGCACGTCATCCAGCTGCTCTTCCCTGGCGGATTGCTCTACGTGTGCACGGCGAGCTTCTTCCTGGGCAACGCCGCATTCACGATCGCGACCGTCAGCGGTTGCTACGCGCGGCGTCATTACGACGACGTCAAGTGGGCGCTGCTCGCACCGGTCTACTGGATGCTGATGTCAATCGGCGCTTGGAAGGGCGTGCTCCAGTTGATCTACAAGCCCTACTACTGGGAAAAGACGAAGCACGGCTTCTGCGTGCTGCCCGATGACGAGTCGCAGCCCGTCACGCTGCCTCACCTCGTCGAGGAGCCGCTCGCACTTCCAGCCTGACCTCAGCGGTGGGCTGCGGTTTCGTGCACATGTGACTCGCGTTCGCCGGGATGGCGATGTCGCGGGCGCTCCGGCGCGAAGGCAACGCCTGGGAGTTGGACTCGCGAGCCAGACCACAGGCCCGGCGGAGCGATCAACCGGTCTGCGATCTCATAGGAGAGCGCCTCGTAGTTGACACGCCAGCCGTGGAAGTGCGGCCACGCTTCCTCCGCGGAACGCTCCCGGGGAAACTCGGCGGCATCGAGCACATCCACACCGTCGCGAAACTCCTCGTAGGTCAACTCGATCGGATCCTCCGGCAGCGGATCCGGGTTGTAAGCGATCCGCATCGAGTCGCCGACCTCGCGCAGCGCGCTGTACCCCATGCGGATGAACGCGTTCGCCTGCGACGGGGCAGCGCGCGGCGCAAGTGCCAGGTACAGCGCGGCGGCGTCCAACACCGCGTTGAGCGCGATCACCCACGAGCGCATCGGGTGGGGTGCGCGAAGCGCGAGCAGCACCGGGTAATTGGTGTGGCTCTCCGCCACGTCGGCCGCCCACAGCTCCCACTCACGGAAGAACTGCGGCATGTCGTTGAGGTTGTTGATCAGCGCGTGGCGTGCCAGCACCTCCGGACCCCAGGGCGGTTGCCCGGTTCGGCTGCTCAGCATCGTCACCAGGGTTTCGCGCCTGTTGAACGCCGCGTACAGGGTTGGGAGATACGCGATCTGAAGCGTGACCAGGATCAATGTGGTCGACGCCGCGAGGAACGTGAGGGGCAGCGGTGGAGGGCTGCTGGAGCCGATGAAGCTCAGCGGAAACATCGCCGACGCCGCGGTCCCGAGCGCGACCGGAAATGACCCGACGAACGGCCAGTAGACCAGCCCCCAGCCGAGGAGCGCGCTGCCGAGCCACGCAAAGAGCAACCCCATGAGCCGGAAGGGGCCCTCGTAACTCAGGATCCGGTCCTTGGCCGCGTAGGACCGGGCCAGCCCGGCCCCGTTGCGAAATGCCGACCGCAGGACGACGTCGAAATTCCAGGCAAAGCGAGGCACGAGTCCGCGCGGCACCACCAGCGTCCGCATGACGTTGGTCGCCGTTGCCAGCAGCAGCAGCACGCCGGCGGCGATGCTCAGAGCGGCAGCCACGGGACTGGAGTATGGACCCGGCCCGATATCTGGGCGGCCACTGCCTCCGCAATCCGGCACAATTCACCGCCGTGCCCACGCCGGATGAGATCACCAGCGACCCGTCCGTATGGAGTTCCCGATGGCTATGCTGCTATGGACGGCCCGGACCGCACTCGCAGTGATGGTTGAAATCTCGGGGCCGATTCAGTTTGGAAGTATCGATTGAGCACTGACGCCACCACCCTCGACACGCACATGCCTCACGACAACCTCACGCTCGAGGAGGCGACGGAGCGCGCCGCGCTGCTGTCAAACATCGCATACACCGTGTCGCTGGTTTTGAGCGACGACCCCAAGGCCCCCACGTTCGAGAGCTCCACCGCCATCACGTTCGATGCGGCGCACGAGGGGGCGTCGACGTTCATCAACATCGCGGCGCGGTCCATCGACGAGGTTGTGTTCAACGGCCGCCATCTGGATCCGGCAGAGGTCGTCTTCGATGGCAGGCGGCTGCAGCTGACCAGGTTGCGCGCGGGTTCCAATCGCCTCGATGTGCGCGCCCAGTGTGAGTACCAGCATCTCGGCGTCGGCATGCACCGGCTGATGGATCCACTGGACAAGCGCGTGTACGTGTACACGCACTTCGAGCCCTTCGACGCCCACAAGGTGCTGGCCTGCTTCGACCAGCCCGACCTGAAAGCGACGGTCAGCATGACGGTGGCGGCGCCGCCGGTATGGCGCGTCTGCGGCAATGGTCGTGTCATCTCCACCCAAGCGAGCAACGGCCGCACCGTGACCCGGTTCAACACCACGCCGCCCATCCCCCCGTACCTCATTGCGGTGGTGGCGGGGACGTATCACGTGATCGAGAGCGAGCACCGCAACATCCCACTGGGAATCTGGTGCCGCGAATCGATGTACGAATGGGTGCAGGCGCAAGCCGACGAAATATTCGAGATCACCCGAGCGGGGCTCGACTTCTTTACGGACTACTTCGGTTACCCCTACCCGTTCGACGAGTACAACCAGTTGTTCGTGCCCGAATTCAACATGGGCGCAATGGAGAATCCCGGCTGCGTCACGTTCAACGAGTCGTACATCTTCCGCGGCCGCGCCACGGATACGCAGCTCGCGCGGCGCGCCGAGACGGTGCTGCACGAGATGGCGCATGTGCACGGGTTTGGGGACGTCACCACCATGAAGTGGTGGGGCGATCTGTGGCTCAACGAGACCTTCGCCACATTCATGTCGATCCTGGCCATGGTTCGGGCCACGCGGCATACCGACGCGTGGGCCGACTTCGCCAACACCGTCAAGTCCGTTGCGGCACGCCAGGATCAGCTGGTCACCACCCATCGCATCGCCGACGACATCCCCGACATCGAGGCCGTGCGCCAGAACTTCGACGGCATCACGTACCACAAGGGTGCTGCGGTGATGCGGCAGCTGGTGGCCTGGGTGGGCGACGACGCCTTCAAGCACGGTGTGCAGGACTACTTCCGTCGTTATCGCTGGGGCAACGCAACGCTGGACGATTTCCTGGACTGCCTCCGGCGCGCGTCCGGCCGCGACGTCTCCCGCTTTGCCCGCGAATGGCTGCAGACGACGGGGATGAACACGCTTCGCCCGGTGGTTGAGATCACGGGCGACCGCTACACGTCATTCGTCGTCGAGCAAACGGCCACGCCCGAGCATCCGACGCTGCGCTCGCACCGCATCGCCATCGGCCTGTACGACCGCAATTCGAAAGGGCACCTCAAGCGGCGGCGCCAGGTGCAGCTCGACATCGAAGGCCCGCGTACCGAGGTTCGCGAATTCGTGCATGAAAAGGCCGCGGACATGGTGCTGGTCAACGACGACGACCTCACGTTTGCCAAATTGCGCTTCGACGAGCGCTCGGTGCAGACGCTGCTCGCTGACCTGTCGCGCCTCGACGATCCCCTCGCCCGCGCTCTCTGCTGGGCCGCGCTGTGGGACATGACCCGCGACGCAGAGCTGCCGGCACGGCAGTTCGCTGAGCTGGTGGCTCGGCACGCACCGGCCGAGGACGATGTGCTCATCTCCGAGCGCATCCTGGGCCAGGCGGGTGCGGCCATCGAGCAGTTCGGGGATCCCGCCAACCGCCTGCCCGCGCGCGATCGCCTGCACACGGTCGCGAAGGAGCAGATGGCCCGCCTCGAGCCGGGCAGCGATTTGCAGACCGCATGGTTCCGCTGCCTCGCCGCCACGGCGGTGCAGCCGGCGGACCGCCAGCGCCTGGAGTCGCTGCTCGACAACAGTGAACCACTGCCGGGCATCGCGCTCGATCCCGACCTGCGCTGGCTCGTGCTCGGCCATCTGTCGGGCTACGGCCTCGCCGACGCCGCGCAGATCAATGCCGAAATTGACGGCGACCCGTCGGACATCGGCCGCCGTCGCGGAGCTGCCTGCCTGGCCGCGCGGCCGACGGCCGAGGCGAAGCAGGAAGCCTGGAATCGCATTCTCGACGCCCGCTCGTCCATCCCCGCGGACTGGGCGAAGGCGGTCGACCACGAGCCGTCCCTCGCCGCGATGGCCTCGCTGATGGCCGGCTTCGTGGTCGGCTCCTCGCTGGTGGCCGGCTTCCAGGCACGCAGCGACGATCTCAGCGTGCTCGCGCCGTACGTCCAGCGTTACGTGGACGCCCTGCCGGAGTTCTGGGACAACCGCTCGATCGATGAGGCCGAGACATTCACCGAATGCCTCTATCCACGCTACCTGGTGAGCGACGAGGTTGTGGCCATCATCGACCGCATCCTCGAAGAGGGATCGCTGCCCAGCCCTGCGCTGCGCATCCTGCGAGAGGGTCGCGACGGCACCCTCCGGGCGCAGCGCGCCCAGGAGTACGACAGGACGTCCGCCGCAACGACGACGCCGATCGCCTGACGCCGGTCGAGCGTCAGCCGGCTCGGAGCAGGGTGAACTCCTCGTCGGCATAGCCGCACGGGAACGCGGCCTCCTGCCGAGGAGTCGTCAGACGGTCGTAGATCGCGGAGACCCGGTCCACCGCGCGCGCCCAGGTGAATCGCGCGGCGCGCAGCCGCGCCTCCTCCCCCATCGCAGCGCGCTCCTCCGGGTCGTGCAGGACTCGCGCGATCGCATCAGCCCATCGCTCGGGGTCGCGGCCGCGCACCAGCACACCGGTGACGCCGTCCTCGATCGCCTCAGTGAGGCCGCCCACAGCAGCCGCGACCACTGGCGTTCCCAATGCCTGCGCCTCCAGAGCGACGATGCCGAAGCTCTCGGTGCGCGACGGCACCACGCACACGTCAGCGAGGGCGTAGAAGTCGGCCAGCCGCTGATGCGACACCGCACCGAGGAAGCTGACGCGTCCGGCCAGGGCACCCGCCTCGGCCTGACGCTGCAGACGCGCGCGCTCGCCTCCGTTCTCCTGCGTGCCGTCGCCGCTGTTGTCGCCGGCGACCAGCAACGCGAGGTCGGCGAACTCCGGCCGGCTTACCAGCTGGCTGGCTGCCTCGAGCAGGGTATCGGCGCCTTTCAAGGGCTCGAGGCGACCGGCGAAGAACACGACACGGCGATCCTCCAGCCCCAGCTCGGCCCGAAGCGCGGCCGTGTCCCGGGGCGCGAAGAGGCGGAGGTCGACCCCCGGCTGGGCCACGCAGATGCGCTCGCGCGACGCGTGGTACAGGCGGATCAGGTCTTTGGCCTCAGACACGCTTGCGGCGACGAGGCGGTCGGCCTCCTCAGCGAGCCTCTCCTCCACCTCGGCACGCTCCTCATCCAGCGGGAGGCCTGCGCGCGCCTTTGTGCGCGCCAGCGTATGGAACGACTGCACCCACGGCACATCCCACTGCTCACGAAGGTGCCGGGCAACAAGCCCACCGAACCAGTAATGCGCGTGAATGGCTCTGTAACCCCGGCCTTCGGATCGCGCGTGGCGGGCCAGCGCCGCAGCGAAGTCGTCGCACAGCGCCAGGACATCAGCTTTGGGGATGGCGCGAGCCGGTCCCACCGGGAGGCGGACCAGCCGGCTCATCGGAGCGATGAGCTCTTCGTCCGGGGAAAACGCGTCCTCCCGGCGCACGAAGACGTCGGTCGGTATGCCGCGCTCGGAGAGGCCCTCGCACACCCGCCGGATCGCAAGGTTCATGCCCCCGTTCTCGCCCTGCCCCAGCTCCGACATCGGTGATGCGTGGACGGAGATCACCGCAACGGCCTTGCGGCCTAGGTCACGCATGCCAACCAGTGTATCCAGAGCACCCGCAGAACCAACCTCGCAACCCGCGTTGGTACGGTTAAGGTGCCGACTCATAGGAGGCACCACTCATGGCACAGGCAAGCGCGCCGGCGGCGACCAACGGCAAGAAGCGCTCGACATCGGGTTCGAAACCACGTGTCGAGACGGCTCGCTACGGCGATTTTCGCTCGATCATCACGGGCAAGGACCCGAAATGGGAGATCGGCGGCTTCAAGCTGCCCGACGGCAGCGAGTGGAAATACCGCGAGCCCAACGCGACGGTGATCGTCGAGGGCGAGAAGCTCCGGGTGCGCGCCAATCCGCTGAGCCGCTCGCACGACCGCATCCAGGTGCTGGACAACGCCAAGCACATGTACTACTCCCTGGAACGGTTCGAACCGCCCGACGACGGCGAGATCTCGGTGGAGCTCACCATCTCCGCGCGCCGGCACAACGGCCGCGAAGGCGATCTCTACGACGGCATGGCCACGGTCAACCTGCTCGACTTCAACACCGGCGCCGCCATCGATTTTTTTGCCACCAATGACAAGATCGCCACGGTCTACGGGCGGGTGCTCTTTCCCGGGGTCGCCGTCGACGCGCCGTCCGATCTCAACCGGCCGACCTACTTCTGCATCTTCAACGAGCTTGACGTCCCCACCAAGCCGGGACAGACGCATCTGTATCGCATCACGTACGACAAGGCTCGCGACACGCTGGTCTGGTACATCGACGGCCAGGAGGTCGACAGGCACGACAACGTGCCGATGAAGATCGACTCGTTTCTGATCGCGCTCGGCATGATGACGGAGAAACCGATCGACGACGATCGCAGCGTGTCGCTGCACGGTCAGGGACTCACCGCGGAGTGGAGCCCCGTCACGGTGACAAAGACCTACCGGAGCTGAATGCCGGAGCGCGCGCTCCGGCTGGAGTGGCCGATCGCCATTGTGCTGCTCGGTGCAGCGCTACGCCTGGTGGTGCTGGTGGTGAGCGTTGCGCACCAGGCCGGCTACGGCGATATCCAGCGCGACTTCGCGATCGTCTCCGGAGGCATGCCTTACCGCGACCAGTCAGTGGAATACCCACCGGTCACCGTCGGCATGCTCGAAGTCATCCACGCGGTTGCCCACTCGCGGCACGCGTTTGGCGTTGCTGTCGTGCTGGCGCTGGGAGCGATCGAAGCCGGCTTGTGCGTGCTGATGTGGCGCGCGTTCGGCCGCGTGGTTGGGCTTGCGTTCATCGTCCTCGACACACCGCTGTACTACCTCGCCGTCACGCGAGTGGACGTGCTGTCGGTAGCGCTGGCGGCACTCGCGCTCGCCTTGATCCTGGGGCGCAGACCGGTGAGTGCGGGCGCGGCCTGGGCGGTCGCGGTCGGCGCCAAGCTCTGGCCACTGCCACTCGGTCTTCTGGCCGTCGCGGTGCCGGGGAGGTCGCGGTGGCGCGCGCTCGCCGGTGCGGCAGCGGCGGGGGCGGTGATAGGCGGAGGTTGGTTGGCTGTCGATGGGATCGACGGCGTCCGTCAGGTGCTCACGTTGCGCGGTGCTCAGGGGTGGCAGATCGAAAGCCTGGTCGGCAGCATCATCCATGTGGTTGGCGCCGGACCTGACTTCTTTCAAGCAGGGTCTGAGCGAATCGGCCGTGTGCCAACCGGGCTCGGGGTGGCGCTCATCGGGCTCGGCGGTCTGGCCGCCGCAGCGGTGTGCATCGAGGCCGGACGACGGCGATTGTTCGGCACCGGTTGGGTGACCGCCGTGATGTTCCTGCTGGCCACGTCAATCCTGCTCTCGCCGCAGTTCATGCTCTGGGCCGTCCCCGGCGCGGCACTCGCAGTCCGCGAAAAACGGCCGGCGCTCGTCGTCGCCTTTGCCGCGGTCCTGTCGCTCACGCTCCTCGAGACGCGCGCATTCACGGCGATCATTCGCGGCGACGCCCTGGGGCAGGCGCTGCTGCTGACGCGCAACGCAGCAATCGTCGCCACGTTGCTGATCGGGCTGCGAAGCCTGGCGCAAGGACCTCGAGCAAACACCGCATAATCCGGATCACAACTGAATAGCGTCACGGGTGACGGGAAGCCGGTGTAAGTCCGGCGCTGTCGCGCAACTGTGAGCGGGGAGCTTCCGGCCAGCGTGCCACCTCGAGATGGTCTCGGGGGAAGGCGGCCGGCGGCGATGATCCGCAAGCCAGGAGACCGATCCGTGGTGCGCCAACTCCACCCCCGCGCGAAACGGGAGGTCGGCCTCATGCGGCGAGGACCCTCCAGCGAGGTGGTTCGGCAAGCCGCGCGAGGTGAGTGGGATGAAAAGGTCCCGCAAAATTCTTGGAGCGGGCATCGCACTGTGCGTTGCCGCGGCGGGTGTTCAACTTGTCGTCGGGGCTCGCCCCGCGCGAACCCAGGTGGATCCCGCATCGCGCGCGATCCAGTACCTGCAGAGCCAGCAGTCGGCGCTCAGCGGTGGGATCCCGTCGAGCCCTGGAAGCTACGGGCCCAGCGAGATGTTCGCCATCTCCGCTGCGGCGGCCGGGTACGACCCCAATGCGCTGCACGCGGGGACCGGTCCGTCGGTGATGGACTACCTCGTGGCCAACGCGGTCGATGCGTCGAGCACCGGGGGCAAGGCGGGTGAGCTGATCCAAGCAGTGGTGGCCGCGGGTCGCGATCCGCACGCGTTCGCCGGACTGGATCTCGTGTCCAGGGTGCAAACCTCCTTCGGCACCATCATCAGCGGCGGATACGGTGATGGCCAGGCGTTCAACCAGGCGCTCGCCATCCAGGGACTCGTAGCGGCAGGGGTAACCCCGGCCACACAAGCTCTCGACTTCCTCGTGAAAAACCAGGACTCCGACGGTGGCTGGAACTACCTGGACAAGAAGGACGACACCAACCCCGCTGATTTCGCCACGAGCGACACAAACTCAACCGCCATGGTCCTGATGGCCCTGAACGCGGCTGGGAACCACAGCCGCGACGCCACTGCGCTGGCGTGGCTGCACACGCAGCAGAACAGCGACGGTGGCTTCCCCTACCAGGCCGGCTCTGGCAGCGACCCCGACTCGACAGCGCTCGTGGTGCAGGCGATCGTCGCCACGGGGGCTGATCCGGGCGCGGCCACGTGGACGAAAGGTGGGCACACGCCGCTAGCGGAGCTCATCGCCACGCAGGGCGCCGCCGGTGGTTACACGTTCCCTGGCAACCCCGCGCCCGATGCCTTCACCACCAGCCAGGTGCCGCTCGGCCTGTTGCTGCAGCCATTGCCGGCGAGCGGCACGTATGCCGGCGGCTTCAGTCCTGCCGCTGAAGCTCACGCGACATTGCAGACGCTGCTCTACCTGCAGACGCAGCAGTCACCCACCGATGGCTCTTTCACCGGAATCACTGCCACGTATGACCCGAGCGAGCTGTACGCCATCGGCGCCGCGGCTGCGGGGTACGACCCCAAGGCGCTGCGGGTGGGCGCCGGTCCATCCGTCATGGATTTCCTCGGTGCGCATGCGGCGGCCGCGTGCTCCAAGCCGGGGCAGTGCGGCCGCCTCATCCAGGCGGTCGTCGCCGCGAGGTTGAACCCCCGCGCTTTTGGCGGCATGGACCTTGTGGCGACGCTGCAAGGCTTCTTCGGCACCATCGTCAGTGGCGGGTACGGTGACGGCCAGGATTTCGGACAGACGCTCGCCATCCAGGGACTCATCGCGGCGGGGGCAACTCCACCCAGCACGGCCCTCGACTTCCTCGTTCAACGACAGGACTCGGACGGCGGATGGAACTACCTGGACAAGAAGGACGACACCAACCCTGCTGATTTTGCCGCCAGTGACACCAACTCGACGGCGATGGCGCTCATGGCGCTGGACGCCGCAGGCAACCACAGTCGCGACGCGAGCGCGCTCGCGTGGCTGCACAAGCAACAGCAGCCGGATGGTGGCTTCCCGTATCAGAGCGGCAGTGGGTCCGACCCGGATTCGACCGCGCTGGTGCTCCAAGCGATCATTGGCAGCGGCGGCAACCCAGCCTCCGCGACGTGGAGTGTCGGCGGCCACACGGCGATCAGCGCTCTCGCCGCGATGCAGGCAGCGGGCGGCGGATATATCTTCCCCGGCAATCCAACTCCGGACGTCTTCACGACAGTACAGGTGCCTTTTGGGCTCGAGCGCGTCGCCTTCCCTGTGCCCTTTGAGCAGCACTCCTTCTATCAGCCCGGCGCGACGCTCGGTTCGACCACCGCGACACCGCCTCCAACCCCGCCGCCCTCACCGGTCGCGTCATCGCCGGCCGGCGTGGTGACGCCGCCCCCGGTTGTGGTCCACCAGGCTGCAGCCACTCCTCCCGTCGAGGCCGCCACCGCTCAGCCTTCGGCTGCGGCTGTTCCCACATCGCCGCCGGTGGCAACGCCGACATCCAGCGCGGAGGCTGTGACTGCGGCCCCGTCGCCTTCATCCGCGGTGCCGCCGATCGGCAAAGTTCCTGCACCGCAGCCGGGTGCTCCGTTGCTCCTCATTTACTTGTCCGTCGCCCTCGCTGCGGCCGGCGTCATCACGGGTGCGGGCGTGTTGCTGGCCCGGCGACGATGAGCGCACGCGCCGTCCGTGTGGCGGCAGCGGCACCGCTGCTCGCGGTGCTGCTGACCGCCGGCGGCATCCTGGTCACGCACGGGCAAGCGCCGGGAGCAGCCGCGCCGTGCGCCGCAGCGACATTCGCGCATCGCGTTGCGCTGGTGGTGGAGCACGGCAACGGGCAATCACTGCGCGAGTGCATCGGATTCGACAGTTCCACGATCACCGGCGAGCAGATTCTGCAGGCGAGCGGGATCGAATTCGCCACCGTGGGTTACGGCTCGCTCGGCGACGCGGTGTGTCAGATCGACCACGAGCCGGCGTCGTATCCATCCACGTGCTGGACGACGACCAGCCCGTACTGGGTGCTGTTCGTCGCACGTGGAGGCGGCTCGTGGAGCACCGCGAATCAGGGAGTCTCCTCGCAGACGTTCGGTGATGGCGACGCCGCGGGCTTCCGCTACGACCCGCAGACCGGGGGCGCTCCCCCACCGGTGTCGCCGGCGGGCGCATGCACGTTCAGCGCCCCGACCTCACCGTCCCCGGCGGCCGCGCGAACGGCGCAAGCATCCGCCGTTTCCAGCGCTCCCGCACAGACCGTTGCACCGCCCACACCCACCGCCGCCGTGAGCGCCGCCACCGCTGGCGCGACACAATCGCCCGGCGTCATCGGTGTCGTGCCGGCATCGAGGGCAGCATCCCAGAAGCCCGCATCAGTCGACACCGGCCTGCTCCTGGCGGCCGCCGGAGGCGGCGTGCTCGCCGGACTCCTGGTCGTTCAAATCCTCATCCGGAGGCGGCGTACGGCGTGAATCCGCGCGCGCTGGGTGCATGGAGTTTTGCCGCGCTGACGGTGGCTCTCGCCACCAGCAATCCCATCTACCGCGCACTGGTGCTGCTCTGCGCGTTGGATGTGCTGGTTGTCTTCCGGAGACGTGGCACACACATCCGTGGGCTGCTGCTTGCGGTGGCGATTGCAGGTGTCGTCGCCCTGGCCATCACAGTGTTGTTCAGCCACACGGGGACGCACGTGCTAGTCCGCGTTCCCGATGCGATCCCGGCCTTGGGGGGACCGATCACGGTCGAGGCCGTCGTATTCGGCGCAACCACGGCGCTCGGCATCGCCGCAGCGATCATCGCCGGCGCTGCCCTGTCCATCGTTGTCGAGCCCCACGAATTGATCGACGCGCTCCCCGGCGTGCTCGCGCGCAGCGGCGCGGCGCTTGGCACAGCGCTCAACCTCATCCCCGGAGTCGGACGCAGCGCCGTCGAGATCCGCGACGCACAGCGCATGCGCGGCTGGCGGCCGGCGCGCGTCCGCGATTGGCCTGATATCGCGGTGCCGGTGGTCCTCACCGCCATTGAGAGTTCGATGACGCTCGCGGAGTCCATGGAGGCGCGTGGTTATGGCAGCACGGCGCGCACCCACTTCAGCGTCTCCACGTGGCGCCCTGCCGATACCGTCGTCACGGGCTGCGCCCTCGCTGCAGCCGGCATCTTTGTCGCCCTTCGTGTCATCGGCGTTGTCGGTGATTGGTATCCGTTCCCGACGGTCACCGTGCCGCCGGTCAACGTGCTGGCCGCGTGCTGCTGTTTCGCGCTGGCTGCGCCGCTGTTTGCCTGGCGACGCTGACGTGACCACCGCACGCTTCACTCAATTTTCGTACTGGTATCCGGGCTCCGCGATACCCGCGTTGGACTGCGTCGACATCGAGGTTGACGGCGGTATCGTGGCTCTGGCCGGCGCCTCGGGCAGTGGCAAGTCGACCGTCCTGCGCGTGTTCAACGGCCTGGTGCCGCACTTTCATGGTGGCACCGTGCGCGGACGCGCCTGCGTCCTCGGCATGGACGTGCTGTCCCACCGTACGAGAGAACTGGCGCGGAATGTCGGTTTTCTGTTTCAGGACCCCGAGTTGCAGGCGGTGTACGCGACGGTGGACCGCGACGTCGCCTTCGGCCTGGAGAACCTTGGCGTGCCGCGCGACGCGATGCTGAGTCGCGTGCACGACGCACTGGACCGCGCCGGCATCGGTGCGCTCGCCGGCCGCGCGGTGAATACGCTGTCGGGCGGCGAGCGCCAGCGGCTCGCGCTGGCCGGGGTGCTCGCGCTCGAGCCGCGTTTGCTGGTGCTCGACGAACCGCTGTCCCAGCTCGACGCGGGCGGCGCGGTCTCGCTCATGGAGACTGTGAGCGTCGCTGCGAGCCGCGGGACCACAGTAGTCATCGCCGAGCACCGGCTGGAACATGTGCTGCCGCGTGCTGACCGCATGCTGTTCATCGATCGCGGCCGCATCGATGCAGCGGCTCCACCACCGCCGCACCTCGAGGCGTTTGCCGTTCAGCGCAACAGCGTAGCCACCGCCGGTGCGAGTCAGTGGTCAGTGCGCGGTGTGACCGCCGGCGTCGCCGGCGCGCCCGTAGTCGCCGATGTCGACCTCGATGGCGGCGGCGATGTGGTGGTGCTCATGGGACCCAACGGCAGCGGCAAGACCACGCTGTTGCGAACGCTTGCGGGCTTGCTACCTGCGCTTTCGGGAAGCGTCGACCGCCCACGGGGCCGCGTCGCCTACCTCCCTCAGAACCCGACTTCCCTGTTGCACCGCCCCACCGTGCGCAGCGAGATCGAGTGGACGCTGCGGCATGCGCCTGACGGAGACAACGGCAGCGTCGACGCGGCGCTGCACGCCTTCGGACTGCAGGACGTTGCAGATCGCTACCCCCGCGATCTGAGCACAGGCGAACGCCAGCGCGCGGCACTGGGAGCCGTGCTGGTGGGCGGACCGGCGCTCGCCCTACTCGACGAACCCACACGCGGGATGGACGCGCCGGCGCGTCGCATTCTGGTCAACGCGATTCATGAGCTATGCGCCGCGGGCGGATCGGTCGTAATGGCGACGCACGATCAGGACCTCGCGACCGCCGTGGCGGATCGCATCGTGCAGGTGAAGGACGGCGCGGTTCGCGTCGCGCCCGCCGTGGAACCCGTGCTCGCATGAAGCTCGCCGCGATCTCGGCGCTCGGCTTGATGCTCTTCTTCTGGCCATTCGTGGCCACAAGTGCGCCGTCGCCGGCCGTTGCACTTGCCATCGCCCTCGCGGCCGTGGCGCTCCTCGTTTTCATCGAGGCGGCCACGCGACGGCTTGACGCGCGCCGCTTCGCGCTCCTGGCGGCGATCGCCGCGCTCGATGCCGCACTCCGCCTCGTGCTGGTGATCGGCATCGGCGGCTTCAGCCCCATCTTCTTCCTGATATTGGTGGCGGGGTACGCGTACGGACCGTCGTTCGGATTCCTCGCCGGAGCCATGTCACTGCTCGCCTCGTCGGTGGCCACAGGCGGCATCGGGCCATGGCTGCCCTACCAGGTGATGGCCTGCGGCTGGGTCGGCATGGCGGCGGGCATTGCCGGGCTGCATCGCACGGGACCGGTGGGGCGCCGTGACGTCGTCATCCTCGCGGCCGTCGGGATTGTGACCGGGTATGCGTTCGGCGCCCTGCTCGATGTGTGGGACTGGACGACGTTTTATCGCGGCACGCCAACATTCGGGTGGCTTCCTAACCTCTCACTTGGCGATGCGCTGGCGCGCTTCGGCCGCTTCTACGCGACGACGTCGTTCGTGTACGACACGTTCCGAGCCGTGGGCAACGCGATCGCGATTCTCGTGCTCGGCGCTCCTGTTCTCGCCGCGCTCATCCGGTTGCGCAGCCGGTTTACGGTGACGGTGCTGGAAGAACCGGCCGCCTAGGCGGAGTCATCGCCGGGCGGGCCGCAAGCACGTACGAGTAACCTGAGTAGACGATTTGAGGCGGATCGGATGCATGCGCTTGTCATGAGTCTTGGCGTGGCAGCCACGGTTGCGGTTGCCCCGAGCTGCACAGCCAACGCACCACCGGGGTCGGCGACGCCGTCCTCAGTCGCGCGAGGTCCCGGAGAGCCAACTGCTCACGGCGGTTGCGGCAATACCGAGGTCCATACGGGCCCTATTCCATCGTGGGCTAACGGCGGGTTCTCCGGCCCGTCCACCGGAC
>DATMRA010000197.1:0-2127 GCA_035566535.1 Candidatus Acidiferrales bacterium | reverse complement strand
GAAACATCTATGCCGCTGGCATTCCAGAAGCGCGTGCGCGCAGTTACATACTTGTCGTAAGGCGCGTTGACGAACACAGTGATATCGATCGACTTGCCGTCGGCCGCCAAACTGTAGCCTGCCACCTGACCCGCGCTGATGCTGCGGTAGTAGATGGGCGCCCCGATGCCCACCGATCCTAAGCTGGCGGCCCTCAGCAGGAACTGGCGCCCGGGCTGGTCCGTGATCGTCGGCGGCACGTCGAGGCCGGTGAAGCTGCGCCGTGCTGTGGTCGACTTTCCGACCTGCATGCCGATGTAATTCCCCGAGAGCAGTGTGCCGAGGCCCGAGATACCACTCAGGCTGGCGCGCGGCGAAACGATCCAGAATTTGGTGTCATCCACCAGTAGCGCAGCGGCGTGCTTGGCGATCTTCGCCTGGACCACGACCCCGGTGTAGTCCTCAGACAACTGCACGGTCGTCACCTGGCCGATGGTCACGTCCTTGTACTTGATGAACGTCTTGCCCGCCTCGACGCCTTCGGCGCCCTTAAAAGCAATGGTGATCGTCGGACCTTCGTTCATGGCACGCTGGATAGCGATGCCCAGGGCGATCACCGCCGCCAGGATCGGAATGATCCAAACGACCGAGATCCGCCGGCGTTTCTTGCGCTCGAGACTCGCCTCGGGCAGTTCGTTGAAGTCGGTCTCGTTAGGCATGGCGCACTTGGTGAGGGTTAGCGGAATCCCAGATCAGACGCGGATCGAAGGCCTCGGCCGCGAGCATGGTCAGCACCACAACGGCCGCGAAGAACAGCACGCCCGGACCCGGCTCGACGGACATCAGGGGTTGCAGCTGTACCAGCGCAACCGTGAACGTGTCGGCAAATACATCCAGCATCGACCAGCGGCCGATGAACACCACCATGCGATACAGGCGCGTGCGCTCGTCGTTGCTCATGGTCGAGCGGCGCTGCACCGTGATCAGAAGATAGATGAGCGCTGCGATCTTCCCCAGCGGGATCATCACGCTCGCGACCAGCACCACAAGCGCCAGGGGCCAGGACCCCGACGTATAGAGAAAGATCACGCCACCCAGGATCGTGTCACCCTCGGTGGACCCCAGGCTGGTCGTGTTCAGCACCGGCAAGGCGTTGGCCGGGATGTAGCAGATCGCGGCGGCAAGGACGAGCGCCCAGGTGGTTTCTATTGAGCCGTGGCGGCGGAATTCGAGTAGCTCGCCGCAGCGACGACAGAATCCCGGCTCGGTCGCGCTCGCCGGCCGCTCCAGCAGCTGGCAGGCCTCGCAGGACACGAGACCCAGCTGCGCGGCGGTCAGCGGACGAACGCTCATTTGAATGGTCTCGTCAACGGACTCGAGCTCGCAACCCCGCCGCTGAGCGGTGGCCTCTCACCGTCCGCCCACTGGATTTTCTGCCACAGCTCTTCCTCGTCAAAGCAGAGCATGATCGCCGGGCACAGAATGACCAGCGCGCCGAATGCGTACATGCCGATACCGGCATCGACCGTGGCCAGTTCCGCGATCTTGATCAAGGACACGAGGATGCCGAGCATCATGACTTCGAGCATCGACCAGATCTCGAAGTGGCGCACCCAGCGCAGCATTTCCCCGGCCCAGGCCGGAGGCGGATCTCGCCGCACCGCGAGCAGCAGCGTCAGCATGAAGAGGATATAGCCTCCGGGGGCGAGCACCCCGCAGAACGCCACGATGACGCCGGTAATGCGCTCACCCTGCTCCCACATGGCATACGCGCCGCCGCTGATCGTGGTCGCAGCGGTGCGACCGACGACTGAGAGGTCCATCAGGGGAAACACGTTGGCCAAAACGTAGGCAATCACGGCCGTAACGGCCAGCGCCAAAGCCATGTCCCGCGGCACGGTCGGCCGTCGGGCGAGTACGCGCCTGCAGCGCCTGCAGCGCCCACGTGCTCCCCGAGGAAGGGACGGCAACCGCTGCATCAAGTCACAGTCAGGACACGCGACCAGCGACGACCACCACGGCGCGTTCAAGGCGTTGCCCTGAACGGAGCGGTGAGAACGATCCGGCGGGTCGACTGCAAGATATCGCCCTCTCGCGGCAGGGCCTGACGCTTCGCGTCAGGCCCTGCGTCGAGCGGTGCGCGATTTA
>DATMRA010000196.1:0-8523 GCA_035566535.1 Candidatus Acidiferrales bacterium | reverse complement strand
GACCGTGTCAGCGCCCAGCAGTCCCGACGAGCTCCGCCGGCTATTCGCCACCGGGCTCGACTACGGGGGTCCGTTCTCCATCCGCTACCCGCGCGGCGCCGCTCCCAGCGTCGGAACAGCCCCCCTCGAACCGCTGGAGATCGGTCGAATGAACGTCTTGCGGGCCGGTCACGATGTCGCGCTCCTCGCCGTCGGCAAGATGGTGTCCGTCGCGGAGAAGGCTGCTGATCTGCTCGCGCAGCGAGGCGTGTCCACGACAGTGGTCGACGCCCGCTTCGTGAAACCGATCGACCCGGAGATCGCTCCGCTCGCGGCTCGCCACCGCGCCGTGATCACCATCGAGGACGGCACTGCGACGGGCGGCTTCGGCTCGGCCGTGACCGAGTTGCTCGCGGCCGAGGGCGTCAGCGTGCCGCTGCGGCGCCTGGGGCTGCCCGATCACTTCATCGAGCACGGGGCGCAGGCCAAGCTCCTTCATCAGTTCGGCCTCGACGCCGACGCCGTCGCGGCCACGGCGCTGGAGCTGGTGCCGGCGTCGAGCGCGCTTGCCGGCTGACTCTTCGGCGCCTTCGGCGGCCACGTCCGAGGGGATCGAAGTTCGCGAGGTCGCGGTTGATGTGGTCCTGCCGCTGAGGCATGCGATCCTGCGCGCCGGGCGTGCTCGGGAGAGCGCTCATGCCAGGCAGGATGGCGACCCGGCGACCCGGCACTTTGCTGCGTACGCCGGCTCGCGCGTCGTGGGTGTCGTGAGCCAGTTTCCGGAGAACACCGAACTCGCACCCGCGCGCCGCGCCGAGCGTCTTCGCGGCATGGCGGTGGACCCTGAGTGGCAGGGACGCGGTGTGGGCCACGCCCTTATGCGCGCCGTGGCGGATCTGGCGCAGGCGCGCGGCGCCGAGGTCCTTTGGGCGAACGGCCGTGACACCGCGCTGGGTTTCTACACGAGCGTCGGCTTCCGCGTGGCGGGAGACGGCTTCGTGGACGGCGAGATGCACCTCGGACATCACGTGGTCATCGCCGGAATCGACGAACTGAGAATCTGAAGCAGTCGGATAGGCGACTTCATGTCTCCGTCATCCGACTCCGATCTCTGCGCCGAAAAATCGCGCTGCTTCGGGTGCGGATTCTTCGGCGAAAAAAAGGAGGGCCGGGGATGAGCCCGGCCCTCCCGTCCAGGAAGGTGTGACGTTGCTTGTGAGGCCCTACGCGTCGTAGTAGAGGTGAAACTCCCACGGATGCGGACGCAGGGCTACGGGGTCGACCTCGTTCTCCCGCTTGTACCTGATGTATCCGTCGATGAGATCCGACGTGAACACGTCACCCTCGAGCAGGAAGTCCTGGTCCGTCTCGAGCGCTGCGAGCACCTCGTTCAACGAGCCCGGAAGATCCTTCACGCGGTCTGCCTCGGCGCCTTCGAGCTCGTACAGGTCGGCGTCAACCGGCTTGGGCGGCTCGATCTTGCGCTTGATCCCGTCCAGCCCCGCCATGAGCATCGCCGAAAACGAGAGATATGGGTTGCACATCGGGTCGGGTGAGCGGAACTCGAGACGGCGCGCCGCCGGGGCCGCGCTGTATGTGGGAATGCGGACGCACGCGCTCCTGTTGCGGGCGCTGTACGCGAGCTTGATCGGCGCCTCGTAGCCTGGTACCAGGCGGCGATAGCTGTTGGTGGTGGGAGCGGCGAAAGCGAGCAGCGCCGGCGCGTGAGCCAGCAGGCCGCCGATGTACCAGCGTGCCGTGTCGCTCAGCAACGCGTAGCCGTTCTTGTCAAAGAACAAGGGAACGCCGTCCTTCCACAACGACTGATGCGTGTGCATGCCGCTGCCGTTGTCACCGAAGAGCGGCTTGGGCATGAACGTGGCGGTGTATCCGTTGCGGTAGCAGACGTTCTTGACGATGCTCTTGTACTGCAGCACCTTGTCCGCCATCGACACGAGCGTGTCGAACCGCATGTCGATCTCAGCCTGGCCCGCAGTCCCCACCTCGTGGTGGTGCACCTCGACCGCGATGCCCGTCTCGATGAGCGCGAGCACGATCTTGCTGCGCAAGTCCTGCAGCTTGTCCACCGGCGGTACGGGGAAGTAGCCCTGCTTGTATTTGGGCCGGTAGCCGAGGTTCGCAGTGCCGTTCTGGCCGGTGTTCCAGATGCCCTCGTCTGAGTCGATGTGGTAGTAGCCCTCGTGGCTGTTCTGGTCGTAGCGGACCGAGGTGAAGATGTAGAACTCGCACTCGGGTCCCCAGTACGACGTGTCGGCGATGCCTGTCTTCAGCAGGTACTCCTCGGCTTTGCGAGCGACAAAGCGGGGATCGCGGGTGTACGGCTGCAGCGTGAGCGGGTCGCGGATGTCGCACACGACAGCGAGCGTCGTCACGTCGAGACATGGATCGATGAAAACGCGGTCGGGGTCCGGGAACAGGAGCATGTCGCTCTCATGGATCTTCTGAAAGCCGCGGATGCTCGAGCCGTCAAATCCGATGCCGTCGGCGAACAGCGATTCGGTCATCTCACCGACGGGGATGCTGAAGTGCTGCCAGCTGCCGACCAGGTCGGTGAAGCGGAGATCGACCATCTGCACCCCGCGTTCCTGGGCGCGCCTGATGACCTCTCGTGGCGATGGTTTGCTGGTGATTGTCGAGGACATCGTGGGACGCGACTCTCCTGTGATGCGCACTGATAGCGACTCGTCGACGGCCATTCGCTCCTCCTTCCGGGACGGTGGCATCCGGCCACGATCGGCTGGGAGGTCGATGGCGTGGACCGGCTCTTGAGATCGAGGGTAGGAGCTTGCGAGCGGCCATTCTATGGGCTCTGCACCCCAGGGCCGGACGCTCTTGCTTGTGCGCGGCGCACAAACAAAAAGGGGTCAGCTCGCGGGCGGTTTGACCATGGCGAGCTTGGTCCGGGCGGTGTCCTTGTCCTTGAAGTAGACCTTGTTGATCTCAACGAACGCCACCTGGGCGGTGGGCACGTCCTCCTCCGCGAAGATCGCGTCGACCGGACACGGGTCGACGCACGCCCCGCAGTCGATGCACTCATCCGGGTCGATGTAGACCATCCGATCCTCGGCGACCTCGTGAATGCAATCAACGGGACAGACCTCGATGCACGACTTATCCTTCAAGTCGACGCACGTCTCGGTGACGATGTAGGTCATCTCGCAACCAGTCTACCAAGCACCCCTGGATCCGCTTCCTCAGCAGCTGGCGCTGCGGTTTAGGCCGCAGCGGAACACGGGGCGCTTCAGTTGCCGCTGCGCGAACGCCTAGCGGCGTCCGCTGCCGCTCCACTCAGCCGCGGGGGCAACCGCGGCCTCGTGACGCCTTTCGCGCCCCGTGTCCACTGCGTCCAGACCTAGCCGTCAGTTGATACGAGCGAATTCAGTGGCCCCAGTGTTCGGGTTGCAAATGACGTACTACGTCTTCGCCGCGCTCGCCGCTGCGGATACGGATCGCGTCCTCTACGGGAATCACGAAGATCTTTCCGTCGCCGATCTCACCGGTCTTGGCCGCGCCGGCGATGGCGTCGGCGACGGCAGCGGCCGTGCTGTCGACCACCACCGCCTCAACTTTCACCTTGCGCTGCAGCGAGATGTTGGCTCGGGCGCCGCGGTACGTCTCGGTGTAGCCGCGCTGGCGGCCACAGCCGAGCACCTCCGTGACCGTCAGGCCTGACGTCCCCAGCTTGTCGAGTGCGTCCTGCACCGCCTGGAGCCGGTCTGGTCTGATCACTGCTTCGATCTTCTTCATCGCCTCTGCCTCTAGTGCTGATGCTCGGCGACGGCAAACGAAGCTGCGGCTTCTTCTCGCCGTCGTTCCGGCTCCGCCAGCGCGTCGGGGTGAATGTACGCCCCTCCGGGCACCGGCATGAAGTGTTCCGGGTAGCCCCACATGCCGTGCTCGCTGATGTCGAGCCCGTCCAGCTCGTGCCGCGCGCTGACGCGCAGCCCGACGGTCTTCTTGATGGCCCAGAAGACACCGAAGGAGAGGACGAACACCGTCGAGAAGGCGACCGTCACCGCCAGCGCCTGCGCGCCAAGCTGATTGAAGCTGCCCGTGTAGATGAGGCCGCCCTGGCCCACGCCGTTGAACTTCGCCAGCGCCGGATCGGTGAACAGGCCGCACGACAGCGTGCCCCAGATGCCGGCAAGCCCGTGCGCGCTGAGCGCGCCCACCGGGTCGTCGAGCCACTTGTCGATGGCCAGCACGCCGTACACCACGATCACACCGGCCACCGCGCCGATGACGATCGCCGCCCATGGCTCGACGTAGCCGGAGGGCGCAGTGATGGCAACCAGGGCCGCGATCGCGCCGTTGCCGATCATGCCGACGTCGAGCGACTTCTGCACCTTGTAGATGGCCAGCATGGCTCCGACCGCGCCGGCAGCCGCCGCCAGGTTGGTCGTTACCACGATGTCGGCAAAGTGCAGGTTGGTGGCGTTGAGCGTCGAGCCAGGGTTGAAGCCGAACCAGCCGAACCACAGGATGATCACGCCCAGTTGCGCCAGCGGCATGTTGTGCCCTGGGATCGCATTCGGCTTCTTGTCGCGCCCGTACTTGCCGATGCGCGGTCCGAGCAACAGCAGACCGGCAAACCCCGCGGTCGCACCTGTGAGGTGCACGACGGTTGAGCCGGCGAAGTCCTGCGAGCCGAACATGCTCATCAACCATCCGCCACCGAAGAGCCAGTGGCTGATCAACGGGTAGATCAGTGCGCAGAACGGAATCGCGAAGAGGATGTAGACGATGAACTTGGTGCGCTCGAGCATCGTGCCCCAGACGATCGCGAGCGACACGGCGCAGAACACGAACTCGAAGAAGAACTTCGCGGCTGCGGGAGCGGTTGATGTCGCCAGTGCGGGCAGGTCGATGACCGAGCCGGGATGGAACGTTGGAGCAAAACCAGTGGCGCCGAGGATGTTGAACAGCCAGCCCTGTGCGGCCCCGAATGCCAGGGCGAATCCGACCGCCCAGTAGACGATCGACGCAATGCTCAGGTTGACGACGATTTTCGCCACCACCGTGCCCACGTTCTTCATGCGCGCGAACCCGACCTCGAGCATGGCGAAGCCGGCCTGCATAAAGAGAACCAAGCACGCCGCGACAATCACCCAGACGGTGTCAGCTGCGACGCCTGCGGCCTGCGTGGCCGTGTTGTCGGCAGCTCCGGCGCCGAGCGGCCACAGTGCGGCCGGCACAGCGAGTGACAAGGCCAAGCGAAAGTAGGTTCGTCGGCGCACGTGGATCCTCCTGTCAGCTGGCGATTCCCGGTGCCGGGACCGGTGCTCAGACGAGGCTACCGGGTGTCACCGCGCGCTTTCGAGACGCGCGACGCACGAAGAGCGGACGCTCGACCTTGTGCGCGCAGCCCAAGTGGAAGCGTCCAAGAAGGCGGCGCGCTCGTACAGACCCTTGTAACCCGTCGCTGTATTTCCTCAGCGAGCATGCGGGGCTTGCTCGCTCGCGACGTGGCGCCCAGCCCCCCGGTCCGCCCCCGGGCCAAGGCTGGGCGTCTTGTCGTGTTCGCGAGAGTTCAACTCGCGGCGCGGTTCTCCGGAACCCGCTGCCGTCCTCCCGCTACCTGCAACACGTCGCGGATGTGCAGGCAGAGATGGAGGTTGAGGCGCGTCGCAGCATCGTCGAGGCTGAGGCTTCCCACCTCTTCGATACGCCGCAGCCGGTAGAGGACGGTGTTGCGGTGCAGATGCAGGCGTTGCGCGGTCTCGGTTGGCGATCCATGGCACGCGAAGAATGCGCTCAGCGTCGCCATGAGATCCCCGCCCGTACGGGCGTCGTAGGCCACCAGCGCTCCCACCGTGTCGTCGTAGAAGTCACCAAGCTCCTGGTGCTGCGCGACGGCGAACAGCAAGCGGTGCAAGCCGAGGTTGGTGAAGTGGGACGTGATCCCCGACCCGAGCAGCTTCCGGCCCATGGCAAGCGCCTGCTCCGCCTCACGGTACGAGGCGCGCACCGACGCCGCGCCGGATCCTGTGCGGCCGATTCCAGCTGACGTTGCTGCGTCCCCGGTGGCTCGGGCCACATCCGAACGCACCACCTCGGCGAGCCGTCCCGTGACCGCATCGCCGAGAGCGGTTGCGGAGATGACGACCGCGCACACCGCGCCCTCGTGGCCGGCGACGAGTGCGTCCGTCTCGCGCCGCGCAATCGTGTTGCGCGCTGCGCGCAGCGCGGTTTCAGCCCACGCGGTGTCAGCCCGATTGCCTCGAAAGGCGAACACGACGACCGACTGGCCGATCTCAACTCCGAGCCGGCGCGCGCGCTCGGCCACCACGTCTTCCGACGAGTACGTGCCACCGAGCAAGGATTCGATGAACTCACCCTCGAGGTGTTCGCGTGTCTCGGTCACGGCTCGTTCGCGGTCGAGCTCGATCGCGCACGCAGATGCGGCGCGTGCCAGCGCGAGCCGCGCCATCTGGTCGAGCTGATTCTCAGCACCGGCGACGGCCACGAATCCGCCGACACCATCGCGTGACGGGATCGGACTCGCAACGCAGTGCATGTCTGCGCCCGAAAGGACCAGCTCACGCACAGGAGGGTCAGCCGCGAGCAGCGGCACCGTGTCGCCCCACCGTCGCAGCGCGGGCACTTCTGCACCCATCGCGTCGCTGGCGCGCTGAGCGTCGGGACCGCTGGCGTGCACCACAGATCCTCGCTCGTCCAGCAGCACAGTGGTGAGTGCCGTGATCTCCGCCAGTCGCTCAACGATCGCAGCCGGCCCGGCGCCGCTCAACGCCAGCTGCATCAGGGTCATCTGCAGCTCCTGCGCCCGCTCGTGAAGCAGCGTGCGCTGGTCGAGAATGAAACGCACGCATGCTTGGTGCGCGTCGTTGATGTGCACGGCCTCGGGCAGGCGGAACAGCGGCATCATCAACCGGTCGGCGATGGTGATGCTCTGCGCCGACGCATCGCCGAGCACGGCGATGGCAACGCCACCCTTCTCAGCAAAGCTGGTCATCACCTGTGCCAGGTCGAGCCTCTCATCGAGCAGACGAATGCTCCGCACGGGGATGAAAGCGATCTCTCCCCCCTTCACCGCATCGAACGCCGGCGGCCGGGTTCGAAGTGCACACGCCCATTCCACGCGGCGCTCCAGTCCGGCGCCACCGGCGAGCAACTCGCTGCCTTCGGGGAGCACGCTGCGCCACACATCCTTGACGGTGACGGTCGGAGCGCTCACGTGGGCCTCAGAAACGCTCGAGATACTGCTCGAGTTCCCAGGGCGTCACGTGGCCGCGGTACTCACGCCACTCCAGTCGCTTGGCTTCGATGAAGCGCTCTGCCAGGTGGTCACCCAGCGCGTCGATCACGACGTCATCGGCCGCGAGCGCGTCGACGGCGTCTCGGAGGTTGTCGGGCAGCACTCCGACATTGCGGCGCTCGAGCTCGATGTCGTCGAACCCATATAAAGATTCCTCGACGGGCGGCGGCAACGGGAGGCGGCGCTCGATGCCGTCGAGGCCGCAGCGCAGCATCACGGCGAACGCCAGGTATGGATTGCACGAAGGATCGGGGCTGCGCAGCTCGACGCGCGTCGCCTCCGGCCGGCCGACGTGGGGGACCCTGATCAGCGCGCCCCGATTGGTCCGCGCCCACGAGATGAAGATGGGCGCTTCGAAGCCCGGCACCAGCCGCTTGTATGAGTTCACCAGCGGCGCGAGCACCGCGCAGATGCCGGCCGCGTGGTGCAGCTGGCCGGCGATGAAGTGTTTCGCGTCCTCGCTGAGCCCGTAGTCATCGTGACCGCTGAAGGCGTTGGCGTCGTCATCCGAGCGCATCAAGCTTTGATGCACGTGCATGCCGCTGCCGGGCACGCCGTCGAATGGCTTGGGCATGAAGCTGGCGGTGAGGCCGCCCTGCTGCGCAATCGCCTTCAGCGCATAGCGAAAGGTGACGACGTCGTCAGCGGCCTTGAGCGCGGGTGATGCACCGATGTCAATCTCGTGCTGGCCCCCGGCCACCTCGTGGTGCGCGGTGTTGACGTCGATGCCGAGGCTCTGCAGCGCACTGACCATTGCCTGGCGGAGCGCGACGGTGCGATCGGTCGAGAAGTCGAAGTACGAGCTGCGGTCGTGAGGCGGACGCACCAGCTTCCCGTCGACATCGCGCTCGAGCAGGAAGAACTCGATCTCCGGACCAACGAGATAGTCGAAACCGAGGCGTTCTGCCCGGCGCAGCGCTCGAACCAATGCGCCGCGTGGGTCTCCGGGGTACGGTTCGCCGTCCGGCGTCGTTGCCCAGCAGATCAGCCGGGCCGTCGGCTCGACTGCCCAGGGCAGGAGCTGAAAGGTCGTCGGGTCGGGCACCAGGTACATGTCGGATTCGGCGGTGCGCGCGAAGGACTCCACAGAGGACCCGTCGAACCAGGTGCCGTGCTCGACGGCGTCGCGCAGCTGCGCGGCGGGGATGGTCACGGTCTTCACGGCGCCCATCACGTCGGTGAACTGCAGGTCGACATGCCGCACGCGGGCGGCCTCCGCCCGAGCGACCAGGTCGACGGCGGTCTCG
>DATMRA010000195.1:0-2609 GCA_035566535.1 Candidatus Acidiferrales bacterium | reverse complement strand
CGGCCTCCTATTTGGACCGCTCGCGTCGTACACCGCACGCTTGCAGAACCAGCTGACCACCTCGACGACGTGGCTGGACCTCGTCGAAATGTTCGCGTCAGGTCCGCCGATGCTTTCGCTGTTCAAGGTTCTCGACCCGGTGGCGAGCATCCACGAGATGTTCGTCCACCATGAGGACGTCCGCCGTGCGCAGACTGGCTGGGAGCCAAGGGAACTCGACGTCAGAACCGCCGCGGCGGTGAAGCGGCGCATCGCGATGATCAGCCGGGCCGGGATGTCGAAGTCGATGGCCGCGGTGCCCGCTCGGCCTACGCTGCGCACCCCCGACGGTCAGACGGTGGTAGCGGTCGGTAGCGGTTCGCCGGTCACGGTGACGGGCGAACCGCTGGAGCTGCTGCTGTTCGCGTTCGGCCGCAACGCCGTCCGCGTCGACTTTGGCGGGGATGACGATGCCGTCGCCGCGGTGCGGGCCGCCAAGCGCGGCTTTTGAGCGATTAACATAGGCGGCCGACACGCCTGATTGCTCGCGGCAGCCCCTAGGCGGCGCAGTTCGCCCACATGCCGGGGTGAGCGCCCTAAGAACCGCTGCCGAGCAACTCACAAACTCCCCTGAACAGGCCGTTTACGTGGGGCGGGCGGGGCTCGAACCCGCGACCAACGGATTATGAGTCCCTACCCGGCATCAGCTCGCGGCGTAAGGTTCTCGTCAAAGATCTGGACTGCACTGTCAAGAGACCGCTAGCGCTAACGTTCGGATGGCTAAGTCGGCGCACGCTGAATTGGTGTCCATCCTCTACACCGTGGCTGCGAGCATGAAGCCGCACCCCATAGCGCTATCGCGGTTCCGCGAACCGCCCTCCACCCCGGTCGGTGCCAACGTGCCCGATGCGCGGACGATATAGCGAGCCCGGAGGTCGTTGTGCGGGCAGCGGAGATCGACGAGGAATTCCCGGTGGTGGACGTCGACACGCCTGCCCTGGAAGCCGCGCGGATGCTTGCCGAACACAGCCTGCTCGGAATCGTCGTACTAACTGCGGACGGGCAGCTATACGCGGTGCTGCCGGCCTCTGAAGTAGTGCGCTTCATCGTGCCCAGTTACATACAGGACGATCCCCTGCTGGCCAGCGTGATCGCGGAGTCGGCGGCCGACCGGGCTGCGGAGAAATTGGGCGGCAAGACAATTCGCGAGCTGCTGTCGCAACACCAGCTAACGATGCCCGTCGCCAACGCAGATGACACGATCATCGAAGTGGCCGCGATCATGGTAAGGCTGCGAAGTCCCCTCGTAGCCGTGATGAAGCAAGGCAAGCTGCACGGCGTGATCACCGCGTCGCGACTGTTAGCGGTGACCCTGAGCTGTGGGTTGATCGATAACAGGCAGTTACTTTCGAACTGTGGGCACGCGGCGATTTTCTGAGCTGTACTCGTAGGACGGGCTGGTCGGGCGGCAAGTCGCGTCTGCAATGGAGCGGGCGGCAAGAAACCTTTACTCGATCTTGACCGCGTGTTGAATCGCCTCACCGACGATCTAGAACGTGACTACCCTTCACATGGTGGAGCTGGGGGTTTTGGGACCTCTCCAGGTCCGGCTGGATGGCGCACCGGTCACGATTCCGGGCGCCAAGCCGCGGGCCATCCTCACGATGCTCGGACTGCACTGCGGTTCCGTTGTCTCGGCCGACACCCTCGTCGAGTTGCTCTGGGGCGAGGATCCGCCCCGCACCGCCGCAAAGGCCCTGCAGACCCACATCTCGTCGCTGCGTCGCGCCCTGGGCGACGGCTTCATTTTGACGCAGGGGGCGGGTTGGACCCTCGCCGAGAGCGAGGTTGATACGTCGCGTTATAGATCGGCCGCCCGGCTCGGACGCGATGCCGCTGCCACCGGCGACATCAGCCAAGCGGTGGCCCGCTTCGAGGAAGCTCTTGCCCTCTGGCGAGGTATCCCCGAACTGCCGGATGGTCGGCGTGGAACATCCGAAAAGACACGATGGGTCGAGGGCCACGCGGCGCTCGTGGAGGATCGCGCCGACGCACTGCTCGCAACCGGTCGTGCCGCGGAAGTCGTCGGCGATCTTGAGGCGGCGGTGGCCGACGCGCCGCTGCGCGAAAGGCGTTGGGGGCAACTGATGCTCGCCCTGTATCGCGCCGGCAGGCAGGGTGACGCCCTTGGCGCTTACCAACGGGCGCGGACGCTGCTGGCCGACGAGTTGGGAATCGATCCCGGGCCGGAGCTTCGGCGACTCGAGACCGCCATCGTCGCGCAGGATTCTTCACTAGAAGTTGTTGTGGCACAGGATCTTCCGTCGGTGATGCGCGCGGTAACCTTTCTGCTCACGGACATTGAGGGTTCGACCGCCGCCTGGGAAGCAGACGCCGCGGCGATGGCAGTGGCGCTTGCACGACACGACGAACTCGTCGAGCAAGTCGTCACGTCGCGCGGAGGACGGCTGATCAAAACACGCGGCGAGGGCGACGCCACGTTCTCGGTCTTCGAGCGACCGTCGGCAGCGGCCGCGGCCGCCTTGGAGCTACAAGACGCAATCATCCACGAGCAGTGGGGCCTCCGAGAGCCGATGCGCATCCGCATCGCACTGCACACCGGCGAAGTC
>DATMRA010000194.1:0-4855 GCA_035566535.1 Candidatus Acidiferrales bacterium | reverse complement strand
TCGCCGGGCGCGAGCAGACGCTGAGCAGCACCTCGCGCCAGCTGCGCGCGCGCCTCGACCGCGAGTTGCGCACCAACGTCGCTCTCCGGGTGGAGGATGGCGCTACGGCCGAGGTGTTCGAGGTCAGCGGCCGCGGAGAGCTGCATCTCGCGGTGCTCATCGAAACCATGCGCCGCGAGGGCTACGAGTTCGAGGTCTCGAGACCGGAGGTGATCACCCGCGAGGACGAGCACGGGCACCGGCTCGAGCCATTCGAAGAGTGCGTCATCGACATACGCGCGGATCAACTCGGCAGCATCACGGAAGCGCTGGGCACGCGCGGTGCGCAGATGCAGTCCATGCGCACAGACGCCGGCGGCGGCGTGCGTGTCATTTACCACGCGCCGACGCGCGCGCTCATCGGGTTGCGCAGCAGCTTCCTCACCCTCACCCGCGGCACCGGTGTGATGTCGTCGCGGGTGCTCGGCTGGGAACGGTGGCGTGCGCTGCCACAGAGCAGCCGTAGCGGGGTGCTGACCGCCAGCCAGGGTGGAACCGCGGTTGCCTACGGATTGCTCGCGCTGCAGGAACGCGGCCAGCCCTTCATCGGCCCAGGCACCGCGGTTTACGAGGGGATGATCGTGGGTCTCAACCGCCGGGGCGGCGACATCGCGGTCAACGTCACCAAGCAAAAGCAGAAGACCAACATCAGGAGCAGCACCGAGGACGCGACCATCAAGCTCGTGCCGCCGCGCGAGCTCTCACTCGAGGAGGCTCTCGACTTCATCGAAGACGATGAGCTCGTCGAGGTCACCCCGCAGGGTATCCGGCTGCGCAAGCGCGTTCTCAACGCGCTCGAGCGCATCGGGATTCGCAAACGCGCGGCTGCGGCAGCCGCGGCGCACTGAGGCGCACATGACTGATGAAACCGCGACAAGCCTGCCGACCAGGTCTGGAAGCCGGCCGACCACCGCCCTCACAATGCCCCACCAGCAGCTCGATCAGACGCCACCGGTCGCGCTGCAGGAGGAACTCTGGCGGCGGATGACCGGTTTGAAGGGCGTGCGCGCGGGTCAGAGCAACGTTTCGCTTCCCGAGACACGCGCGCTGCATCTCGATCAAGACATCGCTCACGGTCCTGCCAATGCGTACATGGTTGGCACCGAGTTCGCCCATCTGCATGGCGCCCGAGACGGCAGCCTGCACGCCATGCTGCCGGCGGAGACCGTGGCTGAAGCGATCAGCAAGGGATGGGCGGAGTCGCACCCACTCGCCAGCCGTGGCATAGCGCCACCCACACTCGTAATGCTCTTCGGGCCGCGCGACGAGGCGGAACTCGAAACCATCTGGCAGCTGATCCTGATCAGCTATGGGTTCGCGCGCGGCCCCTCCGAGAGCTGACTATCAGACCGGGCCGGGCGTATGGCGATTTGAACGCCTGCGTCCGAGGGCTACGGTGAGACCACCCACGATCATCACAACGCCGACAACAAGAAGCAGCGCATTGGGATTGCCGGCGCCCGTGGTAGGCACGGGTGTTGTGCCCGTCGTAGAGGGTGTGGGGGTCGCTCCCGTCCCGGCGGCACACGCGCCGGCCGGCGGGCTGACGCGGTTGTCGTCCAGCGTGAGCGCTGCGTTCAGCGCCATTGCACGCCCGGTGAGGATATTGGCGCCGGTGTTCATGGTGATGCTGGCACTTGCCATGAGGTTGCCCTGAAACTGCGTACCTGTGCCCAGAGTCGCCGAGGTGCCGATCTGCCACCAGACGGAGCACGCCTGCGCGCCACCGGTGACCTGAACCACAGCGTTGCTCGCCGTGGTGAGCGTGCTGCCGATCTTGAAGATGTACACGCCGCTGCCCGTGAGAGTGAGGACGCCGGTCAACTGGGCTGACGAGCTGAACGTGTAGACGCCGGGGCCCAGGTTCTTGGTGCCAAGGTCCTGGCCGGTGAGGTCGGCAGTCGACGTGGCCGTGAACGCGTCGTTGTACGCCGTCGCCAGGTCGTTCTGCGCCTGCAGCGCCGTTGCGTTGTGGATTTCCTTCACACCGGTCGCGACGCCCGGAGGGAATCCTGTGACCGAGGTTCCCGGGCTCAGTCCCAGATTTCCGGTGATCACAGTCGGCGAGTTCGTGTTCGTGATGGTCGATGCGGCGAGGACGGTGAAGTTGAGCGCTGTTCCCAGCCTCGGCTGGGTCGCCGCGAACGCAGCCGCCGGCCACGCGCCGGCGATCACTGCCGCGCCGCAGACCAGGAGTGAGAGCACGCGAATGCGTCTGCGGGTGAAGAACTCGACGGCCATGGGTGGAGAACCTCCAAGGGATCACCGCAGCCCGGCCGCACCGATTCCTTCTGTCTTGTCCCATCCACGCTTGCCGAGAGCACGCCCCAACGCGTCTCGAGTCGCAGTATTGGGCAGCCGCGTACTGGGGTCAGTACTGCACCGTACAGCGCTCGTCACGTACCGGCAACGGGCGACGAACGAAACGCCGCAGCGGCAACATCTTTCAGCTGATATCGGTCTCGAGCGGGCCTTGTTGGTGCGCAGAGCGCGTCGCGACTCGCGTGAGGCGCGCAGGATCCGTGATGACGATGCGGCCCTTCCGCGTCTCCACGAGACCCTGGGTCCGGAAGCCGCGCAGCGTGCGGGTCACGACCTCACGCGCTGTTCCCGTGGCTTCAGCGAGCACCTGGTGACTGACCGGAGCGACGATGCTGCCGTCCGGCGCCGCTGTCGCGAGGTCGAGCAGATGCTGCGCGACCCGCACTGTCAGCGGCTCGGTCGTCGCGTCGGCCATACGCTTCAACGCATCGACGGCACTGGTTGCGGCATCGCGCGCCAGTGCCCAGAGGATCTCCGGTTCGTCGCGGCCCATCTCGTGGATGTGGTCGACGGACAGGATCGCCGCGCGCACGTCGGTCACGGCGTGGGCTTCCGATGTCTCGTTGCTGGTGAGGTAGCCGGCCAGACCGATCAATTCGCCTGGTCCCGCAAAGCGGATCGTGACCTGGCGGCCCGCGGTGGTGAACAGGAACACGCGAACAGTGCCAGACAGTACGGCGGTGGGCCGCGGCACCTCGCCCGCGCGATAGATGGCGTCGCCTGCTGCCGTGTTCGTGACGGCGGCACCCTCGATCAGCCGTTCCCAGATGTCGCGGGGAACGGTCATCTGCCGGCCAATCGGTAGCCTGCGTTTGCCGTTCCTACGGGGATGGTATGCACACCCGATAGGGCCCCACAACCATCGGGGCAAACGGTGGCGTGAATGGACCCACATTCACGCACGTGGTGGTCGGCGGAACCGAGCTCGCGGCGGCTACCGCAGGGGGCGACGGACCACTCCAGGCGATGAGCGCGCCAACCGACAAGCCGATAAGGCCCATACAAATAATACGAACGAGGGGGTCGCTTCTCTCCTGAGAAGGCGGCGCGCCTACTTGCTACAGCCGGCGTTCTGCGGATTGAGCGAGATCGCTCCGGGTTGGAGACACGCTTGCAGGCTCTGCAAGAAGCTTTCGTTTGGATTGGAGTGGGTGACGCTGATCAACTGCCCGTGTCCAGTGGCCTGGCCGTTGAGGTTGACCGCAGCGACGGTTGTGGTGGTGTTGGTGGTCGACGGAAGGGAACCTGCCGGCGCTGATGTCGCGCTCCACGAAGGGGGCGGAGCGGCAACAGTTCGCGCCGGTGACTGCGGCTGCCGCGGTGGTGCTGGAGTCGAAGTCGCGTCCAGGTGAATGTGTTGCGGTGCAAGAGAGGGCGCAGCATTGCGCTGGTCGGGCGCCCAGACTGCGTTCTGCAAGATCCCGACCGACACAGCCAATCCCAGTCCCGCCACTGCCAGCGGTTGCAGCGACCGCCGGGTCGATGACGCCCGTGCGCGCAACCACAGCAACAACGGCAATGGCGCCGCACTGCTCGATGCCTTGAGGATTGCTCGAGCTCGCGAAAGCGCCAGGTGCATGCTCTTGGCCGAGACGCCGAGAAGCTCCGCCGTCTCATACGGTGCGAAACCGTTGGCCCGGCCCAATATCGCGACCCGCTCCCTTTCTGAGAGCGAATTCAGCAACCGCGCGAGACGCGTCGCCTCAGCGCGATCGATCGCCAACTCCTCCGGCGCTGGTCCGACCTGAACGCTGAGGCGGAATGCCGCCGCATGTTCGCGCCGCCGGCGACGGTGGCGATCGATGGCCAGCCGATCCGACACGACGAGCAGCAGACCACCGACGCGGTGCTCCTCGAGATCCGGGAGCTGAACGACGTGCAGCATGGCTTCGTGCACGAGGTCCTCAGCGTCGGCGAACTCCCCGTACCGCTGGTGAAGTGCGGCGATTGCTCGCTCCCGGTACGGCAACAGGAGTGTCCAGCGACAGGCCAGGAGCTCCGGCGTGAGGCCGCAACGTCGTCGCTGAGCCCCCCGCCCCGCTTGCGCTCGCATCTTCTCCCTGAAGGGCGGCCAACGTTCCCTTGACCTGATAGACGACTCTAGACGCCTTGTACCTGCAGAGGGCGCGCCCCTTGTGACCCAGCGCACACGCGAGTTACGTCCGATCGCGACCCGCGCGTGACGGTCCCACCGATTGTGTGGTTGCTACGAGCACCGCGGGACGCGGCCCGAGGACTTGGTCGGCAAGCACGTCTCGGAGTTCACTGAGGATCGAGTGGCCCTCCTGCAGCTTAGCTTCGCGTTTGGAGCGGCCACGCAACGGGTATGCCTCTAGGTTCATAACTTTGTTCAGTCATTAGAAGCAGCTTTGCTGCGTTCGTGGCGAGTGAAGACAGAAAGGAGACCCCCGCATGGCCATGTTGTTGGAGTTCACACCGAGTTCATTCACCACCGAGAAGTACGACCTCACCATTCGCCAGCTGGAGGAAGCCG
>DATMRA010000193.1:0-36028 GCA_035566535.1 Candidatus Acidiferrales bacterium | reverse complement strand
GGTGATGAAGAGCCGCTGCCTCGCACCCTCGATCAGGCCGCCAAGCTCCTTCGCCACTTCAGACGCCCCCGTAAGGAGGCCAAGACTCGAGCGCTCGACGGACAGCACGAGCGGCGCGACCTGGGGTCGAGGCGTCCCGACAGCGGCCTCCGGCGCCACCTCGGGTCCCGCAGTACGCCAACGCGGCGGTGGCGCCGACGACTCGCGCCACGCCGTATCGAAGGCGCGAAGGGCCGTGTTCTCGACCTCATCGTGGTGCTCGACCACCGCCCACCACTCCCGCGTGCCGTGAAGGGGCTGGGCATCCGGCGGCACCCGGCCGCCTGGGTCCCGGGGAGCGTCACGCCAGATCAGATTGCCGCTCCCGACGGCGATCGCGTGGTGGTCGACCGCGAGCAATTTCCAGTGCGACGCCCTCCTGTCGCTGCCGAGAACGCGGCACGCGCCGCCCGCCGCCTGGACCCGTACCGCGGTGGCTGCGTTGCCGTCGGACGCGTGGGCGTCGAGGAGCAGCCGCACGCGTCTCCCGCGCCTTGCGGCGTCGACGAAGGCCCACCGGTAGGAGGGCCCGACCTCGTAGACAGCGGCGTCGATGCTGGTGGTTGCCCGCCTCAGCGCCGCAGTCAGGACTGCACCCGCGCTATCGGGGCCGAGGGCGCAGGTCAGCTCGGGCACGCGGTCGGCCGTACGCGCACGTATATGGTTGTCACCGCAGGACCGTAGGCGCCGCGCACGCCCACCTCACGCACCATGACCGAAATCGAGAACACCCCACTGCCGACCTATCACGAGGCGCCCCCCGTGCCGGGCGCGCCGCCGACCCACCTCGGCTATGAAGACTCGTTCGCGGTCCCGGCGCCACCGCCGCATCCCGGCTCGTCGCCGCCCGGGCCCAGGCTGGGCGTGCGCGGGGCCGCGCTGCTCGTCATAGGCCTGGTTGTCGGCGGTGGGGTCGCGTATGGAGCGACGCGATTGAGTGACACGAGCTCGACCGTCCACATCGCGGTCGACATGACGCCGGTGAAGGTGCCCACCAACAACACCGTGGGTGTGGCCAAGGCGCTGGTCCCGGCGGTGGGGACGATCATCGCCCGCCAGGGCGGATCCTCAACCGGCGCCAGCCTCGGCAGCGGGTTCGTCATCGCCAACACCGGGAGCACCAGCTACCTGGTGACCAACAACCACGTCGTGACGGGATCCAACGATCTTCACCTGGTGATGCCGGACGGCGCCGCGTTCACCGCTACCCTCGTGGGCACCGACACGCTTGACGACCTCGCCGTTGTGAGCGTGCCGAGCGGATCTCTCCCGCTGGCCACCTTCGGCGACTCCGCGCAGCTCTCGGTCGGTCAGACGGTCATCGCAATCGGCAGCCCGCTGGGCAACCAGAGCTCAGTCACATCCGGGGTGATCAGCGCGCTGCACCGCACCATCAGCGCGAGTGGTGAGAACGCGAGCTCGAGCGAGACCCTCGAGGACGTCTTGCAAACCGACGCGTCGATAAACCCCGGCAACAGCGGCGGCCCGCTCGCCGATGTGGAGGGTCGTGTGGTCGGGGTCAACGTGGCGATAGCGGGCAACTCGACCAACATCGGCTACAGCATTCCGAGTGACCTCGCCCGCCAGGTGGCGAGCGCCCTGATCGCCCATCAGAAAGTGCAGCATCCGTTCCTGGGTATCGGCTACCTCGACGCCATCAGCGCCATCGAGGCCGGACGCGGATTCAACGGTGCAGGTGTGCTCATCACCACGGTGAGCCCCAACACGCCGGCGGCGCAGGCCACCGTGCAGACCGGCGACATCCTCGTCGCCATCGACAACGTGGCCATCGACAACGGACAGACGTTGGGCGGCCTGATCCAGAGCAAGCAGGTCGGTCAGAGCATCACGTTGACCATCAAGCGCGGGGGTCAGACGTTGATGCTGCACGCAACGCTCGAGGAGCGTCCCTCAAGCACCTGAGGCGCGAGACCTCAGCTCGCCGCCGCCGCCTCCTCGTGAAGGTGCGCGAGCACGTCGTCGAGGATTTTGTCCTGCGCCATCAAATGCTGCTGCAGTTGCACGCACTGCTCGAGGATCGCCTCGGCGTCTTTGTAGGTGTCGGCGGCGCGCTTGTCGGAGGCTGCGCCCTGGATGTTCTGGCCGACGATGATTATCGGCAACAGCACCAACTGGAGGAAGGTCTGCGCTATCCAGCTGATGATGATGATGATGTTTCCGGTGCTCAGTGCCGACGGCAAGCTGATCAGCGCGATCACCGTGAAGATGTACGCCGCCCACATCGTGCCCACGATGCCGGTGATGAACAGCCCGATCTTGCCGTTCCACCCCACGCGCATCTGGCCGGTCTGCGCCGGCCTTCCCCTGCGCAGCTCTTCGAGCCGCTTTACGGGGCTGTGATTGAACAGCTCGCCGACACGCGACGGGTGCGGTGCCGGCAGGGTTTGATCGGTCATCCGTCGTCTCCAAAAAGCGCGGGCAGGTCAGGAGTTGTCAGTGCCCGGCGGCACTATCCTGCCCCAAGCCCGGCGTTTTGGGGGACGCGCTGGATCACACTGTGAGTGCGTCGATCTTCGCCGCGACGATGAAGTCGTTGCGCGTCAGTCCCTTGATCGCGTGGGTGGTCAGCGCGACGTCCAAGTAGCCCCAGCCCATGCAGAGATCCGGATGGTGTCCCTCGGCTTCGGCGATATCGGCAATCTCCCGCGCACGCTGGAACGCAGCGGCGAAGCTCCTGAACTTGAAGTGCCGGACGAGCCGCGTGCCGTCACCGATGTGCCATTCGTCCGAGACCTGCGACCGGAGCTCGGCCAGCTCTTCCGGAGTCAGTGGCGGCGTCGTACCGCTGCACGCAACGCACCGTTGCGCTGTCAGGTCCACCACGGAATCAGTCGAGAAGGTCGGGTTGCGCGCGGACGATCCGGTCGTACAGCGGCTGGAAGCTGAACCATCCGGCAATGCTCGTGCCGACGACGTTGTACGTGGACATCGCGTTGTCCTCGTCGATGATCACCGGGGTGCCCGCAGCTTCCGCGGCGAGCTGCGCCTGGCAGGAGCGCTCCATGGTGATGAACCACCACGCGGCCTCGTCAACGGTCTTGCCGACCGTGAGCAGGCCGTGGTTGCGCAGGATGATCGCCTTGTGCTGGCCGAGCGTGCGGCCAATGCGCCGGCCTTCCTCGATGTCGACCACCACGCCGGTGTAGTCGTCGAGCAGCGCCTGGTCCTCGAAGAATGCGCATGCATCCTGCGTGATCGCGTCCAGCGGCCTGCCCAGCGACGACCACGCCTTCCCGGAGGGCGAGTGGGCGTGCGCTGCGGCGACGACGTCGGGCCGGATGTCGTGTACCTGCGAGTGGATGGTGAATGCCGCGGCGTTCACGGGCCGGTCGCCGTGGACGACCTCACCCAGGTGGTTGACGCAGATGAGGTCGCTCGTCTTGATGTGCCCGAAGTACATGCCGAACGGATTCACCCAGAACCGGTCGGCGAACTCCGGGTCGCGCGCCGTGATGTGGCCGGCCACACCCTCGTCGAACCCGTAGAGGGCGAAGAGTCGCAAGGCTGCGGCGAGGCGCTGCTTGCGGTAGGTTCGCTCCTCGTCGAGCGACGAGAAATTCGGCATCTGCGGGATCACAAATTCCCGCGTGCTGGCGGCTTGAGCCATGACGTGCCTTCCTCAAGATTGATGCTTGGCGGTCAGTTTACGCTGCCGGGGTTGAGGCTCTCCCTCAGAGTTCCGCTAGCGCGGCCGGCTGTTTGGACTCGCGTGAGCGCGCGTGCCGCTCAGGATCGGCGCCGCTTCGTCGCCGGCGTGCGGGAGCGACGCAGGCTCCAAGCCGGACGCCGGTCGACAAACTCGTACAGCGCCGCGGGCCGCCCCGGCCCGCCCTTGGCGACGCGCCCGGTCGCGCGCACCAGACCCGATTGCTCCAGCTCGCGCCGGAAATTCGACGGTTCGTACGCCGCGCCGCTGATGGCTTCGAACACGCGCCGCGCCTGGGGCATGGTGAATCGCTCGGGCAGGAGACCGACCGCGATGTTGGACCACCAGAGCTTGCCGCGCAGCCGCTCGACCGCGTCGCCGACGATGGCCGCGTGGTCGAAGCCGACATGGGGAAGCTCGTCCACTGGAAACCAGCGCGCGCCGCGCTCGTCCGCGCGCAACACCGCTGCATCGATCAGCGCCAGGTACGCGACGATGGGAATCCATCCGCGCGGATCCCGCGCCGGGTCCGCGTACGACTGCAGCTGCTCCAGGTAGACGGCGCCAACCCCAGTCTTCTCTGTGAGCTTGCGTTGGGCCGTCTCCTCGGGCCGCTCGCCCGGGCTCATGAAGCCGCCGGGCAGCACCCACGTACCCGCGAAGGGTTCTTCGCTTCGCTGCACGAGCAGCACGTGCAAGCGGCCCGACAGCGGCGCGAGCACCACCGGCACCGCAGTCATGCCAGCCGGCGCGGTGAAGCCGGCGGAGTTCTCGGCCGTGAATCGCGCGCTCATAGCTTCGGCGATTGTCGGCAACGCGATACCCTCGGCGGGTTATGCCCGACGCTCTGATGCGCACGGCGGACGCATTCCGCGCCGGATACAGGGAGACGCTGGGCGAGATCGAGACGCTGGTCGCGCCTCTCGACTCCGACTCGTGGGATCACCCGACCGGCTGCCCCGGCTGGACGGTGCGCGACATCGTCGCCCATGTCTCTGCGGTCGAGTCGTTCCTCATCGGCAGGGAGCAGCCGGCCCATACGGTCTCTGGCAGCCTCGCCCACGTGCGCCCAGGACTGGCCGAGGTGACGGAAATCGGCGTCGACTATCGGCGTCCCTGGCCGCTAGCCGATCTGCTCGCCGAATATCGCGACGTCGCTGGGATCAGATTGCAGGAGCTGGACGCCGTGCAGGACGACCAGCTTGAAACCGACGCCATCGGAATCTTCGGCATCACCAAGCTGCGCAGCAACTTGACCACCCGCGTCTTCGACCTATGGTCACACGAGCAGGACATCCGTCGCGCCGTGGGCAAGCCCGGCGGCTTCGACGGCCCTGCCGGACTGCACTCGCGCGAGCTGCTCGCTCGCGGTGTCGGCGGCCGTGCAGCCCAGCGCATCGACGTGCCGGAGGGGACCGTCGTCCTCCTGGACATCACCGGCCCGGGCGCGGCCCAGCGCTGGATCCAGTTCACCGGCCACAAGGCCCGCGTGAGCGACGAATCGTCCGACGCAACGGTCACGCTGCGCCTCGACCTGAACACGCTCACGGTTCTCGGCTGCGGCCGCGCGGACGACCCGACCGCCCGCGACAGAGTTGTCATCGAAGGAGATGTGACCCTCGGTCGCGAGATTCTCGAGGACGTCGCCTTCACGCCATGAACGCACCGCGTTTGGTCTGAGAGGGCGTTGGCTGTCTTCGCAGGGAGCGTCTCGCAGCCGAGCCCGCCCGTAGTCGGAGCGCAGGGCGAGGCGAGGGCGAGCGGCGGGACCCCAGCGGGGTTCCGACCGCGACTCCCGAAGAAGACAGCCGATGCGCCTCCGGACGACACGCGGGCCGCGGGCCCCAGCGGGGGCCCGACGGCGTATCCCGAAGGAGACTGCCTACGCCGCGCAGACCACGCCCGTCGTGCTTCAGGCCGTGCGGGGCAAAGTCAACGTGAATGTCGAGCCGGACCCAGGCTCCGACACGACCGTGATGTCGCCGTCGTGGGCCCGTGTCAGTTCGCGCGCCAGGTAGAGCCCCAGGCCGGTGCCGGAGATGTGGCCGACAGCCGGGTCGGTGCGGACGCGCCCGAAGCGCGTGAACAGGATGGGCAGGTCGGGACCCGCGATGCCGATGCCGTCGTCGCTCACGCTGACAGACACGCTGGTGTCCATCGCGGTGATTGCCACGCGCACGTCGGTGTGGCGGACCGAGTGCTTGATCGCGTTGTGCACCAGGTTGCCGACCGCGTGGACCATGCGCGCGCGGTCGACGTTCACCACGATCGCGGTTTCCGGGGCGAGCAGCGAGATGTGCTGCTCGGGCTGCAGGAAGAGCTCGTTGCGCTGCAGAGCCTCAGCCACGATGTCCTGGACGTCCACAGGCGCCCGCAGCAGATGGAGGGTATGGTCCTCGAGCTGCGACGCTTCGAGCATCGCGTTGATGAACGATTCCATCTCCGCGAGGCGGATGTTGAGCAACGGCAGAAGGCTGATGAAGCTCTCGGGAACCGGGCCGAACGCGCCGCTCTCCAGAAGTGACAGGTGACCGGTGAGCACGGTCAGCGGACCGCGGAGCTCGTGCGACGCGAGGCTGAGGAAGTGGCTCTTCGACTCATTGAGCTCGGTGAGCCGTTGGACGCGCTGGCGCTCCTCGTCGAGCAACCGCTGCAACTCGCGAACGTGGCGATCAAGTCGAGACACCGCGGGGTCGGTCGCGGGTGTGAGGACGGCCCCTGCCGGCGTGTTCCGATCGTTTCGGGCGGCCACCATGACGCGATTATCGGTGCGTCTCGCCGCTCCGACACGGATGGCTCTCGACCGTTACCGCGTCGTTGCCGAGACGCCTCGCCCCTGACCGCGCTCTAGGATGGGGCCGTGGTTGTGCACAGAGCGGCGCGCGCCGCGGTGGCGCTGGCGACCGTCGCAGCCCTTGCGTCCTGCGGCCTGCAGCAGGGCCTCGCCCAGGGTCCGTACACGTCGCCGGGCGGCCCCAGCCTTGCGCCCTCCATCAACGCGGCGACCATTACAGGCGCGCCGTTTTCCTGGGCGTCGGTGCGCGGCCACGCCGTGGTGCTCGACTTCTGGGGATCGTGGTGCGGTCCCTGCCGCGCCGAACAGCCCGAACTCAACAAGCTCTACTCGAAGTACGCCGCGCGGGGAGTCATCTTCCTGGGGGTCGACATGCGCGACGACAACGCCGCCGCTATCGCGTACGACCACGATTACGCGGTCGCCTACAGAAGCATCAACGACGGGGACGAGCAGATTGCCGCGGCATACGACGTGTCCGCGCCACCGACGACGATCGTCATCGATCAGCACGGCAACATCGTCAAGCGCTTTCTGGGCGAGCTCAACGGCGTGTCCGACATCCTCGACGCCCTGCGCTGAATCGTGAGGAAACCGCGTGGCTGACATCACCGTGTACGGCGCCCCCTGGTGTCCTGACTGCAAGCGCGCCAAGCGATTTCTCGCAGAGCAGCGCGTGCCGTACGAGTGGGTCGACATCGATGAGAGCGCCGCCGGCATGCGAATCGTCGAGGAGTTGCAGGGCGGCGGCCGCACGATCCCGACCATCGTCTTCGGCGACGGGAGCCACCTGCTCGAACCCACCAACGAAGATCTGGCGCGCAAGCTCGGGCTTCACCTCGAAGCCAAGCGGCGCTCGTACGACCTCGTCATCGTGGGCGGGGGCCCGGCTGGGTTGTCCGCCGCCATCTATGCCGCACGCGAAGGCATCGACTGCCTCATCGTCGAGCGCAGCGGGCTGGGCGGGCAGGCCGGCGTGACGGAGAAGATCGACAACTACCCAGGGTTTCCAGAGGGCGTCGGCGGCGGCGATCTGGCCGAGCGTTTCATCGCGCAGGCGCGCCGTTATGACGTGGAGCTGCTGAGCGCGGTCAGCGTCACTGCGATCGACCTCGACAAGTTCGAGGCGGGCGATGTGTGCCTGCATCTCGCCGGCGGTCAGGAGGTGTCGGCGCATGCCGCGCTGATCGCGACCGGCTCGTCGTACCGGCGCCTCGGTGTACCCGGCGAGGACGATCTGATCGGAGCCGGCGTGCACTTCTGCGCCACGTGCGACGGGCCCTTCTACCGCGGGGCCGACGAGCTTCTAGTCATCGGTGGCGGAAACTCGGCGCTCGAGGAGGGGATGTATCTCACCAAGTTCGCCAAGCGGATCCGGGTCGTGCAGCGCGACGCTCAGCTCACCGCGTCCCGGCTACTGCAGGACAAGGTGAACAACGACCCGCACTTCGTGGTGCACCTCAACACGGAGATCGTCGAGCTGCGCGGGAAGGGCAAATTGGAGGCGGTTGTCGTGCGTGACCGCTCCACCGGCGAGGAGCAGACGTTCACGCCGCAGGCAGCCTTCGTCTTCATCGGGCTGGACCCCAACACGGGATTTCTCCGGGGCAGCGTGGACCTCGACGCGCGTGGCTTTGTCGACGACAAGGGCGGATTCAGGACGTCGCTGCAAGGAGTGTTCTGCGCCGGCGACGTTCGCCGCGGCTCAACGAAGCAGCTGGGCAGCGCGGTCGGTGACGGCATCGCGGCGCTGCTTGCGGTGCGCGAGTACCTGGAGCAGCACCACCAGCTGGCCGCCCATCCCGAGGACTAGCCGGTCAGAAGACCCGGACGAGCTCCCGGCCGGTCAGGACCAGTTCGATGGATCGCGCGATCGCGTTGCGAAACTCCCGACGCTCGGGCTCGCTGGCGCCACCGCTCTGGATCCAGGGAGGAATGCCCTGTCCGATCACCTTGCCGTCGACGCGCACGATCACCTCTGAGTCGTCGTGTTCCTCGACCTCGACGCTGACGCGATTGAGGACGCCGGAGTCGTCGGCGAGGGTCCAGGCGCGCTGCCAGCGCCGTCCCGCTCCCGGGGTGAGCGCCGGCCGCAGCGGTTCGCTGATCACGCGCGCGCCCTCTCCGGCAGCGACCGCCTGGAGCACACCGCGCACCGGGGCTTCCAGCTCCCGTCCCATCCAGCCGGCCAGCGAGGCGGCGCGGGTGGTCAGGTCGGGCAGCCCGCCGACAGCACTCTCACCGTCGAGTGCTTCGATGACCGTCGCATGGCGGCGGCAGTATGGCTTGCCTCGGACCAGCTTCCAGTGCGCGAAGCACCAGGACGTGCGGCAGGGCTTGCCGCGCCAGTCCACGTAGTTGCAGCGGATGCCGCTCTCCTCGGCGCAGCCTTCCACGTTGCAATGGTCATCAAGGCGAATCGGCGCGTTGGCCAGCTGCAATGCTCTAGGCCCTTCCATATCCATCTCCTCTACCCCCTCGATCCCCCTCAATGAAGGGGCTAACACAGGCTAACCAACGCGCCGCGTCAATCGTCTCAAACTCACCACAGGCGCGCAAGAGGCAAGTTCTCATGAGGGGGGTGTTCATGCTGTGGCCACCTCGGCTTCGCTGAAGAGCTGGCGGATGACCGCTCCGAGCCCGGGAAGGCTGAACGGCTTGGTGACCATGTGGTTGGCTCCGGCCAGACGCGCCCGCTCGACATCCGCGTCCGACGACAGCGAGGTGAAAACCAGCACCGGCAGGGCGTGGGTCCGGTCGTCAGCGCGGACCCGGCGGCACACCTCGATACCATCGCAGCCGGGCATCATGACGTCGAGGATCGCCAGGTCGAAGGTCTCGTTCTCGAGGAGGCTCAGAGCGACGTCACCATCCGGCGCGCAGCTCACATCGAAGCCCTCCATGGTCAGATACATGGCCACGATGTGTAAGAGACGCGGTTCGTCGTCGGCGATCAGGATGCGCGGCGCGGTCAAGAATTCGGTCCCCAACACACCATGGTTGTTTGATCTCGAGTATCAAGGCGGGCAATCGCTTCGACCGGAGCACAACAACTCCGTGACCTGGCGGCTACGCGGCTTCACCGCGACTGCGACCGCGACGTTCGTTTGGCTACCCCCAGCCCGCGGGCGGCCGTGATCCCGCGGAGCCTGATGCCTCCCTCCGGGGCAAGCGGAACGCGCTTGCGCACGGCGGTGGCAGTGGCAGTCGCCGGGGTCGTTGCCCTGCTCGTCATCGTGGTGACCCGCACCACGGCGGCGCCGGAGCCGGCGACCTCGACCAGCACAACCGCGTGGACGCTGTCGCGCCTCCAGGGCTCAGGCACCGTCTCGCTGGCGGACTTCCGGGGAAAGCCGCTGGTCGTCGACTTCTTCGCCTCGTGGTGTACGCCATGCCGCAGCGAGCTCCCCGAGTTCCTCGCCGTCTCGCGCCAGCTCGGCGGCAGGGTGGCCTTCGTGGGTGTGGATTCCGAGGAGAACGGCGACGGGCCCGCCTTTGCCCGGCAGACGGGCATCACAGCCTGGCCACTGGCCCGCGACACCGGCGGCAGCCAGCAGAGCGGGTTGCGCGACGCACTGGCGACGATCCCCGGCATGCCCGTGACCGCCTTCTACGACGCGTCCGGCGCCCTCCGCGATGTGAGGCTTGGCGCGTTGACCGGCGATGCCCTGGCCACGCAGCTGCGCGAGCTGTTCGGGCTCAGTGCGTGATGGGCACGCGGTCAGGCCGCGGCGGCCGGGTACCAGCGGACCGGTCCGCCTGACGCCTCCCGGCGCACCCGGTGGCGGCTCTCGAGGAGCACGAGGTGAGCCAGCGTCTCGCCCACCGCGGCACGCCGCATGAACCCCGTGATCTCGTCCCAGTCGCGCGACCAGGTCAGCTGCCGGGTCACCTCCCAGCAGGTCGCGCCCGGTGCGGCACGGATCAGCGCCGACGTCTGCTCTGCACGCCGCTCGTGGTGCTCGACAAGCTCGTCCACCCTGGCGTCGAGGCCGCGGAACCGCCACTCGTGCGCGGGCAGCACCTCGTCCACGCCGAGGCCGCGCACTGACATGAGCGCGTCCAAGAAGTCGGCGAGCGGGTTGCCCGTCTGCTGCGCGTGGACCGTGATGCTGGGGCTGATGCGGGGCAGCACATGGTCTCCGCTGATGAGCAGGCGCCGCTCACGGTCGTAGAAGCAGACGTGACCGGGGGAATGACCCGGCGTGTGCAGCGCGACGAGGTCCCAGCCGGGGAGGTCGATGCGCGCCCGGTCCTCCAGCAGGACGTCGGGCTCGGCCAGCGCGACGAACTCGCGAATGCCCATCGAGGCGCCGGTGAGCTCCTCGAGCACCTCCGGCGGCACCCCGCACTCTCGGAGGAGGTTGCGCATCCCCGCAATCAGCGTGTCGATGCCGATGCCGTAGCGCGCCGGCAGCAGCGCCGCGTCAGCCGGATGCAGGGCCACCCATGCGCCCGACTCCTCGCGCAGGCGGCCGGCCAGCCCGTAGTGATCTGGGTGGATATGTGTGATCAGCGCCGCACGCACGTCGGTGACTGCGAACCCTGCGGTGCGCAGCCCGCCGGTGAGCGCGGTCCACGCTTCATCGGTGCTCCAGCCGGTGTCGATGACCGCGACGCCGTCGTCGAGTTCCAGCGCGTAGACGATCACGTAGCGCAGTGGGTTTCTCGGGATGGGGACCGGTATCGACCAGAGTCCCGGGCGCACGCGTTCCACCGGGGGCATCGAATCGTCGCGCCACGAGTCGCGGAGCGCAGTACCCGTGACCTCGATCAGGCTCACGTCAACGCGCGCGTTTTTCCCACCGGGTGCTCACGCAGGTGCTCGAGAACAAGGTCCTGGACGTCGTCCCAATGCTCGTCGGGAATCCAATGCGATGCGCCGGTCAGCTCGACGAAGTGGTATGGGCCGGTGATGTACTCCTCGGTGGCCTCGGCCGCCTCGCGTCCGAACGCAACGTCACGGTCGCCCCAGATGTAGAGCGTGGGCACCTCGATCGGCGTGGCCTGCGGACGCGTTGCGCCACCGATAGCGCGGTACCAGTTCAGCGGCCCGGTCGGTCCCAGGGCAAGCATGTTGCGGACGTCGCGTTTGGCGTGGGCTCGGCTGAGCCCGGTCATGGTCAACAGCGACTCGAGCAACGCGCCGCCACCGGCGCGCATCAGCGTCTCGGCAACCATGGGCGCGCGCAACACCGGGATGTACGCCATCCGTGCGCGCTGGTTCGTTCCCTGCAGCGCCTTCCCCATCGCTGCGGTATGGGGCGTGGCGACCACCGTCAGCGAGGCCACAGCCGAAGGATTCTCCCCGGCCACCGCCCACGCGACGGTGCCGCCCCAGTCGTGCCCGATGAGGTGGAAGCGCGTGCGTCCAAGCTCGCGCGCGATCGCCAGGACGTCGGCGCTCACCTCGCTCATGCGGTATGCGGGCACGCCCTCCGGACGCGCACCCGCCGAATAGCCTCGCTGGTTGGGCGCGACGGCGCGGTAGCCGGCGTCGCCGAGTGTCTGCAGCGCGCCCCGCCATTCCTCCGCCGACTGCGGGAAGCCATGCAGGAGCAGTACGAGCTCACCGTCGCTCGGGCCAGCGGCCAGCGCGTCGAAGGTGAACTCGCCAGCGCGAATCGTGATGTGGCGGGTCGCCATCGCAAGGCAGCGTATCAGGCGGGCCGATCGATCCTTGCCTCACCATGACGCGCCGTGGCAGCCGCACTGTACGCGCGCGATGGCGATCGGTTCATACCGTCTGAGCACACGCGGGGTCCATGGGCGCCCGGCGCGCAGCACGGCGGCGCGCCTGCCGCGCTGCTTGCCCGCGCGATGGAGTCGCTGCCTGCCGAGACACCCATGGCGATCGCTCGGTTCACGATCGAGATCCTCCGGCCCGTCCCACTGACGCCGCTCACCGTAAGCGCGCGCATCGAACGCCCTGGACGCCGCGTGCAGCTGGTGAGCGGATCGCTGCATGCCGGCGACGACGAGCTCTGCCGTGCCCGCGCCTGGCGGATCCGTCACACCGATCTGGGAGACGGCATCCCTGAAGAGTGGGGGTTGCCGTTCAACGGGCCCGAGGTGGGCGCGTCGCTCGAGCCCGAGAGCGACGAACCCGCGTTCCACCGAACCGGGGTTGAGCTGCGATTCGTCAGCGGTTCCTTTTGGGAGACGGGACCGTCGACGGTGTGGATCCGCCTGCGCCGCCCGGTCGTCGAGGACGAGGAACCGTCACCGCTCATGCGTGTGCTCGCTGCCGCGGACTTCGGCAACGGCGTGGGCTCCGCGCTGGAGTGGGGACGGTTCCTGTACATCAACACCGACCTCGCCGCGTACCTGTATCGCCAGCCGGAGGGCGAATGGATCTGCCTCGACGCGGCCACGCACGTCAGCCGTCACGGTGTGGGCATTGCCGAGAGCGCGTTGTACGACTCGCGTGGGCCCATCGGTCGTGCGATGCAGACCCTCTTCGTGGATGAGCTGCAGCGCTGACCGACGCCGACGGGTTGATCCGCGTTGGTTACGCGCCAAGCAGCGCGATCACCTCTGGACGGTCGCGGATTCCCGTGAGGTCGGTGTCTTCGCGCGCCCACTCGGTGAGGCTCGCGTCGCCCTTTTCGAGACTGGCGCGCAGGAGCGGAATCGCGTCTTCGGCGCGACCGGCGCGCGCATAGAAGCACGCGAGGTTGTAGTCGGCCACCGCCTGACTGTGCGAGTCGGTGAACAGCAGATCCAGCCCGTGAACCCATAGCGCTGTCTGCACCGCGGCGTTCTCGTCACCCTGTTCCAGCTGCCACTGGCTCACGTGCTGACCGACATGCGCATGTCCGTTGCCGGGCACGACCATCCACACGGAGCCCGGCCGGCCCTTCCGCTTGCGCTGCAGCACCGTTTCCGTGGTCGCGTCGATGGCGGCAAGCAGTTGGTCATACGAAGCGCTCGCGGCCGCCAGCACGTCATGCGGCGAGCTATCGCGATACGTGGCGTATGTGCGCGCGTTCTCCGTGTCGATCTCGAAGTCCTCGGCGAGGTCTTCACCGTGCACCGCCGCGTCGAGGACGCGCGCCGCGTGCTCGCGCCACGAACTCAGATGCGCGACGTGGTCCTTCGCCGTCCACCGTCCATCGACTCCCGCCGGCGTGTCGTCGCAGAGTTCGGCCAGGACGCGCTCCTTGTCTCGAGCGGCCTCCACTGTATGGCGCAGCTGCGGTTTCACCTGCTGATCTGTCATGCGGGCAGCATAGTGGCCATGAGAAGCGGGAGTTGCTGGGCGGGCGGCGCGGCGACCGGTGTCGCGCCGGGATCCCACGGCTGGGCCATCTGCTGGTAGCGACAGAGGGCGTTGACCAAGCGCATCTGCTCGGGTGTGTGACAGCGCGCGCGCAAGAGCTGCGGCGAGCACACGAGCACCGAGAGGCAGCGCGCGCGCGAGACCGCCACGTTGAGCCGGTTCATGCTGTACAGGAACTCGAGGTTGCGAGGCAGGTCCTCCGTGCTCGACGTGGCCATCGAAAAGATGCTCACCGGCGCCTCCTGTCCCTGGAACTTGTCCACAGTTCCGACGCGAGCCCCCTCGGGGAGGGCTTGCTCCAAGCACGCCACGTGCGCGTTGTAGGGGGCAACGACGAGGATGTCGTCGAGATGGATCGGACGCACCTGCCCGGTGCGGTCGCGCCACCTCCACCGCTGCAGATTGGCGACGATCTCGGCCACGCGCGCCGCCTCGGCCACGGAGTACGTGCGGTCCGACTCGTGCGCGACCTCCGCTAGGCGGAGGCCGGCGTGCTCGACGCCCTCCGCGAGGATGGCCTGGTGCGCATTTGCCGGCTCGGGCTCGAGACGCCCTTGGTAGAAAGAGGTCGACACGAAGCTACACACCGCCGGAGCCATGCGCCATGTGCGGTCGAGGAAGATGCCCCGATCCGGTGGGATCGTGATGTCCTCACCGAGGAGGTGCTCCAAGCCCGACACACCGGCACCGGTGGGATGGGTGCCCTGCACCACCTGCGCGAGCTGACGGGGATCGCCCACGAGCACGATGTTGCGGGCGCAGCGGCTGGCCGCCACCACGTCGGCGAGCGACATCTGTCCGGCCTCATCGACTATCAGCGTGTCGAACTGCCCTGCCGCGCTGTCGGCGACCAGGAGCCATGTCGTTGCGCCAACGATGTCGACGGCATCGTCGTCGAGTGCCGCGAACACCTTCTGGTTGTCCGTAGCGATGACCACATCGGGCTCGCTGCAGCGGTCCCTGGTTCTCACCAGCTGCATGAGACGCAGCGGATGATTCGCGTCGCGTGCGGCGCGGCTGACCTCGTCGAGCAGGTTCGCGATCGCCTTGTGAGCCGTGGCCGTCACTGCCACGCGGCGACCATGACGCGCGAGTTCGAGCGCGATGCGCGCCGCGGTGTACGTCTTGCCGGCTCCCGGCGGGCCCTGGATGGCGAGGCAGCCGCCGTCAAGGTCACGCACCACCCTGACCGCAGCCTGTTCGGCCGACTCGTCGGCGCGGCGCAAAGCACCCGATGTCGCTGTGCGCATGCGCGGCGGGTTGCGCAACAGGAGGTCGCGGCACGCGCGGTGCTCGCCTGCTGCGTCGATGCCGTGCGCCTCCACCCATGCGCCCGCTTCGAGGAGCGCTTGCGCGTGGCCTGCCGTCCCCCACGGAGGCTCCGGAATCAGGAAGAGCGGATGCGGGACCTCTCCGCCTCGAGCCGCGCGCCGCACATCGATTGTTCCGGCTGCGTTGTCGATTGCGACCACGACCCCCGCTCCATCCGGCCCGCGTGCACCAGCCCGGATGGGCAGCGCTTTCGGTTTCGCGTCTTCGCGGATCCTGTGCTCCTGCGGCGCGAACTGGTACCGCATCACCGTCGCGGACTCCGACGTTTCGACCGGGCCCAGCAGCGTCAGGGGCCCCAGCGCGTACGAGTCCTCCTCGAGCTCCTCCCGCGTCATCTCCAGCTCGCGGAAGTACCGCCACCACTCGACCTTGTTTTCCCGCCGGTGGTAGCCGAGCAGCTGGGCCAGTAGCCAGGTCGCCGCCTGCTCACGCGTGCGCTCGACGGGGTCGTCGGGAATCGAGTCCGTCAGCCGGGAGCGCATGTCCTCCGCGGCGGTGACGGATTCCTCCAGCGTTGCAGACACCGTCGACTCGGGCGGCAGCGGGCGAGGGAGGGGCGCCGTGTGCTCGTGCTCCCATTGAATCCGCTGCTTCTCGAGCCAGTCGCGCAGTCGCCACGTGGAGACGCAATCGACCTCGTTGTATTCGATGATGCCGTCCAGCAACCGCTGGTCGCGCGTCTCGGCCGTGAGCCCGCTGCTCAACCACTTCTCGTACGCAACCACGCTTCCCTGGGCATCCGCGATGCTTTCGCCGCGTGGCGCGAGGTACAAACGCTCGACCTCCTTGAGGCCGTAGGACTCGGTCGAGAGCCGCACCCCCTGACGCACGACGCGGTAGAGATCCACCAGCACGCCTCGGCGCAGAAGCTGGTCCACCTCCGACTCGCGCGTCGCGTGCCGCCCCATCAGGTTGAGCAGCGCGCTGCGCTCGTAAGCCGCGTAGTGATAGACGTGCAAATCGGGATGCTGCGCGAGCCGTGCCATGAGCCAGTCCATGAAGCCCTCGAAAGCGGCTTTCTCCTCGCGCGCGTCATGTCCCAGCCATGAGTGGTACCGGCTCGCACCGGCTTCGACGGTGACGGCACCGAACAGGTACTCGAGCGGCTGGTCTCGCGCCAGGGGGTCGCCCTCCATGTCGAAAAAGACGTCGCCAGGTGACGGTGCGGGCAACGCGGCCAGCCCGAACCCAGGCGTGTCCTCGTGCAACAGCTCCACCAGGGGCGCGCTCCCCGGGGCCTCGCGCCCGCGCAGCTGGAGGGACGCCTGCAGGCGAAGGCTCTCCAGCGTGGTCGCGGCCAACCGCGGCACGTCGACGTCCTTCGGCAGCCCGGCGAGCTCCGTGAGGGTGGCTACGCGAACGCTCTCCAGCTTGTGGATCTGGTCATTGCGCATGCGGGCCACCAGCGAAAGATGATCATCGCCGCGACGCTTCGACTCGCAGAGGTCGGCGTAGACGCATACCTTGCAATGCGCAACCTTCAGGGGATACGTCGGCGCACCATGCACCGCCTCCAGGAGCTGCTTGCGCACGCTCATGTGGTACGCAGCGAAATCACCGACCAGGTGCGCTCTGTCCGAACCGTCGCCGAGCAGGACGCGCATGCGCTCGGGTGCACGGCCTTGCAGCCGCGCGACCTGAAACGAGTACTCGCTCAACTGCAGCAGTGCCTCGGCGCGCACGTGCCGTGCGAGCTTGGCGTCAGCAACCTCGTATGAATGCCCACCGAGCGTGCTTGGCGTTTTGACCTTGAAGAGGAAGTCGGCGCGCCCGACCCATTCACCGTCAAAGAAGGTCGGCTGATAGATGACATCCCATCCCTCGCGCATCGCGTCCAGCGTGTCCGCCGCCGCGCGGGCGAGTTCCTCCGCGGTGCCTGCGGTTCGCGAGGCGTCGCCGGCGAACTGCTTGATGGTGCAACCGGTCTGCACGAGCCGGTTGAGGGTATCGTCCTCGTGCCGCGCACCAGCCTCGCTCAGCAAGGTGGTCATCTCCGACTCGCTGCGAGGTAGGTCCTCGCCGAGCGCCGCCCGCAGGCTGAGCTGCGTCAGGTGATCGCATGCGAGGAAGTTCGAGAGGTCGGTTGCGGTGAGGATCACGCGCCCGTCGCTGAGCTTGCGCATCAGCGCCGCATGGTAGTGGGGATGGGGAGTTTGAGCTGCCGGCTGCGTGGCCGTGCCGGCTTGACCGGCGGCGACGTGGGTCTCGGGAGCACCCGTACCAGGCGCGGAGCCGGCGCCACCGACGCCCGGAACAGCTCGGCGTTGTCGGCGACCAGCCGGCATGCCCGCGCCAGATAGGAGTCCTCCTCCTGCACGGCCCGAACCTCCCGATACCCGGTGGCGATGAATGCGCTCATGGGCGATAGAGTGCGGCCCCCTCGCGACAGCAGCCTGTCGCCGTATCGTCGGTGTGTGCCGGACATTCCTGAAGTGCGCGAAGTTCGCCCCGACGAGTACGAGATCGCCGGGGCGGTGACCAGGCTGGCGTATGTCGAGTTCGCCGAGTCCGCGTCGCCCGAGTGGGCCGAATACCTCAACCGCATCGCCGACATCGCGGGACGCGCGCCGCGCACCACCGTCCTGGTGGCGGTGGCCGGCGACCGGGTTCTGGGCAGCGCGACGCTGGAGTTGACGGACCACATCGAGTCCACGTGGACGACGCCGGTGGCTCCCGACGAGGCGCACCTCCGCATGCTGGGCGTCGACCCCGACCAGCGCCGCAAGGGCATTGGACGCTTGCTGGTCAACGCATGCATCGACGTCGCCCGGGCAAACGGCCGGCGCCGGCTGACCCTTGAGACAACCGAGCGGATGCGCGCCGCCCAGGCCCTGTACCGGTCGATGGGCTTCCGCTGGCTCCGCGCCCGTGAGGTCGCACCGGGCCTCAGCTTCGAGGACTACGAGCTGCGCCTTGACACAGCCGCCGGCGCTGCGGCTGCAGCAGCGCACTAGGAAGCCGCACCGATGCCCGCGGCGTACGAGTCCGGCGAGAAATTCATCCGTGTGATGCAACTCTTCGCGCGGTTGTCGGAGACCAAGTCCGGTCTCACCACCAAGCAGCTTGCAGAGGATCTGGAGGTCACGCCCCGCACCGTGCAGCGGTATGTCGCCACGTTGCGCGACAGCGCGGGCATCGACATCGAGGACACGGGCGGGAAGCTGCGCATCGGCGAGGGTACGCGCCTGCCGCCGCTGCAGCTCGACCGGTACCAGGCGACGCAGCTTCTCATTGCGCTGCGCCTGCTGCACCAGCTGCGCACCGAGCAGGATCCCGCCCTGGTGGGCGCACTCGCACAACTGTCGCGTGCGTTGCGGGTGCAGCTGGTCGCGAGATACCTGGAGCGCACGCTGGAGCACGCGGAGAACCGGCCGCTCAACCGTGAGCGGCTGGCCATGGAGCACACCGTCATCGACGCCTGGGTTGAGTCACGCTCCCTGCAGGTGGACTACATCGACAGCGCCGGCCGCGAGAGCCGGCGGGTCCTGCAGCCGTACTTCCTGGAGCCGGCGGCGGAAGGCCGCCATCTGTATGTGTTCGCGCTGGACTCCACATCACAGGAGGTGCGTCCATTCCGGCTCGACCGTATCGTGAGCGCCCGCATCCTGCCCGACACCTTCCACGTTCCCGACGGCTTCGACATCGACACGGTCATCAGCTCGTCGTGGGGCGTCTGGCAATCGGAGACACCGGACGACATCCAGCTGGTGTTCGGCGCCGAAGCCGGCCGCTGGGTGCTCGAGAGCCGCTGGCATCCCAGCGCACGGATCACCGAGCTGCCTGACGGACGCATCGAGGTGCGCCTGCGCGTGGCCAGCGAACAGGAGATGCGCGCGTGGGTGCTGCGCTGGGGTCCGCTGGTGGAGGTGCTCCAGCCTCCGTCACTGCGCGCCTACGTTGCCGACGCCCATCGTCGAGCCGCTGCGATGTATGACGACACGCGCGCACAATGACTACAGACAAAGAATGAGCAGAGATGCCTGACGCAGAAAGCCCCGCCGTCGCACTGACCGACGCAGAATGGCGAAAGCGGCTGACCCCTGAGCAGTACAAGGTGCTGCGCAAGTCCAGCACGGAGCCGCCGTTCACTGGTCAGTACGTGCACGTGAAGGACAGCGGCGTGTACCGCTGCGCCGGCTGCGGCACAGAACTCTTCGCGTCAGATGCGAAATACGACTCCGGCACGGGCTGGCCGAGCTTCACGCAGCCGGTCGACGACAGCGCGGTGCAACGGCGCCGCGACTGGAGCATGCTGCTCCCTCGCACCGAAGTGCGCTGCGCCAGATGCGGCGGCCACCTGGGACACGTCTTCAACGACGGCCCTGAGCCAACGGGCAAACGCTACTGCCTGAACTCTTGCGCGCTGAAGCTGGACAAGGTCGACAAGACAGCTGGCGCCTAAGGGGGCACCGGGCACATCGCCCGGGACCACGCCGTCGGAGCCCCGCTGGGGCCCCGCGGCTGGCTCTCGGCTCGACCTGCGCTCCGAGTCGTGCCGTCTCGCCTGCGAGACGATCCCGGGCGACGCGCCGGTGCCCCCTCTGCGCTCGTGTCTTGAAGTCGACTAAATGCAAGCGGGCGCAAGAGTTGCGCTGCCGCTTGCGTTAGATGCTGTAGAGCGGCCCATCGTCCGCTCACGGTCCAACGGAAGGAGCGGCATGGTGTTCGAGTCTCGGGTTCTGGGCATGGCGGCGCTCGCCGGCGTCGGGATGCTCGCCGCATGCGGCGGATCAACGAACGCTGGTTCACAGGGCAGCGGCGGCACCCCGTCGGTGCTCATCGCGCTCAACGTGCCGTCGAGCGCCGATCCGTACGTCGCGCAAGTGATCTCCCGCGGCGCCCAGCTGGCCGTCGCCGAAGCCAACCAGAAGGGGCTGAGCATCGGCGGCACCTCGTATCAGCTCAAGCTCAAGACGTACGACGACGCCAACCAGCCGCAGCAGAGCGCGTCCAATGTGGACGCGGCCATCCACGACGGAGCGGTTGCGGTTATCGAGGATGGCATCGGCGCAACGATCAGCAGCGCGCACAGCAGCAGCGCAGGAGTCCCCGAGATAGCCATCACCAACGGTGACGCGGGCCTGATGGATGCCGCCAACCGTCCCAACCTGTTTCGCCTCGGCATCGCCAACGACGCCGCAGCCAATGTGTTGAGCATGTACATCGCGACCAAGAGCAAGAGCGTCGCAGTCATTCACGACGACACGGCAAGCGGTCGCGACGGCGCCAATCAGCTCACGTCAGCGCTGGCCACCGCCGGTGCCACGGCGGCTCCGGTCATCGAGATCGCATCCGGTGCGCCGACGATCGACACGCAGATCCAGCAGGTTGCCGCAGCCGGTGCGGGCGTGCTGACGATCTGGGGAAGCGACGCGTTCATCGGCAAGGTTGTCGCCGGCGTGCATGCGGCAGGCCTCACGACTCCCCTCTTTGCCGGACCTGACGCCGAGTCGCCGTCGGTTCGCGCGGTCGCGGGCAACATGGCCTCGGACGGCTTGCGCATGGTGCTGTCGCGGACCGTCAGCGAGAGTGATTCGTCGTCGTTCAGTCAATTCGAGCATCGCCTCGCTGCGGCAGGCCTCGGACCGACAGACGCAGGTGTGAAGAACTCGGCCGGGCAGGAGATCCGCCAGCCCAACGATCGCGACTTCTTCTCGTACGACGCGGTCAATCTCGTGATAGCGGCTCTCAAGAAGCAGGGTGCGATCAGCCCTGGAGCCAATCTCGTCAAGGCAATCGGGTCCGTGAGCATCCCCAGCGCCAACGGTGACACTCGCGGGTTCAATCCCCAGACGCACGAGGGTGTGGCGGATGACGACATGTACATTGCCGTCATCCATGACATGCAGTTCGTGCCGGTGAAGGATGAGAAGCTCTCGGCAACGCTCCCGGCAGAGAATCAAGTCCTCGCCGACTTCCACTGATCGCCGCCGGGCACGGCGGTTGCCCTGCCTGCGCTTGACGGCAGCGGCGATGTTGCTTCTGGCGCTCTCCGGCTGCGCGGAGCTGACCATCGTGGAGACCACGCCGGTCCCGACCGCGGCAACGCTGGGCCTGCCACCGATCGGCTACAACCATCGCTTCGGAAACAGTCCGCTGTCGGCAAAGGACGGCTTCGCCATGGAGCGATCACTGTTTGGAGACCGCACCTACTGGGAGATCGCCATCCAGGCGAATCCGGTGAAGACCGGATTCATCGACCTGGCCAAGCCCGCAAGCGTCACCGCGGCGCGGCATGCGATCACGTCCCTGCTGCTGGTGATGGCAACCGAGGATCGAAACACCATTTCCGGCCTCCTCGCGTATCGCACCCACGATGCACAGGCGGCGTATTGCGAACGTTTCCTTGCAAGCTTGCGAGCCCTCGGCTACGACGCTTTCACCAGCGCGCAAGTGCTCGTGTTCTTCACCGAGTCAGACGAACACGCCAAGCTCACGTGGTCGACCAAGGACGGCTACAAGTACGTCGTGTACGACAACGATCTTGCTCACTCGGGGCTCACTCCGGGGCCGTCGCAGACTCCCCTACCAGCTCCAAACTTCCCCTGACAAGACGGTACCGCGGCGGGTCCGGAGCGGCCCGACGGTCGGCCTCGAACCAGAGCACCGTGGCCCCGCGCTCCACCTCCTCGCGGGCGAGTGCTGTCAGGGTCGACGCGGCGTCGTCGGCGAGGCCGACCGTGGGCGAGTCGAGCACGAGGACAATCGGGCGGGCAGCCCACGCGCATGCCACCTGCAGGAGCTGCTGCTCACCACCCGACAGCAGGTGGGCGGCGATATGGCGGCGCGTACCCAGCTGCGGAAAGCGATCCAGCGCCTCGCCGGCCCTTCCCGCGGCCGCGCCCAGATGCAGAGCCTCGGCCACGGTGCATCCGGCGATGCGCTCGCCGTCGCGGAACGCGCAGGCGAGGCCCGCGCGGCGGCGAAGCGATGGCGGTCCGGCGAGCGGCTTGCCGTCGACCGCGATGAGCCCCGCGGCGTCGATCGCGCCGCAGAGCGCCGCGGCGAAGGTCGTCTTGCCGCTCCCGGCGTCGCCGGAGATCACAACGAGTTCACCGCCCGCCACATGCAGGGAGTCGATCTCCAGCACGGTCTGCCCACCCCGGCGAACACGCAGGCTGTCGATCAGGAGGCGCTCCGTCATAGCGACGCCGTCGCCGGCCGCGGCGCTGTGTCGGCGCGCTCGAGGGCGATGACCCCCGTGGCCAGCGCAGCCACGGCGTCGCGGTCGTGCTCGGCGACGATGATCGTGAGCCCCGCCTGCGCCGCCGCCCGAAGGCACGCGGACGCGGCGGCGCGCGAGCCGTCGTCGAGGCCGGCCAGCGGCTCATCGCATAGCAGGACGTTCGGAGCGCTCAACAACACGCGGGCAAGGTCAACCAGGCGGCGCTGGCCTCCTGAGAGTTCGACGCACAACGTGTCCGCCGACGCCTCCAAGCCAAGACGGTGCAGCCAGGCCTCGGCCAGGGCGCGCGCTCCGGCTGCTGACCTTCCGGGCCGGGCCCCCAACAACAGCGTCTCGCGAACGCTGCAGGCGGCGAAACCACCGCCCTCCTGAGGCAGAAGCACAACGCGTCCTCGGGCCTCGCCGGCGGTGGCGATCACGTCGCCGGACGGGCCGGCGCGAGCCAGAATCGCGGTCAGCAGCGTGGTCTTCCCCGCGCCGTTGGGTCCCACCACGGCCTGGAACGCGCCGGGCTCGACGCTGAATCCGGGACTGTCAACGAGCAGGCCCCCGTTTGCGGCGTGAACCTGGATCGAAGGAACCACAAGGTGCGCGCCGCGCAAACCCAGGCCGTCGAGCGGCCACGGACTCGTGGCGTCGATGCTCGTGGCCGGCGCGTCGCGCTGGCGAGCGCCCCCAGGGAGGAGGGTGAACAAGGCGGCGATGGCCAGCGTGCCGATGGCCAGCGACATCGCGTCAGGCGGGCCCTGCCAACCGGCGGCGGGGAGGATCACCACACCCACCAGTCCCGTCCCCACCGCGACGGCTGCCGCGCCGATCGGGTCGCGCCCGGCGGCCAGAGCCGCGAGGAGTGGGAGGGCGGCGACGTCCGGGGCGAACGAATCGGGCGAAGCCAGGCGCGTGACGTGCGCGGCCAGCGCACCGCTCAACGCCGCAAGCAGGCCGGCCAGCGCGAGGGCGGTTGCATCACTCACCAGCGGCCGCAGACCCGAGGCTGCGGCGCGCGCTCGATCGCTTCCCACAGCCCGCCAGCCAGGACCGAACCCGCGCCAGAGCATGAGGGCGGCCAGCGCCGCGCTCAGGGTGGCTGCCGCCAGCAGAGCATGGAAGTCGCCGAGCGGCGTGAGGACCGCGCTCTTGGTCGCGCCGAGCGGAAGAGAGAGCGGCGGTATGGGGCCCAAACCCGACTGGGCGCCGGTGATCGCCGGCAGCGCCTGCACGGCGGCACCGCCCGCGATGGCGAGCAAGAGCGTCGCGACCAGGAATGACGCGCCGTCCAGGCGCGCGCACAGCAGTGCCACGAGCGCGCCGGCGACGGCGCCCGCTCCTGCGCCGATCACTACCGAGACCGGGACAGGAAAGCCGTGCAGCGCCAACAGCCCGCTGACGTACGCGCCCACCCCGGCGAGTGCCGCTGCCACCAGCGGTGGGCGCCCCGCCGCGGTCGCCACCGCCGCCCCGGCCGCGGACCCCGCGAGGGCCAGTGCCACCGCCGCGCGGTCGAGGTTGGGCGCCGATGCGAATATCGGGTACACGAAGGCGGCCACGACCGAGCCGGCGGCAAGCAGCAGGAGACGGCGGATCATCGCCGCCAGCCGGCTGCGATCAGCAGCACCGCGGCCACGTCGCTGAGGGCCTCACCGCCACCACCGAGGTAGAACCCCCCGACGACCTGGGCGGCCGCGATGATCACAGCCGCGGTCACGACCCGCGCGGGGGATCGCATCCCGCCCGCCGCTGCCGCCGCGATGCCACGGAGCGCGAGCACCACGCCGCCGGAAGCGGCGAGCGGGAAGCGGGCCACGCCCAGAAGAACGGCGCCCGCCACGAGCGCGCCGCCCACGGCAAAGCTCGCCGCTCTGATCCGGGCAGTGTCGACACCGATCCGCTCGGCTGCGGCGGGCGCCGTGGCGCTCAGGCGAAGCGCCGCGCCGAGCGTGGTTGAGCGGAGCACGACGGCTCCCGTCGCGGCGACCGCCACAACCACGGCGATGGTCACAAGGTCCGCGGTGTGGACCAGGCCTCCGAGCACGCGAAAGGTTCCGCTGGTGCTGGGAAAGCTGTAGGCGCTGCGCGGGAACAGACCCTGCAGCAGCTCTCGAGTGACCACCGCCGCGGCGATGAGCAGCACCGCCGCGAGAACCGGGCGGCCCGACGCCGGCGCGACCAGGCCGCGCTCCATCGCCGCCGACAGTGCGGCGCCGACCGCGAGGCCTGCGACGACTGCGACCCACACGGGCCAACCCGATTGCAAGACGCCGGCGGCAATCAGGCCGCCGGCGATGCCCACCTGGCCGATGGCGAGGTGATAGGTCCCGCTGCCGCTGTACGCGAGCGACACGGCAAGCGCGACCAGCGCATAGAGCGACGCAGCGGCGACGCAATCCACACCCAGTTGCACGACGACAGCGCCGTTCACATCGCGTCCTTCCTTGTGCCGACGATCACAACCGCACAGTGCCCCCGTGCGCTACGGGAGCGGCACCAACTTGATCGTGCTCGTTGCATACACCGGCGGCCAGACCACGTACCAGTCGTCGACCGCCTGCCACTGCCAGATCACCGCCGCGGCGCGCGTGTTCTGGCCAAGCTGCGACGCATCAGACGAAAACCGTACGCCGGCGCCATTGGGCAGGCTGCCCTCGGGGAGGTCCAGCGAGCGCGCGGCCGCGGCGATGTCCTTCGGCTGAAGGGAGGCTGCGTGGGGCAGCGCGTTGTTGAAGAGGACCCACGCGGCGCTGAACCCGGCGATGCCCTCCTCACTCGGAACGCGTCCCGTCGACTGCTGCCACACCTGCGCGAAACGGTGGTAGAGCGCGAGCGCGGCGCCGTCCAGCGCCCCCGCGTTGAATCCATTGGGCGGCCGGTCGGACGCGAACACGCCGACCGCATCGGCACCCAACGTGTAGCCGAAGTCGGGCAGGCACTGCGCCATCGTCGTGCCCAGGAACGCCTGCACATGCAGTCCGGACGCGATGAATGCGCGGCGAAACGCGATGCCGTCGGGGATGTGCGACGAGAGCACGAGGATGTTCGGCCGCGTCGTGGCAATGGCGTCGAGAACCGGCCTCCAGTCCGGCGCGTACGGGTTGTAGACGCCCTCCCCGGCTATGAGGGCACCGCGGTCGACAAGCCCCGCGCGAGCTGCGTCCGCAACCGAGTGCGCATACGCGTCGTCGGCCGTCACGAGGAAGACGTGCAACGCGGCCGGGGCGGCGTGCAGCCGCGGCCCTATCTGGTCGACCAGGAACCGCGCCGAGTTACCACCCAGGTCGGCGCCGTCGGCGCCGACGCGGAACACCATGGGAAGCCCCTTGGCGGTGAGCTGGTCGGCAACTGCGCCGGTCTCCCAGTACACAAGACCGCGGTGGGCGACGGCGGCTGAAGCGGGAATGGAAAGCTCCGATGAGTATGCGCCAATAACGGCAGGAACACCATCGGCAGCGAGCCCGGCCGCCGCCGAGCGCACCTGTGCCGCGCTCTCCACGTCACGCAGGTCGAGAGCGATCTGCTTTCCATTCACACCACCGGCCGCGTTGACGAGCTGAGCCGCGATCTCCGCGCCGCGATACTCGTCGCCCGCGAGTGCAGCGGCGCTGCCGGCGAGCGGGAACATCGCGCCGATGCGCAGCTGTTGCGCAGGCGTCGCCGCGCTGCAGCCCGCACTCAGGAACAGAGCGGCGGTTGCGACCGCAAGCAATCGCCCGCGCCGGGCGTCAGACACCGTTGACGTGCAGGTCTTCGCGGCGCCGGGTCCAGAAGCGCAAACGCTTCTGATAGCGGCCCAACTCGGCAACCAGGATGGTCACGTCGACGTCGTCGGCTTCCTTGCGCGCGTTCGGGTTCTCCATCTCGGATATCTCACTCCGGGACCTGTTCAGAAGCCCTTCCTTGAATGAGATCAACTCGGTGTACGCGCTGATCCAGTGTGTGACGTCCTCGGGATGCGTGCTCTTGGGGTCTTCGCCGTCCAACAACGCAGTCTCGTCGACTGCTCGTTCAGCCGCCTCGTCGGCGTCCGGAGCATCGTCGGGTCTGCCGCCCATCGGTTCCACGTAAGCCCTCTCGTGTTAGCGAACTCGGCCGAGCCTAGCATTCCGCCACGCGCGGAAGAGCGTTCACCTACCGTACGGTTTGGGGTCGGTATGCTATCGACCTTGCGCCACGCAACCATCGCGCTGGCGCCTGGGAAGTGAGGATTCGGTGAACCAACGCGCTGCCGGACCGAGACTCCTCGCGGGCACGGTCGCGACCCTGATCGCAGTCTGCGGCTTCGTCGTCGCGGCTGTGATCGCGAGCGCTCCGGCGGCGTCGGGCACCGAGCTTCCGCTGAGCTCGCTGGAAGCCCTGGCCTCGGCCGGGCACGTCGAGACCGCCGTGCTCCACAACGTCGACCACGTCGTCTCCGGCGCCTACCTCCCGTCTCCTCGGACGACGCCCGTGCAGTACTGGGCCGCGTATCCACCGAGCGACGCTGAGCCCCCGGTGCTCATCGAGCGCCTGGCGTCGGGCGGCGCAACCGTCAGCGTCGATCCCCAAAACGGCAAGAACGTGCTGCTTTTCCTTGTGGCGTACATGGCGCCCGCGGTGCTGCTGGCGAGCCTGATCGTCATCGTGCTGCTCATACGTGGTGGCGCACGGTGGCCGGCGGCACTTCGCCTGCGACGGGCCCGACGGGGTACGTCGCGCGGCCAGCCTGGGCGGGTGATCACATTCGCCGACGTCGCCGCGGCCGATGGCGCCATCGAGCAGCTGCAGGAGGTTGTCGAGTACCTCCGCGATCCTGCCCGATTCGCCACGTTGGGCGCCGCGCCGCCACGCGGGGTGTTGCTGCATGGCCCCGCGGGGTGCGGCAAGGGCCTGCTGGCCCTTGCCCTCGCCGGCGAGGCGCGGGCTCGCTTCTTCGCGACCAGCGGTGGGGAGGTTGCGGCATCGGTGGACCGTGGCCTGGCAGCGTCGCCGCGGGACGTGTTCGCGCAGGCGCGAGCCGCTGCGCCGGCTGTCGTCTTCATCGCAGAGATCGACGCCGTCGCCGGCCGAGCGGCGAACCCCGAGCGCCCCAGCATGGACCGCTCGCCCGCGCTCAACCACCTGCTCGTTGCGATCGACCGCATCACCGCGGAGGACGGCGTCGTGATCGTCGGTGCGACCACCAAGCGGCAGCTCCTTCACCCCGCCGTGCTGCTTCCGGGCCGGTTCGACCGCGACGTCAGCATCCAGCCACCTGACGCCGCCGGGCGCAGCGCGATCCTCGCCCTGCACGCTCGCGGGCTGGGGCTCGATCCAGCCGTCGATCTGGCGGAGCTGGCGGTGCGCACGTCAGGGCTGACCGGGGCAGACCTCGCAGGGGTGATCAGCGAGGCCACGCTCCAAGCCTCGCGCGCCCGGCATGACCGGGTGGACCCGGACGACATCGATAAGGCTGTGCGTCTGGTGGGCGACGGTCCGCGCCGCCGCGGTCGCTTGCTCAGCGCCGATGAACGCCGCCGAGCGGCGGTCCATGAGGCGGGTCACGCCATCGTGGCCTCGGCGCTGGGCCGAGGTCGAAACGTGCACACCGTCTCCATCCTCACGCACGGACGAGGGCTGGCCACGATTCTCAGCCCACTCGAGCAGCGGGAGGTGCTCTCGCGGAGCGATCTCCTTTCCGAGCTGACCGTGCTGTCTGCCGGCGTGGCAGCGGAGGAGCTCTACTTCGGCGAGCCGAGCACGGGCGACGCCCACGACCTGCTCCAGGCGACGGAGCTCGCACGTTCCGTCGCGGGTCGCTTCGGCATGTCGGCCAAGCTGGGCCGCACCAACCTTCTGGACGACCCCGGGCAGGCCACGTCCGGCGGGGCGACCGCCGATGTGCAGACGGACCTGAACGCCGAGGTGCGGCGGCTCATCGATGACGCCACTGCGGCAGCCACCGACCGTTTGCAACGATGCCATGACCCGCTCGTCGACCTCGTGCTCCAGCTGGAGCGCGACGAGGTTGTCGAAGGCGTTGCGCTGGGCAACATTCTCATCCGCGCCCTCGAGGTCGAGATCGAAGGCATCGCCAGCATCCCCGAACCGGCCATGACGGCGGCGCCGCCCGCGAGCTCGCGACCGCGAACGCGCAATCGCTGACCGAGGGCGCTGTACAGCGTCGCGTGCCGAACGCTCTACGATCGCGTGATGAAAGGTGACCGCGTCGAGGTGGTGGTCGACACGGGAGCAGGCGCGGCTCAGACCTTCGAGATCGAGGCCACCAAGGCGGGCAGGCGGGTCGACGTCAGCACGGGCCGGGGCGTGGTCGAGGTTTCCGAGCTCACGCGAACCGGACACCAGGTCCGCGTTGGCCGTTTCATGGCCGCGCGCGTGATCGCCGTCGTGGAGCACCCCGCGGGCGACGTCGAAGACATCGGGGCGAGCGCGCGGCGGCGTTCGCCGCGAGTCGAACAGGAAGAGACCCTGCTGTAGCGGTGAGCCCGCTCGACATCTGGATTCCCGAGCAAACGCCGCCGGAGCAGCGCGCGTCGCTGCCGGACGGCATCACGGTGCACGAGCTGCCGCAGCACGGCACCCTCCCTGCGCGGCTCGGCCATGCCGACATGCTCATCACCGGCTTCTTTCCGGCCCGCGCCGTCGAGGCAATTCCGCGCCTCGATGGGCTGCGCGTCGTGCAGAGCTTGACGGCGGGCGTGGATGGTCTTGTCGACCACGTGCCGGCGGGTGTGACGCTGTGCGATGGATCCGGAATACACGACGCACCCGTCGCGGAATGGGTGGTGATGGCTACGCTCGCCATGCGTCGCAACCTCCCCGGCCAGGTGCTAGCGCAGCACGAAGCCACGTGGCGCTGGGGTGGCGGCGACGATCTCGAAGACGCCACCGTGCTCATCATCGGTTACGGCTCCATCGGACGCGCTCTGGGGGCACGGCTCGTGCCGTTCGGTGCTCGTGTGGTTCGAGTTGCACGTCACTCACGTGATGGAGTGCACGGCGTCGACGAACTTCCATCGCTGCTGCCTCAGGCGGATGTCGTCGTGATCCTTGTCCCGCTGACGCCTGAGACGCGGCGGATGGTGGACGGTACGTTCCTTGACGCCATGCGCCCCGGCGCAGTGCTCGTGAACGCGGCGCGCGGGCCGGTGGTCGACACGGACGCACTGCTCGCCGCTTTGCGCGAAGAGCGCATTCGCGCCGCGCTCGATGTCACGGATCCCGAGCCGCTGCCGGACGGACATCCTTTGTGGAGCGCACCGGGCGTTCTCATCACGCCGCACACGGGCGGTGCGGTGTTGCGCGTCTTCGAGCGCGGCTGGCGCTTCGCCGGTGAGCAGGTGCGCCGCCTCATCGCGGGCGAGCCGCTACGCAACGTTGTCACCAACGGATATTGATCACCTAGCGCAATGCGTCGCGGACCGCCGCGCTGACCTCCTCCATGCCCGCGTGGGCTGCGCCCACCAGCGCCGACATGCTGAGAAACCCATGTATCTGGCCGTCGTACCGGTGCAACGTGACGTCGACTCCGGCCTCACGAAGGAGCGCCGCGTAGCGCTCACCGTCATCGCGCAGTGGATCGAACTCCGCGGTGATCACCAGCGTCCGGGGCAGGCCACGCAATGACGCTGCTCGCGCCGGCGAGGCGAGGGGCGATTCCACGTCAGGTTGATACATCTCCGTGAACCAGAGCATGTCGTCGAACGTGAGAAACATCCCGTCTGCATTCTCTTGCATTGACGGAGCCACGTCGGGTGTCAATCCCATGTCGGTCGCGGGATAGAGCAACACCTGCAGGCGCAGACGCTCGCGGACAGAGTCGCCGGACTGCTGCGCGACAACGGCGGCAAGGTTTCCTCCCGCGCTGTCACCCGCGACAGCGAGGCCGGCTCCGTCGCCACCCAGCTCGTCGAGGCGCGGCATCACCCATTCGATAGCAGCGACCGCATCCTCCACCGCCGCCGGGAAGGGATGCTCCGGTGCCAGCCGGTAGTCGACGGCGACCACGCGCGCGCCTGACTGAGCCGCAAGCCGGCCGCACAGCCGGTGGTGTGACTCGAGGTCGCCCATCACGAAGCCGCCGCCGTGGAAGAACAGCACCGTGCCGCGCGGCGCTCCCGCCGGCGTGTAGACCCGGATCGGAATTCGCCGGTCGGCGAGCGCGATGACGTCATCACGCGCCACCACTGAGTCCGGTGCGGGAAGATCGAGCGCCGCACCGGCCGCCAGCAAGCGCCGCGCGACCTCAGGTCCGACAAAGCGCAGCGGCCGCGCTTCCACTCCCGCGATGTACTCCAGCACCGTTCGCACCGACGGGTCGAGGCCTCCGGGCAGTTGCGTTCTGTTCGTGGCCATGACGGAATGATGCACGTTCTGCATTCGGTACAGTGGCGGGATGGGTGGAGCCGACGGGAGAACCGCAATGGTTACCGGCGCAAATTCCGGTATCGGGCTCGCGACCGTCATCGAGCTGGCGCGCCGCGGCCTGCATGCGGTGGGCACCGTGCGCTCACCTGCAAAGGCGCGGACGGTGCACGCCGCCGCGCGCGCCGCAGGAGTCAAGGTCGAGACTCTCATTCTCGATGTCACCGACGCGCGCGCCGGCGAGCGCGTCATCGATCAAATGCGTCCGTACGCCGTCATCAACAATGCAGGGATCAGCAACCTCGGCGCGGTCGAAGACGTCGGCGACACCGAGGCACGCCAGCAGATCGAGATCATGCTGATGGCGCCGATGCGGCTCGCGCGCCTGGCAATTCCACATATGCGCGAAGCTGGGGCGGGGCGCATCGTCAACATCTCGTCCGTGTACGGGCTCATCACGACGCCAATGTCGGGCTGGTATCAGGCGTGCAAGCACGGCCTGGAAGCGATCTCTGACGCGCTGCGCATGGAGGTCGCGCGTGACGGCATTCGCGTCGTGCTCATCGAACCGGGCGGGTTCGACACGGGCATCTGGGAGGACACCGCGGACGCGGTGGGCCGCCGGAAGGGGACGCGCTACGCCACTCCGTACGACCGCACCATGCAGGGCGTGCAGCTGACGCGACCGCTGATGGGCGATCCCACCGGCGTGGCGCGCGTCATCGCGGGAGCAGTGACCGCGAGCCGGCCGAAGAATCGATACCTCGTGGGCTACGACGCGCAGCTTGCGCGTGTCTACACACGCACGGTGCCAGAGGGCGTCCGTGATCGCCTGGCGCGCCTGACCCTGGGTCTCTAGCGGCCCTTGCGCCCCGGGCGCTCTTCGTCGGAGAGAAATGTGAACAGCTGCACACCCCGCTGCAGCGGTCGAGGTTTCGCTCGCAGGCGTTGCAGGCCCGCGGTCGCCGTGCTGTCGGGGACGCGCACAAAGTCGAGCTCGACAAAGCCCGCGTCGTTGAACCATTGCCGCACCTGCGGCGTGATGTCGGGTTCGAATCGCCCGCGCGTCCACACAACGGACGCGTGGGGCGCGCAGAACTCAGGCAGGTGGTCCACGGTGCCGCGAATGTCCTCGTCGGTGATGTTGCCAAAGATGCCGCACACGAGCACGACCTCTGCCGGGACCGCATTCTCGTACGCATCGGTGCGCGCTGCGTCGCCGCACACGACCTCGATGCCGTCCAGCTCGAGCCGCGCTGCTGCAGCCTGGGCGCGCTCCACGAGGGTGGGCTGGAGCTCCACAAGGCGCGCCCGCACGTCGGCACGCCGCGGATGATCAGCGAGGACCCCGAGGAGATCACGCCCGTCGCCCGCGCACATGCTGACAACGTGGATCTCGCCGGCCGGCGCGCTGTCGAGCGCGCTGCGAATCAGCCGCCGTACCACCTCCAAACGGCGTACCAGCGCTCCGTCCGCCTCGTATTGATCGTGCCAGGCCACCCAGTCAGTCGCCACAATTTCCAGCGTAGTGGAAGTCGCGGGTCGGGTTGCCATCGTGACCGGCGGAGCCAGCGGGATCGGAGCCGCGCTCGCGCGCCGCTTCGCCGCCGATGGCGCCGCGGCGGTCGTGATCGCTGACGTCGATGCTGCGGCTGCGGAGGTCGTGGCTGCCGAGATCGGCGGAACGGCGGTCATGGCCGACGTCAGTGTCGAAGCGGACGTGCAGGCGCTGGTTGAGCGCGTTCTCAAGGACCATGGGCGCGTCGACATCTACTGCTCCAACGCGGGCATCGGGCTCGGAGGCGGACAGGATGCCCCGGATGACTCGTGGCAGCGAAGCTGGGACGTCAACGTGATGGCCCACGTCTACGCAGCGCGGGCGCTGGTTCCCGGCTGGCTGGCGCGGAGCGACGGGTACTTCATGGGCACCATCTCGGCGGCGGCGTTGCTGAACCACGTGCTGGCCGCACCGTACGCCGCGACCAAGGCCGCGGCCTTGTCGTTCTTCGAGTGGCTCGCCATCACGTACGGTCCTCACGGGCTGCGCGTGGCGGCTCTGTGCCCGCAGGGCGTGCGCACGCCGATGCTCTTACGCAGTCAGGAGGTTTCCGACTTCCTGCTGGCCGGCGCGCTGGAGCCGGAGCAGGTGGCCGACATCGTTGTGACCGCGATGCGCGATGGGCGCTTTCTCATCCTCCCGCACCCGGAGGTCGGCGAGTATTTCGCGCGCAAGGGCGCGGACTACGACCGTTGGATCGCGGGGATGCAACGGCTGAGTCAGCGGGTCTCCGGGAGCTAATTCCCCGCGTCCCAGACCACGCCGGTGCGCAGCTCGTCGAGGCAGCGCATGCGCTCGTGCGCACCCTCGCCGAGCCGATTGAGAACCGCCGCGATCAGCGCTTCCACGACACCCACCGCGGCCACCATGGAGTCGAACGGGGCAACCGTCTCCACGCTGGAGACGAGTACGAAGCGCGCGCTCGCGGCAGCCGGCGACATCCATGGATCCGTGAGCAACACCACCGTGCCGCCGCGGCTCGCAGCCTCTCGCGCGGCCCCGACCGTGTCCGCCTGGTAGCGCCGGTAGTCGAACGCGACCAGCACGTCGCGCCGGCCGAGGTCGACGAGCCCGGCCGCCGGCGTGCTCCGGTCCGATTCGAGCAGCGTGACGCCCGCTCGCAGCAGATGCAGCTGGCTGGCCAGGTATCGCGCCAATGAGGCGCTCACCCGGCCGCCGAGCACGAAGATGCGCCGCTTGATGTCGGCGATCAGGTCGCTGACACTGTCGAACTCATCTTGCGAGATCAAGGTGAGCGTGGCCCGAAGGTTCTCCTGTGATGCGCGCAATCCGCTGCTCAGGGCTGTATCGCCAGCCGGATGCGGCTCGAGCGCGTAGCGAGCCAGTGGCGAGCTGAGCCGAGCCTGCACCTCGGCCCGCAGCACGTCCTGAAACTCCGTGTAGCCACCGAGCCCGAGCTTCGCGATGAAACGGGTGACTGTCGGAGGGCTCACGCCGGCACGGTCTGCGAAGCGCGCCAGCGTTTCCAGCCCCGCGATCGGGTACGAGGCTAGTAGCGCCCGAGCCAGCCGCCGCTCCGACGGGCTGAGGCTGGCGTCTCGCTGCCGGACAAGCTCCGCGATGCGCACGTCGCTCACTGAACGGATTGTTACAGGCGGGCCTCCAGGACGCCAACCTGAAACATCGTTGACGGGCTCCACGTTGCGCTGCTACTGTGCGGCCCATTCCGGGTATTGGAGGACGCAGCTCGATGGCGGTTCAAGTCCAAACGCAAGATTCGGACGCCGAAACCCTGCACCGTCTGGGCTACGCCCAGGAATTGCGGCGCCGCATGAGCGGGTTTTCGAATTTCGCCGTCTCCTTCACGATCATCTCGATCCTGTCGGGCTGCCTCACCGCCTATGGCGTCGCCATGGCCAACGGCGGCCCGATCGACATGAACATCGGCTGGCCCCTGGTCGGGATCATGGTGCTGATCGTCGGGCTGGCCATGGCCGAGGTGTGCTCGGCGTACCCAACCGCGGGTGGCCTCTACTACTGGTCCGCCAAGCTGGCCGGCAAGAACGGCGCCGCCTGGAGCTGGTTCACCGGCTGGTTCAACCTCCTCGGCCAGGTGGCGGTGACTGCCGGCATCGACGGCGGCCTGGCGCTCTTCGCGTCGGCGTTTCTCAACAACTGGTTCGGTTACACACTCGACGCCCCGCACATCCTCCTGGTGTACGCGGTCGCGCTGTTCATCCACGGCCTGCTCAACACGTTCGGCGTCCAGCTTGTGGCCCTCCTCAACAACATCTCGGTCTTCTGGCACATCGTCGGCGTGGTGGTCATCGTCGCCGTCCTATTCATCGCGCCCGCCCATCATCAGAGCATCGGTTTCATATTCGGTAACTTCACGAACAACACCGGCGCGACGTTCGGCGGGTCGACGATCTATGTGTTCCTCATCGGCCTGCTGCTCGCGCAGTACACGTTCACGGGCTACGACGCCTCCGCGCACATGACGGAAGAGACGCGCAACGCGGCGATCGCGGGTCCGCGTGGCATCGTCATGTCGATCCTGGTCTCGCTCATCGCCGGCTGGATCCTGCTCATCGGCGTCACATCGGCCATCCAGAACTACGCGACCGAAGCCGCGGCGACGGTCCCCGCTGCGCAGATCTTCACCGACGCAGCGGGCGCGGGGTTGGGTCAGTTCCTGCTGCTCATCGCGATCGGCGCGCAGTTCTACTGCGGCATGTCCTCGGTGACGGCCAACTCGCGGATGATCTATGCGTTTTCGCGCGACGGGGCAGTTCCGGGGCACCGTTTCTGGCACAAGGTCAATAAGCGCACACGCACGCCAACCAACTCCATCTGGCTTGCCACAGGGCTCGCGTTCATCCTCTTCCTGCCCTATCTCTACAACCCGAACGCGTACGCAGCGGTCATCTCGATCGCGGTCATCGGTCTCTACGTCGCGTACGGCATCCCCATCCTGCTGCGGCTCAGAGCCGGCGACTCGTTCCAGCGAGGCCCGTGGCACCTGGGGCGGTGGAGCAAGCCGATCGGCATCATCGCGGTTGCGTGGATCGCGATCATCACCGTCCTATTCGTGCTGCCGACCGTGTTTCCACCAACGTTCGGCAACCTGAACTACACGATCGTCGCGATTGGTGTCGTGGGACTCGGCACCGCCCTCTGGTGGGTAGTTTCTGCGCACAAGTGGTTCAAGGGCCCGGTCGTGCAGGGTTCGGCGGAGCAGCTCGCCGCCATCGAGGCGGAGCTCGCGAGCCCTGGGACGCCCGCCGCAGTCGTACGCTGAGGGTGAGTGGAAGCTAAACCCAGGATCGGCATCACCTGCAGCCCGCTGCGCGCGGGGAACTACTACGACGCCTACCTGCGCGCCATCGAGTCCGCGGGCGCTGAGCCGGTGGTGATGTCGCCGCTGCCGGCGCCGGACGCGGGCGACGCGCGGCGAATGCTGGACGGGATCGACGGTCTGCTGATGCCTGGCGGGTGGGACGTGGATCCCGAGGAGTACGGCGAGGCACGCGAGGGCAGCCCTGAGGAGGTGGATCCCGCGCTCGACCGGACGGAGATCGCTCTGGTGCGCGGGGCGGTCGCGGGCGGCGTGCCGGTATTCGGCATCTGCCGCGGCCAGCAGGTGATCAACGTGGCGCTTGGCGGGTCGCTCCTGCAGCACATCGAAGGGCATGACATGCACGGGCAGCCTCGCAGCCTTCTCGCCCACGGGATCGAGATCGACCCGGACTCGGAGCTGGCGCACGTGGTGTCGGATTCCGCGCTGATGGTGAACAGCCTGCACCACCAGGCGGTCAAGGACTTGGCGCCGGGCTTGCGGGCGACCGCCCGCAGCGCTGACGGAGTCGTGGAAG
>DATMRA010000192.1:0-13136 GCA_035566535.1 Candidatus Acidiferrales bacterium | reverse complement strand
CTGGGGCCACGTTGCTCGCGGTCCAGTCGAAAGGCGGCGGCATCAGCGTGGGACCCGCGGACGACGCGGTGCTCAAGCAGGGCGACATCGTCGTTGCCATGGGCACGCTCGATCATCTCGAAGCCCTCGCCGGCGTCCTCCGCCCGGTTGAACGTGCGCGCTGACGTCTAAGCGATCGTCACCGATTTGTTGAGATAGACATCCTGGACGGCGTTCAACAGTTCCACGCCGTCCTTCATGGGCCGCTGGAACGCCTTGCGCCCGGTGATCAGACCGGTCCCGCCGGCGCGCTTGTTGATGACGGCTGTGCGGACCGCATCAGCCAGGTCAGCAGCCCCGCGTGACTCACCGCCGGAGTTGATCAGCCCGGCGCGTCCCATATAGCAGTTGACCACCTGGTAACGGCAGAGGTCGATGGGATTGTCTGATGTCAGCTTGGTGTACACCGCGTCGGTTGTCCTGCCGAAGTTCAACGCGGTGAACCCGCCGTTGGTGGTCGGCAGCTTCTGCTTGATGATGTCGGCCTCGATGGTGACCCCGAGGTGGTTGGCCTGGCCGGTGAGATCTGCGGCCAGGCTGTAATCGACGCCGTCCTTCTTGAACGCCGCATTGCGCAGGTAGCACCACAGGACTGTGGCCATCCCCAGCTCGTGAGCGTGCGCAAACGCAACGGCGATCTCCTGGAGCTGGCGGTCCGCCTCGTCCGAGCCGAAATAGATGGTGGCGCCGACCGCCACTGCACCAAGGTTCCAGGCCTCGCGCACGGTGCCGAAGATGATCTGATCGAACTTGTTCGGATACGTCAGCAGCTCGTTGTGATTGAGCTTCACGATGAATGGAATGCGGTGCGCGTACTTGCGCGACACTGAGCCCAGAACGCCGAAGGTCGAAGCCATTGCGTTGCAGCCGCCGTTGATGGCCAGCTCCACCAGGCGGCCGCCGTCGAAGTACTCGGGGTTGGGCGCAAACGATGCGCCGGCAGAATGCTCGATGCCCTGGTCCACCGGCAGGATCGAGACGTAGCCGGTGTTGGCGAGGCGTCCGTGGCCGTAGATGGCTTGAAGGTTGCGCAGCACCTGGGGCGGCCGATCGCTGAGCGCCCAGACGCGGTCGACGAAGTCCGGACCGGGGAGATGCAGCATCTCCTTGGGCACGGTCTTGCAGACATGCTCCAACAACGTCGTCGCCTCGTCGCCGAGGAGGCCCTCGAGGCTCCCTGCTGTCGCGGTTACCGTTGCCATGTCTCTCTAGTTTCGCGCATTCAGACTGGCATCGAAGCTGTCGAGGACACCGTGGCGAGAAAGTCGCGGATCAGCGTGCTGGTTTCCTCCGCCCGATCGACGTTGGACTGATGACCCCCGGACACGATTTCCAAGCGTGCGCCCGCCAGGCCGCCGGCCAGTTCCTCCGCGCGCTCCATCGGGATGGCCACGTCGTCGCTACCGTGTATCACCAGCGCCGGAACGGCGATCTCGCTGAGCCGGGCCGAGATGTCCTCACGGGCATCGATGGCCCGGCCGGTCCGGATGATGCCCAGGTGATCTGCCTCTCGAAGCGCCTGCAACCAGCCTTCAACCGTAGCCGGCTCGGCTGCGATGAAATCGTCGGCCAGGAAGATCGGCGGCAACGCCGGGACCATCGGCTCCACCCCGGTCGCCTCCACGACCTGGCGCATCCCCTCGTAGCGTTCCGCGTTCTCAGCGGTCTCGGGCCCGGCGCTGGTGTCCATCAGGACCAGCGAACGAACCGCTTCGGGATGGCGCAGTACCAGTCGCATGGCGATCATGCCGCCCATCGAGAGTCCGACCACGTGGCAGGGAGCGATCCCGAGCGCGTCAATCAGCCCGTGGATGTCCTCGGCCTGGTTCCAGAGGTCGTAACCGGCCTGGTCCTCCGTGGTCTCCGATCCCATCTGGCCGCGCAGGTCGACGGCCACGACGTCGAAGCCGTCCTTCAGAGCCTCGATCTGCGGGCGCCACCAGTCGGCGCCGAAGAGGTAGCCGTGCAGCAGGAGCACAGGCTGGCCGCTGCCTTCGCGAACGTAGCGGAGCGTCACTCCGTTGGTGCTGACGGTCGGCATGGGTGGAATCCTCCGAAACTTGGCCTGGTCCGGGTACGTTACGGGCGCAGATGGAACTTTTGCGCATAGAGGGTGACCGAAAGCTCGAGGGCCGGATCCCGATCTCGGGCAGCAAGAACGCCGCGCTGCCCGTGATGGCGGCATCGCTGCTGACCGACCAGCCCATAGAGCTGCGCAACGTGCCCAATATCGAGGACATCGGGTCGATGGCCAGGATGCTGGAGCACATCGGTGTCACGGTGCGGCGCCGCGACGTCCATCAGTGGGAGCTGCAGGCAGCAGGCATCACCTCGACAGAGGTGGGTCCGGAGCTCAGCGGGCGCATGCGCGGGTCCTTCTTGATCCTCGGCGCGCTGGTGGCGCGGGCCGGCGAGGCGGCCATTGCCAAGCCCGGCGGCGACGACATCGGCATGCGCCGCGTCGAGCAACATCTCGAAGGCTTGCGCCTGATGGGCGTCGAGGTGGAGGAGCGCGCCGACAGTTTTGTCGCGCGCGCCACGCGGCTCAAGGGCGCGCGCATCGACCTCGACATGCCCACCGTAACGGGTACCGAGAATCTGATGATGGCCGCGGTGCTGGCCGAGGGCATCACCGTGATCAGCAACGCCGCGCGCGAACCGCACGTGTACGACCTGGCGCGATGCCTGGTCGGGATGGGTGCGCACATCTCGGGTGTGGGCACGGAGCTGATTGTGGTGGAAGGCAGCGGCCACCCCTTGCACGGCACCACGCACAGCGTCACCACGGATTACATCGAGGCGGGCACGTACATGATCATCGCGGCGGCCACGCGCGGCGATGTTGTGATCGACCACATGCGGCCGACCGACGTGCGCTGGCTGATCAACAAGCTTCGCTCAGCCGGGTGCGAGGTCATCGAGGGGTCGAGCCAGGTGCGGGTGCGCGGCGGCCGGCTGCGCGCTGTTGATGTGACGACATGGCCGCACCCCGGATTCGCCACCGACCTGCAACCGCAGTTCGGTGCGTTGATGACGCAGGCCTCGGGCACGAGCGTGGTCAGTGAAGCCCTGTATGAGAACCGCTTCCGGCACGTTCCAGAGCTGCGCAAGATGGGGGCCACGATCGCCATTGAAGGCCGCAGCGCGGTCATCTCCGGTCCGACGCCGTTGCACGGCGCCCGGGTCAGCATCCCGGACATTCGCAGCGGCGCTGCCCTGGTGATCGCCGCGCTCTGCGCCACCGGCGTCAGCGAGCTGTCCAATGTCTTCCACATCGACCGAGGCTACGAGGATATGGATGTGAAGCTGCGCCAGCTGGGCGCGGTGTGCGAGCGCGTTACGACCGATGAGCCGGGCAGCGAGGTCCGCGATCTGACGGGTGTGATCGGCGACTGAATGGCACACTCGCGCCGCCGGATGATCTGAGATGCTGGGCAAGAAGGTCGGCATCGACCTCGGCACTGCTTCGCTGCGCATGATGGTCAAAGGCGAGGGCGTGCTCACCAGCGAGCCGTCGGTGATCGCGGTCCATCACGGCGATGTGAATGCGAGCGTCATCGGCAGCGCGGCGCTTGACGCCGCGCGACATGATGAGGAGTTGCGTCTCTACCGGCCGATGCAGGGCGGGGCCATCTCCGACCCCGTCGCCGCGCGCTCACTCATTCATCACGTGGTGACGAGGGCGGTGGGCCGTCAGCGTATCTTCAAACCGGACATCGTGATCGCGGTGATGTCCGCGCTCCCGCCCGACCAGCGGCGTCTCCTGCTCGAAGCAGCGATGATCGCCGGCGCGCGTACTGTGTATCTGCTCGACGCGCCCATCGCAGCCGCACTTGGTGCGGGGATACCGCTGGCCGGCCCCGACGCGCACCTGGTGATCGATATCGGTGCCGGCAAGACGGAGGTGGCGGTGCTCGCGCTCGAGGGCACCATCGCGGGGCGTTGCCTTGCCGGTCACGGTGGCCAGCGGCTCGCAGCCTCGATCGGCGAGCACGTCCGCGAGCAGCACCGAGTCACGCTGCCGGCGCCGGTGTTGGAGGACATCGTCGAGTCGGTCGCTCGGGTGGGCGCTCACGAAGAGCGCCGCTTCGACGTGCACGCTGGTGGGCCCGCGGATGAGGAGCCGCTTGAGATCACATCGACCGAACTGGCGGGGTGCCTTGACGCACATGTGAAGCCGATCGCGACGGCAATTGCCGAAGTGCTCGATGACACTCCTCTTGAGCTGCTCGACGACCTGCGGAGCGAGGGAGCTCTGCTAAGCGGGGGCGGGGCGTTGCTGGAAGGGATTGACCGTCACCTTTCCGCGCTCTGCGGCGTCACGCTGCGCCGCGACCCCGAGCCTGTTCTGTGCGCTGTGCGCGGCACCGGCTATGCGTCCGACAACCTCGACGTGCTCAAGCGCAACTTCATGTACATTCGGTGAGCGCTACGAGGCCGATTTAGCCTCAGAACCGGGGCTCTTCGTGCCTTCCGAGCGCCCTGCGAGCGAGCCAAAAGGGGACTTTCGACCCGTGGTCTCCATGTCGCGCGCCTCTGGATGCCACGAACTCGACGCGCGAAGCTGCTGATATGGACATGGGAATCCCGTCTGATGCGGGCTTCTATGACGAGTGATATGACAACGCGAACCAACGCCAAGGCCGACGGCCAGATCGTCTTCACATGAGGGAGGAGGCCGGCGTAAGGGAGCTCACGGTCACTGGCATCGGCGGAGACCGTCACCGCGTCTCGGTGCGTGGTCATCAGTTACTCGTCGACCAACCGGTGGACGCTGGCGGCACGGATGCCGGACCGACGCCGGTCGAGCTCTTCGTCGCGTCGCTTGCATCATGCGTCGCCCACTACGCTCGGCGTGCCCTTGGACGCGACGGCGGCAGCCCAACCGTTCACTGCCACTGGACCATGAGCTACACACCGCCCTGGCGGGTCAGCAGCATTGACATCGACGTCGTCGCACCCGCCGGCACCGCCTCAGCGCGACTCGATGCGGTGCGACGGGCGGTAACCCACTGCACCGTTCACAACACGCTACAGGATCCGCCGACGGTGCGCATCGAGGCTGCCGTGGATGACGCTCAATGGCATCGTGCTGCTTGAGAAAATGAACGGGGACGTTCCGAGGGAACACCGCCGGATGGGACGAGGCCCGCGGGTGGGAGCGTGCGAGATGTCATGCTCGACGCATGCCGTTTCACGTTTCCACCGACGAGTTCGAGCAGATCGTCAACGACGCGCTTGATAGCATCGCAGCGCCGTTGCGCGCCCGAATGGATGCTGACAACCTGATGATCACCATTCAGCAGACGGCCAGCGATGACGACCGCGACGACGATATCGACGAGCGCGTGCTCGCCTTCTATCAGGGCGACAACGAATCGACGTTCAGCGCGTATGAGTACCCGAAGCGCATCGTGCTGTTGCAGAGCCATATAGAACGCTGGTGCACGACTCATGCGGAGCTCGTCGAGCAGGTCACAGATACTGTCCTGCACGAAGTCGCCCACTACTTCGGTATGAGCCACGACGATATCGCGCAGACCAGATTGCGCCACTAATGGCGCCTTGTTAGGGAGATTCCGGTCCCGAGGAGTAAGATCGAAAGCTAACGGAGGTATCTGATCATGGGACTCGGAGTCGGCATATTCCTGGTGGCGATAGGCGCGGTGCTCGCCTTAGCTGTCCACGTGAACCCGACGAATGGCGCCGTGGATATCCACACCATCGGCTGGATCCTTGTGGCTGTCGGTGCCCTCGGCATCGTGTTGTCGATGGTGTTCTGGTCGTCATGGGCAGGTCCGGGACGCTTCACGCGTCGCACCACGGACGTCGGGCCCACCGGCGAAACCCGCACCTCGACGATCGATCAGAGGTAGCCAAGAACAGCTTCGACACGGTCCGCATGGGGCTCGAAAGTCGTGGTCCCATGGTTCATGCTAGGCACTAGGACATGACCCAGCAATCTGAGCCACCTCCGCCACAAACCCCGCACCATCCGCCGGCCGAGGTGCGGCCGACTGTCCCCACCACGCGCACCGGAGTTGCGTGGGGGGCGCTGGGGTCGAGCATGCTGCTCTTCATCCTGGTTCTGGTCTTTGTCCTGCAGAATCTGACGTCGACAACCACGACCTTCTTCGGTCTCACGTGGACCATCCCGCTCGGCCTCGATCTCCTGTTGGCATCTCTGCTCGGCGGCGTCATTGCGTTCCTGCTGGGGGGCGCCCGAATACTGCAGCTACGCCGCGTGGCACGACGATATGCGCGCGACCAGCGGCGCCGCTAGATCCCATCCTGCGAACTGACGTCGCCGGCGTGATCTGGCGATGAACTTCCTCCAAGGCATTCATGGCGCCGTCGCCCTCGCACTGCTCGGGGGACTGCTTTTTGCCGAGGAAGCGGGCGTTCCGCTGCCGTTCGCACCAGGGGAGCTGACGCTGCTCGTCGCGGGGCTGTTGATCGCGTCTGGCGGGCTCAATCCCGCCCTGTTCATCCCTCTGGCGCTGGTGGCCTGCATCGCGGGCTCGCTGGTGGGCTACACGTGGGCGCGAGTCGTAGGCGAACGGGCTCTTCGGGCCCTCGCCAGACGACTCCGCCAGCAGCGCAATCTCGAAAGGGTCTCGGCGCGCATGCGATCCGCCGGATGGCTGGGGATAGGGCTCACCCGGCTGATACCGGGACTCCGCATCTACACGACGCTGGTCGCTGGAGCAGTGCACGTCCCACGCCGGACGTTCATCATCGCCATGGTCACGTCGACCATCGTGTGGGTGGGCGCATTCACCGCACTCGGCGTCCTGGTGGGCGTTCCGGTTGAACACCTCCTCAGCCAGGTCCAGCAGCTCGCGCTGCAGGGGGTCATCCTGATAGGGATGGGCGTCGGCTGCTACATCGCCATCCGCAGGACGCCGGCGTCGTCGGGGGCGGGGCTTGTGCGGCTGCCCCGATGGGTGCGTGTCCTGCTTGCGGCGGTCCTCGATATTGGCGTGGTGGCGAGTGTTATTACCGGGCTGCTCGCATTGGGCCGGCTGCTTGGGCTCGGCTTCGGAGCCGGCTGGATCGATCCGGTCGTGGCGCTGTTCTTTGTCGGCGCGTTTTACGTTGTGGTCGCCCGGCGAAGCAGCGGAGCAACCGTCGGCGAACTCCTCCTCCAGACGAGCTATATCAGCGGCCAGCGCATGCCGCTCCGCCCTCGCGCAGCTCTGCAGGCGGTGCGCGCGATGCTCTCCGGTTCTCACGACGCCTTCTCCGCGACAGCTGACCTGCTGCGAGCGCTCGGCGAGCCGGAACGGCTTCGGATCGTGACCCTGCTGCTCGATCGGCCTCGCACCCTGGACGACCTTGCCGCGAAGTCCGGGCAGTCCGCATTCGAGGTCAGGCATCAGCTCGATCGCCTGCGGGCGATGGGGGTTCTCGACGTGACCGGTGATGAACTCGATCCGGTGTACGGGGTTAACTCCCACCTGCGACCTGCGCTCGTGCAGCTGCTGGCGGCGGTGCAGCCATCGGTCACCGAACCCGCTGCGCACGACGCAGCTCTCGCGCCGTCGGTCGAGACGTAGTGGCTGCGCCTCAGAACAGATTCGTCAGCTTGCGGCGAAACAACCGCGGCCCGCGGGGGTCTCGGTAGACCGGCAGCAGCGTGGCGAGACGGCTTCTCGCCTCCGCCACAAGCTCCTCGACGGTCCGTTCCTCCGACGGGATTGGCTCGCCGATGAAGACGAGGATTTTCTTGCGCAGCCACAGGTCCTTGGTGCCCGACAGTCCAACCGGGAGCACGGGCACCTGGTTATTGATCGCGAAGTGGGCGAAGCCCTTCTTGAACTCGCCGACCTCACCCTCATCGCCGTAGTGGCCTTCGGGGTACAGCGCGACGATTCCGCCGCGCTGCAGACACTTGTCAACGTGGTGGTAGAGCGCGGGGCCGCTTCCCTCGCGGTTGTTCACCGGGATGTAGCCGCCGATGCTCCTGATGAACGCCCACTGGAAGCGTCGCGTCTGCAGCAGGTAGGGATCGCCGAGGAAGTGCATCCGCGGCTGAGGTGGAAACGATGCGGTGATGGCAAAGGAGTCCAGCCAGTTCAGATGATTGGCGATGAGGACGAAGTTTTTCTTCGCGGGAACGTTGTGTCTCCCCTTCACCTGGAACACGAACAGCAGGTGGAACACGGGGAGAAGCACGATGCGCATCAAGCGGTAGGTCAACGTCGCCTTGCGCTGCACGGGCAGCAGGTCTGCGGGTGGCGTGGCCATCGCCGGCCGCGCGGCGTTCACGTCGATGAAGCCTTCAGCGCACGCCCCGAATCTGATGCACCATGACCGTGCCCAGGATGAACCAGAGTGCGGCGCTGCCGAAGACGAATCGAAAACCGAGGTTGTTTCCCGAGGCAATACCAAACACGGTGTGGCCGCCCTGATTGAAGTAGAACAGGAGACCTGCCAGCACGGCGGGCGCGAGTGCCTGTGGCAACGTGAACGATGTGTGCCACAAACCCATGTCCTTGCCGGCTGATTTCTCGCGGTCAGGCAGGACGTCGCACGCGAGAGCCCAGTCCACCGCGTAGTACATCCCGTATCCGATTCCGAAGACGATGCCGAGCACGTACATGAGCGGCAGCGATGTGATCAGTCCGAACACAAGAACCGAGACGACCGCAGCTTGAATCCCACTCGAGAGATACACGAACACCTTGCGCCGTCCCAGCCGGTCTGAGAGGTGGCCGCCGATGATCGACGGCAATATGGCGCCCGCGATCACGGCCAGGAGCCACAGGGCGCTGGACGCGCCCGCGTTGCTCACGTGCATGACGTCCTGGAAATAGAACGCGATGAAGGGAAGGACTGACCAGATTCCGAGAGTGGTGAGAAACCGAGTGAGGAAGACCCAGAAAAAATCGTGATCGCGGAAGGGCGAGAAAAACGCACGCAACGCCGGAACGCGCAGTCCAGTGCTCAGCATCACCCCTCCGGCGGCTAGCGCCACGATTCCGGCGAACCAGCCGTTGGATCCAAGGGGGAGTATCAACAGCGACAAGACCGCCACCAGGCAGATGACAAACGCGATCCCGGCCACGATCGCCAGCGGCGGAATGTCGATTCTCCCTGCGCGCTCCGCTCGCTGCGTTCGAAAGTCGCTTGGCTGTTCGCGAATGGATCGAATCGAAATCAACAACGACGCAAGCAGGATCACCGTGATGACGGCATAGCCGCCGATGAGGCCGTTGCGCGTGCTTCCGAGCTGCTTCAACACCACACCAACCAGGCCAACTCCGACCACTGTGCCAACCTGATTCATCGTGCCCAGCAAACCTGAGGCGCGTCCTCGCTCAGATGGGTCGACAACGTCGGGAATCACTCCCGCGTACGCGGCGCTGGCGGCGTTGTTGCTTGCTTGGACGAAGATGTACGCGACGATCAGCATCACCGGGCTTCCGGCAAACGCGAGGAGGCCGAGGCCGACAACGTTGAGAGCGGTGCCCGCAACCATCCACGGTCGCCGCCGACCCCAGCGCGAGGAAGTGCGGTCACTGAGGTAACCCGCGAGGATGGGGACGAGCATCGCGAAGATCCCGCCGGCGGCGGTGGCGCGCCCAACGACGAGCTCCGGGCCCCGGCTGGAAACCAGGATGGCTCCGACCGGCAGCAGCGAAATGCTGATGGGCTGCCAGTGGGCACCGCCGCCGAACCAGAACGCGTTGATGCCAATGAGGCGGCGGAGACCGAGCCTCCCGCCGGTGGCCGTGGGTGGCGCCACAGTGGCCATGCGCGCCCTCTCCCTCAGCGCCTTCACCCGAGTGGGTCCGACCGTTCTAGGCCGGCATTGTACGAGTGCCGCAGCCAGATTTTGGGGGTCTTACAGCGACGCTTCGATGCTCGCGAGAACGTCCTCGACGCGGATCTGATCCATCACGGATGGCGGGCCAATCCCGTCACCTGCGGGCGCGCTGGGTGGATCCGGGTAGACCCCTTGGATGATCCGATGGTCGGACCCGTACGGCCCGCGAAGGCGGCCGTCCGTAGGACCAAAGAGCCCCACGGCCGGGGTTCCCACCGCCGCGGCGATATGCAGTAACGGAGTGTCGCCGCCCACCAAGAGGTCGCAGCGGGCCAGTACCGCCGCCACGACCCGGAGATCGAGCTGGCCGCTGAGGTCTACTGCCGAGGCGCCCAGGTCGAGCATCGTCTGCTCAACGATGGGGCGGTCGGCCTGGGTGCCCAGGAAGAGGATGCCGGCTCCGTGCCGCAGCGCCAGCTGGTTCGCCAGCAGCGCATAGCGCTCTCCGTCCCAGGAGATCGCTTGGCTGAGTTCCCCGTCCATCTCGGCGAAACCTGCGCCAGGGGCCAGGGCAACCAGGAGCCGGCCGTCTGCCAGCCCGGTCCCGTGGATGAGCGCGTCGGCTTCGCGAAGCGCTTCGGCCCCGGGCTGGTAGTAGGGCGCGTGCAGCTCTTGGCGGATTCCCGCGAGGGACGCAAGCCGGAGCCAGGCGGGTGAGCGGTTCTCGTCGGGTTCACCGTGGGAGCGGCCGGTGAGAAGGATCGACGAAAGACCCCCACCGGGCCCGAATCGTTCGGGGACCCCGGCGAGGAACGCGGCCAGGCGCAGCGACGCGCGATTCGAGCAGAGCAGTACGGCGTCGACCCTGCGCCGCCGCATTTCCCACCACGTTCGCGCGGCGCTGCCGATCCCAGGGATGCCCTCGAGCGCCCGCTCCGCGACGACCTCATCGACGGGAGGCACCCCCTCAGCGATCGCCTGCGCGCTGAGCGGACAGATCAGAGTGATCTGCGCGGACGGCTCTCCCGCCCGAAGAGTGCGAAGCAACGGCGTCGCTTGGAGCGTCTCGCTGATGCCGCCCGCCACGACAACGACCATATTCATGCGCCTAAACGGTAGCCTGCCGCCGCGAACTTCGGTGTCTGCCCGTATGCCCGCGACGTATGGATAGGGCCGTAGGCGACCGTCACGGAGCCGGGAACGCGCGTGACAAGGGCCGGCGGCGACACGGGGTCGAGACGCCCTTGGCGTCTTACGCCCCTCGGCACTCGCCGGAGGGACCACTCCGGCTCCGTGACGGTCGCCTACGGCCCTGTCACGTACGCCGATCGGCCGCAGACGCGGTCCGCTATTCGCGTGGCGGTGCGACCATAGAGAGCATGAAGCCGTCGCTGGCGGGTCGCGATCTGCTGAGCATCGCAGACCTTACGAAGTCGGAGATCGACGAGATTCTCGCGTTGGCCGTTGCGGCCAAGGGTGGCGCGGACCTCGGCGTTCCGCTGCGTGGTCGCGCCATCGCCATGATCTTCCAGCGGCCCAGCAACCGGACCCGCGTGTCGTTCGAGGTGGCGATCCATCGGCTGGGTGGCCATCCCATCGCGCTCTTCAATCCGGAGGTGCAGTTGGGCGAGCGCGAATCGGCCGCGGACATCAGCCGGATCCTCGATCGCTACGTCGACGGCATCGTGGCGCGGCTCGTCTCGCACCGCGACCTGATCACCATCGCCGCCGCCGCGAAGTCGCCGGTGATCAACGCGCTCACCGACTCCGAGCATCCGTGTCAGGTGCTGGCCGATTGCATGACTGTGCTGGAGTCGCTGGGTCGCCTCGGGGGTTCTCGAGTCACCTACATCGGCGACGGCAACAACGTGTGCACATCGTGGATCTACGCCGCCGCGCTGTGCGGCGTGGAGCTGCGCATCGTGTGCCCGCCTGGCTACGAGCCAGCCCGAGCCGTGCTGGAGAAGGGTGAGCGCCTGGGTGGGGGAACGGCGCGAATCACTGTTGCGCATGAGCTGGACGATGCCCTCCGCGACACCGACATCGTCTACACCGACGTCTGGGCCAGCATGGGGCAGGAGAACGAGCGCGAGCGCCGGCGTGAGGACTTCCGCACGCTGCAGGTCAACGACTCATTGCTGGCCAGGGCTCCAGGTGCAGCGCGGGTGATGCACTGCCTGCCGGCACACCGGGGTGAGGAGATCACCGACTCAGTGCTGGATGGCCCGCAGTCGATCGTGTTCGACCAAGCGGAGAATCGCAAGTGGGTGCAGATGGCGCTGCTGGCGCTGTTGTACGCAGCGGCGTCCGCCACCGAGGGTGCTGACGGTTCTGCGTTTGCCACGGCCGCAATTCCGGCCAGGCCCGGAGCGGCATGAGCGAGTTTCTGCGCAACGCGCACTTCTTTCTGCAGAACATCAGCTGGCGCGATGTCGTCGACGTGCTCGTGGTGGGGTTGCTGCTGTACCAGCTCCTCAAGCTGATCCGGGGCACGCAGGCAGTGCAGCTTCTGGTCGGTCTCGCGGTGATCTTCGTGATCGGATATTTCGCGCAGCTGCTGCAGCTCCGTCTGCTCGAGTTCATCTTCACCAACGGAACCCAGGCGATCGTTATCGCTGCGGTCGTCCTCTTCCAACCTGAGCTGCGTCGCGCGCTCGACCAGGTGGGACGTCTCGGCACGGTCAGGGCCATGTTCGGCCGGCACGAGCAGGCCGCGGTCGAGCGCACGGTCGATGAGACGCTGCGTGCCGCCGGCTCGCTGAGTGAGAAGCGCACCGGTGCGCTGGTGGTCTTCGAGCGCGAGACGGGGCTCGAGAACCTTGCCGCCACCGGGGTGAAGATCAACGGCGACGTGACGGCGGAGATGCTGGCCACGATCTTCGTGCCCAACTCCCCGCTGCACGACGGCGCGGTGATCATCCGCGGTACCCGCCTGGTTGCTGCGGGTTGCGTCCTGCCCTTGGCGGAGACGCTGCCCGGTGTCGGCCGCATGGGCACGCGTCATCGCGCCGCGCTGGGTCTCACCATGCAGAGCGACGCTGTGATCCTCATTGTTAGCGAGGAGACGGGGCTCATCAGCGTGGCCAACCAGGGCAAGATCTATCGAGGCTTGGACCAGAACGCGCTGCGCGAGATGCTCTTGACGATGCTCGCGGGTGCAACCGGACCGTCGAAGCCGCTCAGGTCAGGCATGTTGCGTCCGCTGTCGCGCATGAACACACTCCGCACGCTTGGACGGCGGACTCCACCGTGACCTTCCCTGGATTCATCACGCGCAACTTCAGGCTGAAGGTTGGGTGCACGGTGGTGGCATTGGTCACGTGGG
>DATMRA010000191.1:0-2410 GCA_035566535.1 Candidatus Acidiferrales bacterium | reverse complement strand
ATCCGCGGCATGGAAGACGGCGTCCTTCGGAACGCCGACTGCGTCGTGCATCTGAGCGACTTCGTCGATTCGTATCTGGCCGAGCTCAAGGCGCAGTGCCGCCCGGACGCCCGCCAGATCCTGTGGACCGGCCATGCTCACGACCGGGCAGCTGTCGCCGGCCTGGCAGAGTCCGAGATTCAGTCGCTGATCGACGGTTTCGCCATGGTCAGCGAGTGGCAGGCCGCTTGTTACTGCCAGGCGTTCGGGCTCGACCCGGCGCGCATCGGCATCCTGCGCAACGCCGTCGGCCCGGCCTTCGTCGACCTGTTCAGCGGTGAGCCGATTCTGCCGGCGAAGGAGGGCCCGCCGACGCTGTGCTACACCAGCACACCGTTCCGCGGGCTGGACCGGCTGCTGATGGCTTTCCCCCGCATCCGGGCCGCGGTGCCCGACGCCCGCCTCGAGATCTACAGCAGCATGGCCGTGTACAACGTTTTGCTGGACCCACACGAGCCGCTCTACGACGCGGCACGGACGTCATGCGGCGTCACGTATCACGGATCGGTCGCCCAGCCGGAGCTGGCCCAGGCGCTGCGTCGCGCCACTATGCTCGCCTACCCCAACACTTTTGCCGAGACCTCCTGCATCGCCATGATGGAGGCGATGGCGGCGGGTTGCGCTGTTGTCACCAGCGATGTTGGTGCGTTGCCGGAAACCGGCGCCGGCTTCATCGATCTGACGCCTCCGCTTGCTGATGCCGACGCCCATGCCGAAGCGTTCGCTGACCGCGTCATCCAATTGCTGGCGGCCCGGCAGGCGGATCCTGCTGGCACCGAGGCGCGTATGCAGGCCCAAGTCGCCTATGTCGTGGCCGAGAACAACTGGCCGCGACGGGCCGAGCAGTGGAGTGCCTGGCTGTCCGGCCTGGCCTGACGCGTCCCACCCCGCTCGAGATATAACCTTCCGCCATGATGCGCGTCGCGATCGTGGGTGGTGGTGCCGCGGGCGTGCTCGCCGCGGTACATCTCCGCCGGAGCAGACCAGATGCGCAGATCACGCTGATCGACGCCTCCGGTCGTCCCGGTACCGGCGCGGCGTATGGCACCGACGACCCGACCCACTTGCTAAACGTTCCTGCGCAGCGCATGTCCGCATGGCCAGACGATCCCGATCACTTCTGCCGTTGGCTTGATGAACGAGCTGTCACTCCGGTGCACAGCTTCGCGCCGCGTCTTGCGTACGGCCGCTACCTGCAAGAACAACTCGCGGTTGCCGACATCCGGATCGAGACTGCCGAGGTTGTCGGGTTGGTGCCGGGCCTGCCCGCGCGCCTAGCGCTGAACGATGGACGTTCGGTATTGGCCGACGCCGTTGTGCTCGCGTCTGGGCGCCCCGAGGGGGGCATGCCCGAATCGTTGGAACGTGCCTTCGCTCCGGTGTTGGCGGCAGGCACCGACGGCAAGGTTGTGGTGGATCCATGGGCGCCAGGCGCGCTCGCGGCCCTTGGTGCGCGTCGGCCCGCGAGCGTTTTGGTGATCGGTTCGGGACTCACGGGAGTAGATGTCGCGCTGCATCTCATTGCGCGGGGCGCCACGGTAACGCTGCTGTCGCGTCAGGGCGCGCTTCCGCGCCGATTCCGCGCTACCGGCGCGCCGACAGCGTTGCCGAACGTCGATGCGCTCGCGGCCGAGGTCTCGCTTGAGCAATTGCGCGCCGCGTTCGCCGCTGATCTCACGCACGCGCGCGAAGCCGGTTCGGACTGGCGACAGGTGATCGACGCAGTGCGGCCGCGTTCCGCCCGGCTGTGGCGCTCGTTGGGGTGGGAGGACCAGCGCCGGTTCCTGCGTGAGGACTTGCGGCAGTGGGAGGTCCTTCGCCACCGCATGCCGCCCACGACTGCCGATGCGATTCATGCGGCGATCGACAATGGCCAACTGAGCATCGAAGCGGGCGAGGTCGCCGATGTGTCGCTGCACGGCAGTGGCGTTGAACTGGTTGTCACAACGGGCGACGGCTCCGTGCGTCGGCGTGGTGACGCGGTGGTCGTCGCCACTGGCGCGCTGTGGGATCGGCGCTCGCTGCAACGCTGCGCGCTCTGGGCGAGCCTGTTGGCCACAGATGTCGCGTCGTTGCACCCGTGCGGCGTAGGTGTGCGAGTCGATGCGGACGGCTACCTCATCGACGGGGCTGGGGGCACGGTCCCGGACATCGTGTGTCTCGGCTCGATCCGCCAGGGTGAGTTGTGGGAGACCACTGCGATTCCCGAAATCCGTGCCCAAGCGGCGGCTATCGCGGAGCTGCTCGCCGACGACAAGCGCGACCGTCCGGTGCGTGTGCCCAGTCTCATCACGACCGCGCCGGAATTGAGTGGTGCGCCTGCTTCGTACGCCGAGGGTGTGCGTCGCCTGCTCGCCGTCCAAGACGGCGC
>DATMRA010000190.1:0-9497 GCA_035566535.1 Candidatus Acidiferrales bacterium | reverse complement strand
CGCAGGAGGAAGCCGGCAAAGACGACGCGTAAGCGCCGCTTAGATCGAGGGTCGCGCACTCTCGTCGGCCGTCGTCGGGGGAGCCGCATTGCGTTGATGCACGTGATAGCGGTGCACCGTAATTCCGACGGCGAGCGCGGTCAGCGCGAGCACCGGCAGGGTTATGTACCAGTAGGCGAAGGCGAGTCCGATGACCACCGCCAGCGCGATCCAGCCGAGACAGCCGATGCCTCCGGTGGTGCGAGCAGCGCTGCGCGCCGCGTAGTGGGGCCGGCGCCCGTACGTGGATACTCCGGCCCAGAAGCCTCCTGGAAGCCGGTGCCCGAGCCAGAACCGCATCCGGATAGCGTACCGGCGCGTGCGAAGCGCGTCGGTACGCTACCGGCGTCACATCGCCGGGGATCCGGAGGTGGCGCCAGACGAACTGTGAGAGCCGCCCATGTTCGGGCAGGGATGCGCGGTGGCGGTCGGCGTCGATGTGGCCGCGGCCACTCCAGCGCCGGCTGATGTCGAACCACTCGGTGTAAACGTCGCCGACGGTGATGTGGTGCTGGCCGCCTGCGCGATCGCGTAGCCGCCGATGCCGCCACCGACGAGAAGGCCGGCGGTGACAAGGAGGGTTGCCCGCAGACGCCCCAGCCGTCGCGGCGCCGGCGGAGGCTCCCACACCGGCGGCGGTGGCGGTGGGTTTGGATACAGCTCAGGATCCATGCGCAGGTACCTCCTCGTGAGTCGGACCGTGCCCGCAACGTTAGGCTCGAGACCTTTCGACGACGTTACGCAAGCCTGGTAAGTGGCTCAGAAATTCCTGTGTTCAACTGGAACTTGCGTTGCTATCGAGAGTGGCAGGCGGACAGTGAACGTCGCTCCACCCCCGGGTGTTGCAGCCACGCCGACGGCGCCGTGATGTGCGGCGACAACGGCGGCGACAATGCTGAGACCGAGCCCGCTGCCGCCGCGGTCACCGCTGCGTTCCGGATCCGCGCGATGAAAGCGCTCGAAGATCCGCTGCGCGTGCCCGTCTGGGATGCCGGTTCCATGATCGATGATTTCGATAACAGCGTCGTTCGAGCCGGCGTCAGCGTGCAATGCGAGCTCGACAGGGCTCCCGGGTGGCGTGTGTACGAGCGCGTTGTGCAGCAGGTTGGCCAGGACCTGGCGCAGGCGCATCTCGTCTCCTATCACCACCAGCGGTGCCGAGATCGAGGCGGTGATCGCGCGCCCGGGATCGGCCACTGACGCATCAGCGCACGCGTCTCGCACCAGCGCCTCGAGATCCACCGAGTCTTGCTGCAGCGGACGGCCCTGGTCCAGACGCGCAAGCAGGAGAAGATCGTCAACGAGCACTCCCATGCGCTTCGTCTCATCCTCCATGCGGCGCATCGCGAGGAGCAGATCGCTTCGCTCCATTTCGGGCGCGCGCTGGACGAGTTCCGCGTAACCCTGCATCGACGTCAGTGGCGTGCGCAGCTCGTGCGACGCATCCGATATGAAGTGGCGCAGGCGCTGTTCGTTGCGCTGCCGCTCGGCAAATGCCGCCTCGAGCTGGCTCAGCATGCTGTTGAGGGCAAGGCCGAGTCGCCCGACCTCGGTGGTGTCGGTCGAGGGATCCACGCGCTTGCTGAGGTCGGTTGCAGCGATTGATCGCGCTGTCGTCGCCATGTGTTCGAGCGGACGCAGCCCGCGGCGTACGAGGAGCCACGTCGCGAGCACGACAACGAGCGTGATCCCCCCGGAGATGGACAGCTCGAGAACCAGCAGGCTGTTCAGCGTCTCGTTGACATTGGTGAGCGGGATGGCGACAAGCAGAATGTTGCTTGTGTGATCGACCGCGGGGCCGACGTACATCCGGTAGCTGCTGATGCCGCCGGTCCCGGGCACATCCACGTATTGATTCAGCGGAAGCGGCGACGGCAAAACGGGCTTGGCGGACGTCGTCCCGGTGCCAAACACGAACGGCTTGGCGCTGAGCAGCGCACCGCTCGAGTCGTAGAGCGCCCCGTACGTGTACTGCGGATAATCCTGCGGTCCCCCTGGGCCGCCACCGAAGTCGTGGCCTTCGAGAAGACCCTCGATCGGCTGGCGCGCGTTGAACAGCTGGGTGTCCACGCCCGACACCAGCGATGAACGCAGAGCGGTATAGGTGCCGATGTCCGCCGCCGCAAGGCAGATCGTGAACAGCGGCACCAGCGTGAGCAGGAGCCGGAGGCGGAGCGACATCAGACCGTGCGCGGGACCCGCAGCACGTAGCCGACACCGCGTACGGTGTGGATGAGCGGCGGCTCCACCGTGTCGATCTTGCGGCGCAGATAGCTAATGTACGTCTCGAGCACGCTGGCGTCGCCGCCGAAGTCGTAGTTCCAGACGTGGTCAAGGATCTGCGTCCGGGAGAGCACGCGCCCCGAGTTGATCAGCAGGTAGCGCAGCAGACGGAATTCGGTGCGGGTCAGCTCCACCGGCTTTCCTCCCCGCAAGACCTCATGGGTCTCCTCGTTCAGCTCGAGGTCGGAGAGGCTCAGGCGCGCGCTGCTGGCGCTGCCGTTTTCGTGACGGCGCAGCACAACGCGGATGCGCGCCACAAGCTCCTCGATGCTGAAGGGCTTGGTGACGTAGTCGTCACCCCCGACCGTGAGGCCGTGCACCTTGTCTTCTGTGGCGTCGCGCGCGGTGAGGAAGATGACCGGCACCTTGAGTCCGTCGTTGATCAGCTTCTGGACGAAGGTGAATCCGTCGTCGTCAGGCAGCCCGATGTCGAGCACGATGAGCTCGGGACGAAAATCCATCACAGCGCGTCGCGCGTCCCGCGATGTGGCCGCCGTCTGCACGCTGAAGCCCTCGTACTTCAGTGCCATGGCGACGAGATCGGTGATCGACCGTTCGTCGTCGACCACCAGGACCCTGATCAGTTCTCCCACGCGCCCATGTTCGCCGGGCTGTCTGGGGATTTGCTGAGAAACCGCTCCGAGAGCGCTGGGTGGCACGAGACGGCCGATCTCCACAGCGCTGTTGCACCTCCGCGACCGCCGCATTCGAGGCCAGGCAGCAGGATCAGATGAGGCCGCGGACGAGCCCGGAATCACTCGCCGGAGGGCCAGGCAGAACACCTTCAGGGACTGATCATGCGAGTAGGCTCCGGGAGAGGGACCTTCGTGGCTGCGGTCACGGCGGCCGTTTTGGGCGTGGTCGGTGGTCAGACCGCTGCCGCGGCGACAGCAAGCCCATCGCCCACCGCGGCGCACACCAGCTCTGAGGCGCCGCCTCATTCAGCCCTCTCGGGCGCGCTTTCGCGCGGAATCGTTGGCCACTCGGCGTGCAACAGCTACACGTACGGGACGACGATCATCCCCGGGTCGCAATGGGCCGGAGGCCTCGGCAACCCCGTCGGACTCGACGGCGCCACCTTCGACGTCAAGAGCAACTGGAACGGAACGTCATGCGTGCGCGGTCCCAGCGGAAGCGACACGTCGGATCGATGGGGGCTCGACTACCAGTGCACGCAGCTCGCGGTGCGCGCTGCCGACCTGCATTGGGGCGAAGGCGACGCTGGAACCTGGTTCGCGGCCGGCTGGAACGGCAACGCGTACAACATGTTCGACGTCGGCCCCAACCTATCGACGCCATTGGTTGCGATTGGCAATGGGTCGGGGCTATTGCCCAACCCCGGCGCCCTGCTCGTGTGGGGCGCCACGAGTGGCGACCTCACGGGTCATGTCGCGGTGGTGGAGCGCGTCGACACCAGCGCGCAGATGGTGTGGTTCGTCAGCCAGAACAGCTACTACGCCGAATACGGCATCCCGTACACGGGCACCACGCTGGACCCGACGGCGAGCTTCGGTCTCCCGCTCCGGGGTTGGCTGGATAACCCACGTCCGGCACGCGGCATTGCATTGCGCAGCGACGGGGCCGCGGGCTATACAGTCGACGACTGGGGTGGCGTCCATCCTTTCGGTGGGGCTCCGCAGGTCACCATCAGCGCCTACTGGCCCGGTTGGGACATCGCACGGTCGATCGCCCTGCGCTCGGACCAGAAGAGTGGCTACACCCTCGATGGGTGGGGCGGGCTTCACGCATTCGGGGGCGCGGCTCCCATTGCGTCCAGCGCGTTCTGGCCCGGTTGGGATATCGCCCGCTCGGTGGTGCTGCGCCCAGACGGCGTTAGTGGATACGTGCTCGACGGATGGGGTGGCGTGCATCCCTTCGGCGGCGCGCCGAATGTGAAGACCAGCGCGTTTTGGTCGGGCTGGGACATCGCTCGATCCATCGTCCTGCGGCCTGACGGAGTCAGCGGGTATGTCCTCGACGGGTTCGGCGGCATTCATCCCTTCGGGGGAGCCCCCGGTGTGACCGCCACCGCATATTGGCTGGGCTGGGACATCGCCAGATCGATCACGCTCGCGGGTGACGGGACGAATCCACTCTTCCCGCTCAACAGCGGGTGGGTTCTCGACGGTTGGGGCGGCGTGCACCCCTTTGGTGGGGCGCCGTACGTCTCGTTCGTGGTCAACCCGTTCTCTGGCGCCCACGACACCGCCAAGGGAATCGGGTACTCGCCGTTGTTCAACCGTGGCGTCACCGTGAGCGGCACATCGGCGCCCGCGCCATTCTCGGTCGGCGGTCCGGCACACGGAGTCGTGCTCCGTGCTGACGGGACGAGTGGCTACGCGCTCGATGGATGGGGCGACCTCACGCCATTCGGGGGAGCCCCGCCGCTGACAAACATGTCGACGATCTGGCCCCAATGGGACATCGCTCGCGCGGTGGCTCTCCGGAGCGACGGCCTCAGCGGCTACGTCGCGGACGAGTGGGGAGGCCTGCACGCCTTCGGCGGAGCGCCAGCGATAGCGGCGCCGAATTACTGGGTTGGCCAGGACATGGTCCGTGGACTCGTGCTGCGCGCCGACGGGGTCAGCGGCTACATCGTCGACGCCAACGGCAATCTGTGGGGATTCGGCAGCGCGCCGGCGATCGTGGCTACCAAGACATGGCAGAGCGACAGCGTCCGCGGGCTCGCGCTGCGAAGCGACGGCGCAAGCGGATACGTGGTCGACCAGTTCGGCTCGGTGTGGCCGTTTGGCGGCGCACCTGTCGTGATCGGACCACCGCCGTGGGCGCAGGACACAGCCCGCGGGCTGGCGCTGCTCACGGACACCAGCGGGTATGTTCTCGACAGGGAGGGCGGCATCCATCCCTTCGGCGGTGCCCAAGCGGTCGGCGGCGCTCCGGTGTGGACCGGCAACGACGTCGCCCGCGGTATCGCGCTGGCTCCCGCGTCGAACGCGACGCACGCGTTCGGCAGCATCGTCTTTCTCGACGGGGTAGTGAACAGCTTCAGCGGCTAGGCCGTGGTTGGGCGGCCGTTCTGTGCCGCAGCCCACACCTCCTCGAGTCGCTCGGGGCTCAGTTCCGATTTCGTGATGTAGCCGGCAGCCCCCGCCTCCGCCGCGCGGGGCGCGTATTCAGCGGGCTCGTAGGTGGAGAAGACGATCACCATCGGCCGGGACGCGCCGCCGTCTGCGAGGATCACCCGGGTGGCTTCGAGCCCGCTCATGCCGGGAAGGTTCACATCCATGAGGACCAGGTCCGGGCGCAGCTCGCGGGCGGCGTCGAGGGCGGCCTCGCCGGTCTCCACCTCCCCCACCACATCGAAGCCGTCCGTGGCCTCCACGACGGCGCGCGCGGCCAGCCGAAACGGCGCCTGATCGTCGACGATCAACACCGAGACACTCATGGCACCTCAACCATAGGACGCGCTGTGCCTCCTCGTCATGGGTGCCTGCACCACTCGCAGTGGATGCCAGCGCGAGACTTCCCCGGGCGCGCCCGTATCCTGTTGGGCGATGGCGCTTCGAGTGGTCCTCGCGGAAGACAACTATCTCGTGCGCGAGGGCGTGCGCCAGCTCATCGAAGCGCAGGAGGGGATCGAGCTCGTTGCGGCCTGCGCTGATCTGCCCAGCCTCGAGCTCGCTGTCGAGGAGCACCTTCCCGATGTCGTGCTCACCGACATCCGCATGCCGCCGGGGTTTCGCGACGAAGGCTTGCGAGTCGCGGAACAGTTGCGCGAGACGCATCCTCAGATGGGCGTCGTCGTGCTCAGTCAGTACGCCGAGCCGGACTACGCGCTGGCGCTGCTCGAGAAGGGTGCGGCGGGGCGCGCGTACCTGCTGAAGGATCGCATCGGCGACGTCGGCCAGCTGGTGACGGCCATCCGCGAGGTCGCGGCCGGTGGGTCGGTAATCGACCCTGCCGTCGTCGAGGTTCTCGTCGCGGCACGCGCTCGGGTGCACGCGTCGCCAATCGAAGAGCTGACGCCACGCGAGCGTGAGGTGCTGCAGCAGATCGCCGAGGGAAAGAACAACGCAGCGATCGCCACGTCGCTGTCACTCACCGAACGCGCGGTGGAGAAGCACATCAACGCCATCTTCTCCAAACTCGGTCTTTCCGAGGAGCACGACATCCACCGCCGCGTCAAAGCGACGCTCACGTACCTGGCCGCGACCCATTCCTGACGAGGTAGGCGACGACCGCGGCGTGCCGACCCTTCACCTGCTGAGGGTCGAGCTGCTCCGCGTCCGGCGGCGTTCCGAGCGCGTTGTACGTAGCTTCGCTGAGCGCGATCTCCCCGCCTTCAGCAAGCTGCTGGATGCGCTGCGCGAGATTTACGGAATCACCGACAACGGTGTACTCGAGCCGTTCGTCTGAGCCGAGCAGCGCAGCCGCGACCCGGCCCGTCGAGATGCCGATTCCCAGGCGGAACTCCGGCAGGCCCTCCTCCAGCCACGTCACATTGAGCCGGTGCTGCGCGGCGTGCATTGCCGCGGCTCCGCGCAGCGCGCGATCAGCGTGATCATCTTGGGGAATCGGCGCCCCGAACACTGCCATGACAGCGTCGCCCACGAATTGCATGACGGTACCGCTCGCGTCGAGGATCGCGCGGTTCATCGCTGCCCTGTGGGCATTGAGCTGGCCGGCCAGCACAACCGGATCAGCATCCTCGGCGATCGTCGTGTAACCGCGAATGTCTGACATCACCACGGTCACGTCCAGTTCCTCGGTCCTGCCTGTGGCGCGTCCTTCGCGCAACACCTTCTCGGCGATGCCTCCGGGGAGAAGACGGCTCAGCGTGTCACCCTGCTCCTCGCGCTTGACGATCGCCGTGTAGAGCATCTTCAGACTCTCCAGCGCGGCCGCGGTACCCGTGGTCGCCTGCCGGGCCAGTTTCATGAAGAGCTCGCCGATGTCGCTGTCCACGGAGGTCTGCGTCGCCTTCGTGCTCACCGCGATCGCCTTCACGGGCCTCCCCTCTGCCACGAGACGAAGCAGGTTCTGCTCGCGAGGACTGAGGCCGCCTCCGAGTGTCACCGGCCGCATCATCGTCTCGACGATGCGCGGATCGAGCATGGAGCCGCCCGTCGAGACTGTCTGGATGGCACGCACCAGCTGATCCCCGTCGGCCACGCGGTCCTTGAGCAGGTACGCGTACCCGGCGGCATCCTCACTCAACAGGGCGATGGCGTATTCCGGCTCGTCGTACTGCGACAGAATCACGACGCCCGTGCCCGGCAAGCGCTTGCGCACTTCCTTTGCGCCCCTGATGCCTTCGTCGGTGAAGGTCGGTGGCATGCGAATGTCGGTCACCACGACCTGCGGCGCAGCCGCATTGGCGCCGCTGATGAGCTCGTCATAGTCGGCTGCGACGCCCACGACCTCGATGTCGTCGGCCATTCCGAGCAGGGCGCGCACACCTTCGCGGACGATGACATTGTCGTCGGCGAGGAAGACCGAAATGGATTGACGGGTCATGAGCCCAGATTGTGAGTCGGCGGGAACTTACGGGAGCAAGGCGGCTGCCACGCCACACACAGGGGGTGCTGCCACCCTCCCGAGGGTGGCGGCCGCACGATCGACGACCGCGCGAGCCGGCGATATGGTGCAGCACATGACAGAACGAATCGAGAGCTCGGTTACCTCCATATCCTGGATTCCTTCGGAAGCCGTCGCAGGTCTACCGCGCATGGTCTTCGACAGCGGCGTCACGCACTACGACGCGCCCCTGCCCGACGTCATCGAGGACCTCGACGCCCTGCGCGAAGCCGATCGCTATCGCTTCGCCAACCGGCTCTCCGCGTGGATCGAGATCGACGGCGATCGCATCGTGGCCAGCGGCTACTCCGGGGGAGGCAGCATCGGCTCGACAACGGTGCGCCTCGGCCCCAAAGAGATCACGTTCGCAGCCGTCATGCTTCCCGACCAGCAGGCAGCCCCCGAGGCCGGCGATGGGTCAGTTCGTTTCGTGCAGACCTGTGGCGGACGCACCGGGGTGCCGGCGCCGCGCCGAGTGAAGCACCCACCATTCGTGCAGATTGCGGCTCCAATCGTCTGGACGACGTTGGCGCTGACTATCCACGCCGATGGGACCGTCGAGCACGAGGTCGTCGGCGCGAGCCCATTTCCACGTCATTGGATCTACGACGCGAGCGGGCGGATGGTGGCCAAGAGCGGGCTCATTGACTTCTCCGACTGGTACAAGAGCGCCTTCGGTGCGCACACTCCGTGGGGCGGCGAAGACTCGCCCGCGCTGATCACCGAGGTTGAGACCGCGTTGGAGAGAGAGCTGTCCGGACACATCATGCGCGGCGGGCAGAAACCGCGGATCCGCGAGCTGAAGCCCGAGACGACGCTGGTGGAGGAAGGCGATGTGGGGACAGAGCTGTTCCTGCTGCTGGATGGAGTGCTTTCAGTCGAGATCGACGGAAAGTCCATCGCCCACGTTGGGCCCGGTGCTGTGGTTGGAGAGCGCGCACTCGTCGAGGGTGGGACTCGAACAGCGACGCTGCGCGCCGTGACCAAGAGTCGCGTCGCGACCGTCAGTGGAGACCAGATCGACCCTGCGTTTCTGCACACGCTCGCGTCCGGGCATCGCCGGGAGGAGCGCTGAGGGATGCACGTCGCGGGGGGACGCATTCGATGACGCTGCGGAGCGCGCGCGGGCTCGCGTGGGGTATCGGCGCGTTCTGTTTGGTGCTGGTGGTTGCCAGTCTGGTGCTGCTTGCCCTCGACTGGCCCGCCATCGACTCGCCGTTCACCGCGCAGCTTCCCTGGTTCCTCGACGCGGTGATCACCGGCGTGCTCGGAGTCCTCATCGCATCCCGCCGCCCACGCAACCCCATCGGCTGGTTGCTGCTGGCCATCGCCGTGGGCAACTCGATCTTCCTGCTCGCAAACTTCACGGCCACGCGCGGTTTGCTGACCGGCGCCTCGCCGGCCGGATGGGTTGCGTGGCCGGCGTGGGTATCCAACTGGCTCGGCGGCGCGGGCGCCGGCTTGCTCTGCGTCCTTGTCGTCTTCTTCCCCAACGGCAGGCTGCCCAGCCCACGCTGGCGATGGATCATCCGTTTCGTCATCGGGCTCTTCGTGCTGGTGACCGCGGGCACGCTCGTGGACACCGGCATCACGACATTGTCGCCCCGCCTCCCCAATGTGCCGAGCCCCATCAACGT
>DATMRA010000189.1:0-6103 GCA_035566535.1 Candidatus Acidiferrales bacterium | reverse complement strand
GATCGCTACTTCATGCCCGACCAGTACAACAACGAGGCCAACTGGCGGGCCCACTACGACACGACCGCGCTCGAGATCTGGGAGCAGACGGGCGGCGCAATCACCCACTTCGTGGCCGGTCTCGGCACCAGTGGCACGTTCGTCGGCACCAGCCGCCGGTTGAAGGAGCTGAACCCAGACATCCGGTGCATCAGCGTGCAGCCGGCCGAGCCGTGGCATGGCCTCGAAGGGCTGAAGCACATGGCGTCATCCATCGTCCCGGGCATCTACGACGCGTCGCTGGCCGACGAGGACATCGGCGTGGAGACCGAGCCGGCGTACGACCTGGCCAGGCAACTGGCGCGCAGCGAAGGGATCCTGGCAGGGCACTCCAGCGGCGCCGCGCTGTGGGCGGTGCGCGAGGTGGCGCGACGGGTCGGGCGCGGTGTGTTCGTGACGGTGCTCGCCGACGGCGGCGACCGCTACATCTCCACGGGCCTGTACCGGATGCGCACCGCGTGAGCAGCGTCGACGTCGATTGCCTTACCGAGGCGCATGAGCGCATGCGCGAGCTGGCCGCCGCCGCATACCCAAACGAAGGGTGTGGCGTGTTGATCGGCCGCATGGTGGAGGGTAAGACGCAGATCTTCACCGCGACGTCGGCGCGAAACCTCAACCAGGAACGAGCCCGCGACCGCTACCTCATGGATCCTGGCGACATAGTGCGTGCCGATCGCGAAGCGCGGGCGCACGGGCTCGACGTGGTCGGCTACTGGCACAGCCACCCGGATCACCCGGCGCATCCTTCTCAGTTCGACACCGATCACGCCTGGGTCGACTACGTGTACATCATCTGCACGACGACCCGGGAGGGCACAGGCGACGTGAACGCGTTCACCCTCAGTGATGAAGGCGGTTCGTTCGTGCCGTTGCTGCTGATCGTGATTCCGCGAGAACCCACGCCCGCGCCATGAGCCCGGCGACCGGGATCGGCGGGCGCCAGCGAGGGCGGCAGCGCCGGGATGACGCGAGCGATCCGCCGAGCGGAATCGTCGCCATCGTGGGACGGCCCAACGTGGGCAAGTCGACGCTGTTCAACCGCCTCACCGGGACGCGGCGCGCGATCGTCGACGAGATGGCCGGTCTCACCCGCGACCGGTTGTACGGGGTCGTCGAGTGGCGCGGCCGCACGTTCACGCTCATCGACACCGCGGGGCTGGATCCGCGGCCTGCCGGAGACGGACCCGATGATATGTCCGCGCTCATCCGCGGGACGCAGGCGCAGGCGCGCATGGCGATTGCGGAGGCGGACCTGATTCTGCTCATGCTCGATGTGCGCGACGGCGTGACATCGCTGGACGATGAGATCGTCGCCATGGTGCGCGCCGGTGGCAAACCCGTTGTTCTCGTCGGCAACAAGGCGGACAGCGACCGCGAGTCGTATTACGCACACGAGCTGCACCGCCTTGGCCTGGCCGAGCCTGTGCTGATCAGCGCGCTGCAGGGAACCGACACGGGCGACCTGCTCGATGTGATCGTCGATACGCTCCCTCCGGCTTCCGACGAGCCTGTGCCGGCGACCACGGGTGAGCTGCGGGTCGCCATCATCGGGCGGCCGAACACGGGCAAGTCCTCGCTGCTCAATGCGCTGGTGGGGGAGGAGCGCACGTTGGTGTCACCTGTGGCAGGAACCACGCGAGACACGGTTGACACCATCATGCCGTTCGGGGACCGCACGATCAGACTGGTGGACACCGCCGGGATCCGGCGCCGGGGCGTGGTCGAGTCGGACGTCGAGCGCTACAGCCTGCTGCGCTCGCTGCGAGCCCTCGAGCGCAGCGACGTCGGGGTCGTGGTGATCGACGCATCCCACGGGGTGACGGCGCAGGATCGCCACGTTGCGGGGTACGCGGTCGACGCCGGCGCCGGCCTCGTGGTGGTGGCGAACAAGTGGGACCTGGTGCCACAGGAACAGCGCGCCGACCCTGACTTCCTCAAGGCGATCTCGGCCGCGTTCGACTTCGTCCCGGGCGCGCCGGTCGTGACGCTCAGCGCCACCGAAGGCCGCAACATCGACAAGGTGCTGCAGACCGCCGCCCAGGTGGCCGATGCGCGAGCCACGCACATCGCAACGGGTCCACTGAATGCGCTGATCCGTGCGGCGGTCGACGAGCACCCGCCCCGGACGCACAAGGGACGGCGGCTCAAGATCTTCTACGCGACCCAGGCTCGAAGCCTCACGCCGACGATCGTGCTGTTCGTGAACGATCCGGAGCTGCTGCATTTCGCGTACGGGCGGTATCTCGAGAATCGCATCCGTTCGGTCTACGGCTTTGCCGGCGTGCGCCTTCGCATCGTGCCGCGGCGACGAGACTCCAGCGCGGAGAACTGACGTGCGCATCGCGGTGGTCGGTGCCGGCTCCTGGGGGATGGCCCTCGCACAGACATTGAGTCGGGGAGGGGAGAGCGAGGTGGTGTTGTGGGCGCGCCGCCCGGAGGTCGCCGCCGCGATCATGGAAACGCGGCACAACCCGTCGTACCTGACAGAGATTGCACTCGATGACGATGTGCAGGTCACCAGCGACCTGCACCAGGCGATGAATGGCGCCGGCATCGTGCTCCTCGCGATACCAACGCACGGGATGCGCGACATTGCAGGCGCTGCCGCAGGCCATATCGCGCCTGACGCCGTCGTCGTCAGCGCCGCGAAGGGATTCGAGGAACGCACCGGCCTGACCATGAGCGCGGTGCTGTGCGAGGTGCTCGGCGCCGGCTGGGATACGAGGATCACTGCGTTGAGCGGTCCCAACATCGCCATCGAGGTGGCGCGGGGCCTGCCCGCGGCGACTGTCGTCGCCGGCGCACAGGAGGCGGCCGAGCAGGTGCGTGATGCGTGCACGCGTTCGATGTTTCGCGTTTACAACACGACCGACCGCGTGGGCGTGGAGTACGGCGGCGCGTTGAAGAACGTGGTGGCCATCGCAGCGGGTGTGTGCGACGGCATCGGGGCCGGTGACAACGGTAAGGCCGCGATCCTCACGCGCGGCCTGGCCGAGGAGGCGCGCTTGGGTGTGAGCGCCGGCGCGCGCGTGATGACGTTCGCCGGGCTCGCCGGCCTGGGTGACTGCGTGGTGACGTGCTCCAGCCCGCATTCGCGCAACCGGAGGCTCGGTGAAGCGATCGCCCGCGGCGCTACCCTCGACGAAGCGCTGGCAGCGATTCACATGGTGGTGGAGGGTGTGAACGCGGCACGCGTGGCGGCGCGCCTGGCGCGGCAGTACGGAGTGGACATGCCGATCACGCGCGAGGTCAACGCCGTGCTGTTCGAGGGCAAACCCGTGGCGGATGCGCTCGCTGATTTGATGCGCCGCGATCCCGCGGAGGAGTTGCGCGGTCTGGTTGCGGGCGATTCGCTAAACTCACCGCGCAGCCTCGGGGAGTAGCTCAGGTGGTTAGAGTACTGGTCTGGGGGACCAGGGGTCGCAGGTTCGAGTCCTGTCTCCCCGAGCTTCGGTCAATGATGGCGTAAACGTGTTCATTATGCGGCTGCACCGCGCGGAGTTCCTCTGTCTGCGCGCGGCGCGAGGGACGATCATGCGCGCAGGGACCACTTCCCTTTAACGACGACATTTGTGTCCGCGTTGTCAGCGTCGGCGCGGCGGGATGTTCTGCAGGCGCACTTGGCCAACGGCGACGAGACGGCCGCCCCCATCCATGATGCGGACCTCCCACAGCTGCTGGGTGCGACCTCGCTGCAATGGGCGCCCGGAAAACGTCTGCCGCTGCGATTGGCAGGACTCGGTCAAGACGGGATTCGCAGCCGCATCACCCACCGCCACTTCGCTATCTTCCGGTCTCGCTCGAAGCCGAACTCCTCGAACAGGTCGGCCGGCCCCGTATGGAAATAGGCACCGCGCTGAGGGGGGCGCCCCTCGGCTTGCTCTGGGTAGGCCTCGACGAGCCCACCTCCAGCGCGCTCGATGTCGGCCAGTGCTGCGCCGATGGCCGTCCGCGCGACCCCACTACGCCGGTGCCCGCTTCCAGTGAAGATGCAACCGATCCGCCAGTCGGGCATCTCGCCCAGGCCCTTGGCATAGGCTTTCGGGTTGTTGATGTTCGGAAGCTCCCCCGGCGGCCCGTACTGGCACCAGCCGACGCATTCATCGCCGTCGTAAACGAGAATCTGGTGCACCGTTCCGTTGCGAACGTGGGCTTGCTTTGCCAGACGGTTCCCAGAAACGGTATGGCCCTGGCCGACGCCCTCTGGGTGGAAACCCATGCACCAGCAGCCGCCCCAGACCCCATTGTTAGCCGCCACCAGATGGGCAAAGTCGTCCCAGGTGTCAGGAGTGAGCGGCCGCGTCACATAGGAGCTGACCGGTGCCATCCATCCATGTTATCCAGCAGAAACCTTGCAATGGCGAGCGGCCCGTTTTGCAGGCACCACACGATCGTGGCCGGGGATGGACTGCTGCTGGAGAGAGTTCGAGCGGGCTGGAAAGGTCTCGCTCGATTCCAATGCGGCTGGCTCACGCTCGATCTCCGTCGAGTTCGGGGCTAATTATTGTCGCTAAGAACCAGCGTTGAAGCGAATGTGATTAGCACAGCGCCAGTGATCGCATTCAGAGTCCGCTGTATCCGGGGTCTCATGATCCATGACCGACCACCATGTATGCCGAGAATCAAGAGGCTGAACCAGGCGATGCCCTCGACGTTATGGAGCGAAGCGAGCATCAGACCGACCAGGATATGAGGAGATCCACGCGGTATGAACTGCGGCAGAAGCGCAACGTAAAACGCCCCCACCTTGGGATTTGCCAAATTGGTGATGAAACCGCGACGCCAGGCCACTGCGACACCGCTTGGGGATCGCCGCGCATCTCCCCCAGATCCAGAGTGCGGCAGACGCCCTTGCCGCGGCCGCCACGCATCGCGGAGAAACCTGCTGCCCAGGATGACCATGTATACCGCGCCCACGAACCGAAGCACCACATATGCAGCAGTCGATGCCGTCAGTAGCGCAGATACACCCGCAGCCGCGCCAACTCCCCACACGAGAACTCCGGAGTTCACTCCCAGCGCAGTGGCGAAAGCATCGCTGCGACCGTGGGTAACTGCCGCCCGAAGGACCAGCGCGGTGTCGAGTCCGGGGATGATGGTCAGAGTGGCTGCGACGATCGCAAATGCCAGGACGTCTGCACCCAGACTCGTTGACAATTACCTTCCCCGCCTTGCGTGATGTTCCGCCGGTCGGAGCGAGACGACAATTCTCGCAGGACGCCTCTTCGCGGCGCTTACCTCTTCGGCCGTGCGTGCCCCCACGCCACGGGCGGGTGGCACCGGGCGTAATTCCAGCGCTTAGAGGAGGGTGAGCCGGTAGCGGACGTCAGTCGGTGGATGGGTCAGTCGGGTGCCGTCGGGTTTCCAGCCCAGGCGCTTGTAGAAGGCTCTGGCGCGCTGGTCGGTCTCGAGCACCCACAGAGTCGCTGTCCGCGCGCCGCCTTGACGAAGTGCGTCCACCGACGCGCAAAGCAGTGCTCGCCCAATCCCGGTTCTCTGCCGTTCTGGATGCACGTAGAGACGCTGGATCTGACCGACTTGTTCGGGATCATGATCATGATCCTCGGTCGGACCGTACTGGCAGAGGGCAGCGATCCGCTGATCGGATCTGACAGTCAGCACTCCGCCACCTCGGGCAGCCTGCGAGCGCACAATCTCGCCCCAATCGCGGTCAGCGTGCGCTGCAAGTCGTTCGCGGTACCAGGTCTCGCTCGCACGATCGCGATACGTCAGCGCCCAAGTCGTGAGGTGCAGGTCCCGTAGCTCCGTGGCCTGGGTCGCATCTGCGTGCACAATCTCCATCGTCCTTCTCGTCGTCATTATCCGATCGCTGGACGTGTTTGTGCAGAGCGAGAAGCTCACGCTAGGACGGGCGAACCTAACGCGCCGTGGCGTCATCGGTGTCAGGCCGCGTTGACCTAGCGACAGCGCGCCAGAGGTCGTCGCCGTATGCCAAGACCAGCCCGCTCGCAACGTCGGTGGTCAAGGCGAAGTCGTATTCCCCCGATTGGTAACGCCAACAGTCATCAGCCAGCCGTGTGTACCGCTGCGGACTCACGACAAC
>DATMRA010000188.1:0-3568 GCA_035566535.1 Candidatus Acidiferrales bacterium | reverse complement strand
AAGTACGACGTCTTCCTCGGCGGCGACTACCTGGGAACGCGGCTCAACGAGCTGTACGCGCACAACGTGCGCCTGGAGGACATCCCGGATATGCTGCGCGGCCCTCTGCTCGAGTACGCGGAGACGCGTCTGCCCGGCGAGGGGTTTGGGGATTGGTGTTCACGTCACGGAGTGAGCGAGATCGCGGCGCGACATTCGCATCTCGAGGAGACGGCGTGACGGGCGTTGATCTCGAAGCGGCCACCGCGGACGAGACTCTTCGGTGGGCATACAGCTCGCACCGGCGCGTCGCGCTGGTCGCGAGCTTCCAGGCGGAGTCAAGCGTGCTCATCGACATGGCATGCGGGATCGTCGAGTCGCCGGAGGTGCTCACGCTTGACACCGGTCGCCTCCCGGAGGAGACGCACGCGATCGTCGACGAATTCCGCGAGCGCTATCCCATACGGCTGCGCATCCTCGCCCCCAAGGCGTCGGAGGTGCAACGCATGACCTCCGCCCACGGGCCCAACCTCTTTCGCCAATCCGTCGAGCGCAGACACGAATGCTGCGAGGTGCGCAAGGTGCGCCCCCTGGCAGTCGCGCTGCGCGACTTCGACGCGTGGATCACGGGTCTGCGCCGTGAGCAGTCGGCCACGCGAGCGAGCACAGCCACAGTGAGTCGCGACGACCTACATGGCGGCATCACGAAGATCGCGCCCCTGGTCGCATGGTCACGTGACGACGTGTGGAGCTACATCCGCGAGCATCGGGTTCCGACACACGCACTCTACGAACGCGGCTACGCGTCGATCGGCTGCGCGCCGTGCACGCGCGCCCGGCGGCCGGGGGAGGACGAGCGCGCGGGGCGCTGGTGGTGGGAAAGCGATTCCGCCAAGGAGTGCGGGCTCCACAGAGCCATGCTCGAGGCGGTGGGATGAGCGGGTTCGTCATCTGGCTCACCGGGCTGTCGGGCGCAGGCAAGTCGACAATCGCGCAGCGGCTGCAGGCAGAGCTCGTCGCCCTCGGCCGTCGCGTGGAGGTGCTCGACGGCGACGAGGTGCGCACCAATCTCAGCAAGGGGCTGGGTTTCAGCAAGGAGGACCGCGACACCAACATCCGGCGCATCGGGTATGTGGCGGGCCTGCTTGCGCGCAACGGCGCCACCGTCATCACGGCCGCGATCTCCCCATATCGCGATGTGCGCGACGAGGTTCGCGCCGCCACACCCGGCTTCGCCGAGGTCTACGTGAAGTGCTCGCTGGACGAGCTGCAGCGGCGTGACGTCAAGGGGTTGTATCGCAAGGCCCGCGCCGGTGAGATCGCGAACTTCACGGGGGTCAGCGACCCGTACGAGCCGCCGCTGCGTCCTGAGGTCGTGGTCGACACAGAACGCGAGAGCGCCGAGGAGTCGGTGCACTCGATCATGCAAACGCTGGTGCGGCTTGGGTTCCTGCCGGGCCTTCTCGCCGAGCGCCTCGGCGATGCCGATGTCGCGGCCGCCGCCGCGCAGCTGCCGGGCATCGACGTCGGCGCGCGCGAGGAGGCGGATCTGTACATGCTCGCCACCGGGGCGCTGTCGCCCTTGGCGGGTTTCATGGGCAACGCCGACTACCGTGCGGTGCTCGAGGCCGGCCGGCTGGCCTCGGGAACTCCGTTCACCATCCCCGTTGTGTTGCGCGCGGACGCCCGCCCGAGCGGAAGCCGGCTCGCACTGCGACATCGGGGCGAGGCCATCGGCATCGTTGACGTCACCGATGTCTTCAACATCGATCCCGAGCGCGAGGCTGACGCGGTGTACGGCACGACCGACGTGGCCCACCCAGGCGTGCGTGCGGTGATGGCCGGTGGCAGTATCGCCATCGCGGGCGATGTCACCCTGTTGGGCCGTCCGCCGAGCGAGTTTCCCAGGTGGGATCTCACGCCGCGCGAAGTGCGCGCTGCCAAGGCCCAGCGTGGCTGGCGGACGATGGTGGGATTTCAAACGCGCAACCCCGTGCACCGGGCTCACGAATACCTGCAGAAGGTGGCGCTGGAGCTCATCGATGGGCTGTTGCTGCATCCGATCGTGGGCGAGACCAAAGCCGACGACATTCCCGCAGCCGTACGCATGCGTTGCTATGAGGTGCTGCTGGACCACTATTACCCGCGCGATCGAGCGATGCTCGCGACCAACCCTGCTTGGATGCGCTACGCGGGCCCGCGCGAAGCGGTCTTCCACGCACTGGTGCGGCGCAACTACGGGTGCACGCACTTCATCGTCGGGCGCGACCACGCCGGCGTCGGCAATTACTACGACACCTACGCGGCGCATCGGATCTTCGATGAGTACACGCCCGATGAGCTGGGCATCGAGATCCTGCGCTTCGAGCACACCATGTGGTGCACCGTCTGCGGAGCCATGGTGTCGAAGCGGACGTGTCCGCACGACGCGGCACAGCACTTGACGCTGAGCGGCACCCGAGTCCGCGAGCTGCTGAGCCAGCACCGCGCGCTGCCCCCTGAGTTCACGCGTCCCGAGGTGGCCGCGATCCTTGCCGATGCGGACACCGACAATCCGATGGAAGCGGCCTCGTGAGCCGGCCGCGGTACTTCCCCGTATTCCTCGATCTGCGCGGCAGGCGCTGCGTGGTGTTGGGAAGAGGTCAGGTCGCTGACGAGAAGGCCGCGGCTCTGCACGATGCCGGCGCCACCGTGGCCCGCCACGAACGCCCATTCCGCAGCGGCGATTTCGCCGGCGCGTTCCTCGCCGTGGACGCGAGCGGCGACGTCGCGGGCCAGGCAGCCGCGCGTCGCGAGGCGGATCACGAGCACACGCTGCTCAACGTGGTCGACGTGGCCGATCGGTGCGACTGGATCGCGCCCGCCGTCGTTCGGCGCGGCCCCGTGCAGATTGCGATATCGACGTCGGGCGAAAGCCCGTTTCTGGCAGCGACGCTGCGCGCCCGTATCGAAGCGCTGGAGGGCTCCGAGTGGGGACGCTTCGCCGAGGTGATGGGCCGGGTGCGGCGCAGGTTGCGCCGCCGCGGTATTGCGGCGGACTCACAGCGACGCGTGTACGAGCGTCTGCTGCGCTCAGATGTTCTTGCGCTGCTGCGCGATGGCGACGCCGAGGCCGCGGAGTCGCTGGCCACCGCGATCGAGAGCGGTGCGTACCGCGGTGAGCCGGCCGATGCGATCGGCGAGGTGATCCTTGCCGGTGCCGGCCCCGGTGATCCTTCCCTGCTCACCGTCGCGGCGCGCGACGCCATCGCAGGCGCAGATGTGATCTTTCACGACGCGCTCGTCGATCCCGCGGTGCTGCGTCTGAGCCGGAAGGACGCGCGAATGGTCAACGTCGGCAAGCGCGCGGGCAGTGCGTCCATCTCGCAAACGGAGATCAATGCTGCCATGGCCGATGCGGCCGCCAGAGGGGATGTGGTGGTGCGGCTCAAGGGCGGTGACCCCTTCCTGTTCGGCCGCGGCGGCGAAGAGGTGAACGCCATGCACACTGCCGGCGTTGCGGTCCGCGTCATTCCCGGGGTCAGCGCGGCGTTATCTGCGCCTGCCGCAGCCGGCATCCCGGTGACGCATCGTGGCGTCGCGGGGTCGC
>DATMRA010000187.1:0-6831 GCA_035566535.1 Candidatus Acidiferrales bacterium | reverse complement strand
AACTCCAGGGCCAGTTCCTCCGGGTCGCGCCCACGCGCATCGACGCGGATCACGCCCTGCTCGCTGAACATCCATCCGACGCTATTGGTCTCGCCCAGAGACCCTCCCGAGCGCGTGAACAGATTGCGGATCGCTGCGACCGTCCGGTTGCGGTTGTCGGTGACGGTGTCGACCATGACCGCGACGCCGTGCGGCCCGTATCCCTCGTAACGGACCTCCTCGAGCTGGACGCCCTCCTTGCCGCCGGCACCGCGTTGGATTGCCCGGTCGATGTTGTCCGCGGGCATGTTGACCTCCCTCGCCTTCTGCATGGCGAGGCGCAGGCGAAAGTTGCCCGTCGGGTCGGGACCGCCCTCGCGCGCCGACACCGTCAGCTCGCGGGCCACCTTGGTGAAGACCTGGCCGCGACGAGCATCGACGACCGCCTTCTTGTGCTTGATCCCAGCCCACTTGCTGTGTCCGGACATTGGGCCTCCAGGGTCGAACGAGTGTTCGAATTCTAACTCGGAATCACGTCCAGTCTACCGGCCTCCCTGGATGCCGTCAGAAGCACTGGATCGCCGCCGGGAAAGGGACTATCATCGGGTCAGGAATAGGTCTTCAGACGGAGGTGATCACCTAGTGAGTACCGTCTGGCAGCGGCTCCGGCGCGGTCGAGCGGAGGGTTAAGGCCCGGACGCGTCGCGTCGCGATCTGGGCGCAATCCGTCTAGAGGCATTGAGTGCCTCGACAACATCAGGCCCGGGAATTTTCTACCGGGCCCGCCGTCAACAAACGGCACATATAAACGAGGGACCGGCTCAGCCGGTCCCTCTTCATGTCGTGGTTCCACACGCATGGGGCTCCACGGTCTTGGCGACGAAACTGCGTCACTCCCCGTCCAGGCGAAACGATGCACGCGGTCCGCTGCCACGGAGATGCCGACACGCGGCGCTGCCGTTATCGGCGGCGCGGCGCGGCGTGGGATGACCGCGATGCGCGCACCCGTCGCGCACAGGTCGGCAGCGTTGTCGATCAATGAGATACCCAGACCGCGACAGAGGTTGCCGGGTCCACGCAGCAGCGCGCTCTGTTTCGCCGAAGCACCACGCCGCCGCCGGACGACGTCCTCCCCCTCCTCCACCACTGCACCGCGCAGCAAGACGGCTCCGGCCGTGCCAATTGACTCTGTGACGACGTTGGCGCATTGATGCATCCCATACGACAGGTACACGTACAGGTGTCCCGGCTCATCGAACATGATCGCGGAGCGCGGTGTGGGTCCGCGATACGCATGCGACGCGGGGTCGTCCATCCCCAGATACGCCTCGACCTCGACGATGCGTGCCACGACGCGGTCGGCTGAACCGTCATCGACAAGCAGGGCGCAGCCGATCAGCTCGGGCGCCACGATGAGCGTCGGGCGCTCGAAGAACGAGCGGCCGAGCTGGGTTATCGCCGGAGTTCCGCGCCGCACTGGTACACGAGTGCGCGCAGGATCTCCGTCTGCACGCGTTGTGCTTCTTCGCTGGTGAGGGTGCGATCCGCGGCACGAAACGTCAGCCGGAACGTCAAGCCCTTGCGTGCCTCACCGAGATGCCCGCCGCGGTACTCGTCGTAGAGCTCCACCGTCTCGAGCAGTGCTCCTCCTGCCGTCCGAATGATCCGCAGCGCGTCACCGGCGTGAACATCAGCCGGAAGAATCACCGCCAGATCCTGGGCTATTGCGGGGAAACGCGGTGGAGGACGGAAGCGCAGGCCGCGCCCGCGAGCCGGAGTGACGGCATCGACGTTGAGCTCGCCGACGAGCACGCGTCCACGCAGCTCGAATCGCTCCATGACATCGGAATCCAGCTCTGCAATCAACCCGACGCTGCGCTCGCCACTCTCCAATGCCGCGCTCCGTCCGGGGCGTGTGCCGCGGAACTCGCGCGGCACCGCAACCAACCCCGCGCCGTCGACGTCGTCGACGAGGCGCTGGAACATCGCCTGGATATGGCGCAGAGCCTGGGCGGCGTCACCGGCGTTGCCGGTGGAGTGCACGGCGACGCTCAGCAGCAACGGCTCGAGAGGCAGCGGGGTCACCGCCGCGTCGACACCGTCGGACGTCTCGCCCGGCGGAGGCCCGGTGCGCTCCCCTTCCCAGAAAACGCGGCCGAGTTCGAACAACGCCGCCTGCTGCACGCCACGATTGACATTCAGCGAGAGCGCCGCGCACAGGCCCGGGAGTTGACTGGTGCGCAGCACCGTCCACTCGTCGCTCAAAGGATTGCGCAGTGGCATCGGCCGGCGGTCACCGCCGAGGCCTGGAAGGCGGGCAGCGATGTCGGTCGAGGTGAACGAATACGTGATCGCCTCATCGAAGCCAGCGCCCAAGCACACGTCCCGCACGTGGTCGTCGACGGGCGGAGCGGGCGCGAGATCCCGGACGGGCACCCGTCGGCCAGGCAGCGTGCTCGGGACTCGGTTGTACCCGAGCATGCGCCCCACCTCCTCGATGACGTCCTCGCGAATGACGACGTCGCGGCGGAAGAGCGGGGGCACAACGACGAGCGAAGCGCCGTCCTGCTCGACCGCGAAACCGAGGTGTGCGAGTACCGTCGCGGCCTCGGTCGCGTCGACCGGGTAACCGAGGACCGCGCTCATTTGCGCCGACGTCAGAGCTATCGCCGCGATCTCCGCAAGCGGACGCGGCCACTCGTCGACGATGCCGTGCAGCACGTGGCCGGCGCCGGACGCAGCGATCAGATTGGCCGCGCGGTCGAGCGCGCCGGGCGGCAGCGTGTCGCTCAACCCTTTTTCGAAGAGCGTCGACGCGTCGGTGCGCACCCCCAGCCGGTTCGATGTGGCGCGAATCATCACGCCATCCCATGTGGCCGCCTCCAAGAGGACGTTACGCGTGCTGTCGTCAACCGCCGTGCCGCTGCCCCCGATCACGCCGGCGATGCTCACCGCGTGGTCGCCGGCGCACACCACGATGTCCGCGTCGCTGAGGGTTCGTTCCACCCCATCCAGCGTTGCGAGCCGCTCGCCTGCCTTGGCACGACGGATCACCACCTCCGCCAGCTTTCCGGATCCTCCCGCCGCGGTGATGAACCTGTCGAGATCGAACGCGTGCATCGGCTGGCCGAGCTCGTGCGCGACGAAGTTGGTGGCGTCAACAACGTTGTTGATGGGACGCAGCCCGACAGCGCGCAGCCGTGTCTGCATCCATTCGGGAGACGGGCCGATGACGACGTCCTCGATCACCCGCGCGGCAAAGCGCGGACAGCCCTCTGGGTACTCGACGCGAATCTGCACGCGCTGCGCAGCTGCCACGGCCGACTCCCGATCCGGCGGAAGCGTCGTGTCCGGCTCGCTCAGGGTCTCGCCCAGGGCTGCGGTCAGCTCGCGCGCGATGCCGACGTGGCAGAGGCAGTCAGGACGGTTGGTCGTGATCTCGAGGTCGAGTACGACATCCAGGTCGACCACGTCGCGCAGCGGCTGCCCCGGCGTGCCTTGCTCGAGTACCAGAATGCCCGCGGCGTCCTCGCCAAGACCCAGTTCGACGGCCGAGCACAGCATTCCAGGCGACTTGTATTTGCCGCGATACGTGCGCACGCCCAGCGGTTCGCCGAGAGCGGGCGGCCGCGAACCCGGTGGCGCGTATGGAACGAGGTCGCCCACGCGCAGGTTCGGAGCGCCTGTGACCACGCGCAGGGGGTCGGTGGGAATCCCCATCGAGACGAGGACCCGTGGTGGTGAAGGCCCCACGTCGAGGTCGGCCAGCAGGAGTCCGTGGCTCGAACCCGGGAGGGGCTCCAACGCGGTCACCCGGGCCACGATGATGCCCGCGGCCACGTCCTCAACCGCGCCCACCTCCGTGCCGGTCTCCGTCAGCGTGCGCGCGATGACATCCACCGGAGCATCGAGCGGCGCGTAGTCGCGCAACCAGCGCAGCGATGCTTTCATGACACCGGTCGCAGGAAGCGCACGTCGTTCTCATAGAGCAGGCGCATGTCCTGAATGTCGTACGCGAGCATCGCGGCGCGCTCGATGCCCATGCCGAACGCGAAACCGGAGTACCGCTCGGGGTCGATGCCACCGTTGCGCAGCACCTGGGGATGAACCATTCCGCAGCCCAGCAGCTCCAGCCAGCCGCTGTGCTTGCAGAGCGAGCATCCCGTGCCATCGCACGCGACACACGCCAGCTCCAGCTCCAGCGACGGCTCGGTGAATGGGAAGTGGTGCGGGCGCCACTGCAAACGCGCGGCCGCGCCGAAGAACGACCGCGCGAAGTACTCGAGCGTTCCCTTCAGGTCGGAGACTGCAATGCCCTCGTCGATGCACAGGCCCTCCAGCTGGTGAAACATCGGGAGGTGAGACGCATCGTAGTCGCGGCGGAAGGACTTGCCGGGAACGATCACACGCTGCGGCGCGCCATGCATGAGCATGCTTCGGATCTGCACCGGCGACGTGTGCGTTCGCAGCAGGCGCGCGTCGTCGATATAGAAGGTGTCATGCGCGTCCCGTGCCGGATGCCCTGGGGGCTGGTTGACCAGCGTGAAGTTGTACCGGTCGTACTCCACCTCGGGCCCTGACACGGCGACGTATCCGATCTGGGCGAAGATGCGACGCATCTCCAGCGCGGCGAGCGTCACGGGGTTGAGGCGCCCGCGGTGCAGCGCGGGAGGCGGCCAGGTGAGGTCGACCCCTTCCGATGCCTGGGCGCGTGTCAGCGCGTCACGTTCGAGCGCCGCGCGGCGTTCCTCGATCGCCTCGCCGACCCGCTCCACCAGCGTGTTCACGGTCTGACCCAGTGCCCGGCGCGCCTCGGGGTCGGGCAGCTTGCCCAACCCCTTCCTGAAGATGCTGAGGCGCCCGTCCCCGCGTCCGAGGTATTCCGCCCGGACGGCGTCGAGGCGACTCAGGTCCGCCGCGTCACGCACAGCATCGAGCGCGTCCGCCGCGACACGATGGATGTCGGCGCCTGTCCCGTTACCGGATTCAGCCCCCCGCCCCCGCTGATCCGTCACGCGCCCGCCGTCGCGCCTCGGGCCACCTCCACGAGCCGTGTGAACGCGGCGGAGTCCTCGACGGCCAGGTCGGCCAGCATCTTGCGGTTGATCTCAACCCCCGCCGTCTTCAGGCCGTGCATGAACTGGCTGTAGGCGAGACCGTTCTGCCGCGCGGCGGCATTGATACGGGCGATCCAGAGCGCGCGCATGTCGCCCTTGCGTTGTTTGCGGTCGCGATACGCGTACGCCAGCGAGTGCATGACCGCCTCGTTGGCCGGTTTGTACAGCCTCCGGCGCGCACCCTGCATCCCCTCGGCGAGGTCGAGGATCTTCTTGTGACGCGCCCTTCCGGTGACGCCACGCTTCACTCTGGCCATGGTGTCTCCTACAAATACGGCGCGAGGCGGATGACCATCTTGCGGCCCGCCGACGACACCTCGTGCTGCTTGCGGTACTCACGCTTGCGTTTGCTGCTCTTGTGTTCCAGCAGGTGCGAACGAAACGACTTGCGCCGCATCACCTTGCCCGTGGCGGTGACGCGGAAGCGCTTCTTCGCTCCCCTATGCTGTCGAATCTTCGGCATTGTTGGTGTTCCCTGTCTCGGCGGTTTCGCCGTTCACCTGAATTACTGCGGAGTCGTCCCGCGACGGGGCTCGATCGTTGTCTCGGTGGTCACCCCTGGCATGCTTTTTGTTGAGCGGGCTCATGATCATGATCATGTTCCTGCCCTCGACGAGTGGCATCCGCTCGATGATGGCCAGGTCCTTGAGCTCCTCCGCCATGCGATCAAGCAGGCGGCGCCCGTACTCCTGGTGCACCATTTCGCGGCCGCGGAACATGATCGTCAGCTTCACCTTGTCGCCGTCACGGAGGAAGTGGCGCACCGACCCGAACTTTGTCTGGAAGTCGTGCTCCGAAATCTTGGGACGGAGCTTCATCTCCTTGACATTGATCGTGTTGTGCTCTCGACGGCTCTCCTTCTCCTTTTTCAGGGCTTCGAATTTGTAACGTCCGTAGTCCATGAGACGGCACACGGGAGGTTGCGCCTGAGGAGCCACTTCGACCAGGTCCAGCTCTCGTTGCGCGGCGAGCTCTCGGGCCTTTTCGATGGGGACGATTCCCAGCTGCTCCCCGGTGGTGTCATCGAAAAGACGGACGGTAGGAATGCGGATCTGGTCGTTGATCCTCAGCTCTCGGAATGCGATGGGCCAAACCTCCGGATATAAAAAATGGATAGCGATCCGCTATCCAGGGGTCGGGTGGCTGGACCTCCAAGGCAAGCCCGGAAGGTGAGGTGCGTACCGCACGCATCTTCTTTGCGGCGCCTTGCGGCGTCCGGGTCGGGAGCATATCACGGGGTGCGGCGAACCAATCACGGACATCACGGCTTTGGCAAACGGGCGTGCAGGAGCATCTCCGGCGCGCCCCGGGCGCCTCGCACCGGCGAGGGAATCAACCCGACCACCACCCAGCCGGCCTGGGTCACGCTCGCGGCTGCGCGAGCTCCGGCTGCCGTGACACGTTCCCGATCGTTGGGGGCGGTTCCCAAGCGCAACTCGAACATAGGCTTCACCAGTCCGATCAGGTCCGCATTCGCGGCGAATCGCACGCGGTCAAGCTGCGCAACCGCCGAGCCGAGTGACAGATAGGAGACGTCGACACTGACGAGGTCGATCTTCTCTGGAATCAGGCGCTCATCAAGCTGCGCGACGTTGGTGGCCTCGAGGTTCACAACGCGCGGGTCCTGGCGTAGCGACCCGAGCAATTGACCGTGGCCGGCATCCACCGCGTAGACACGGGTGGCACCGTCGGCGAGCAGCACGCGCGTGAAGCCGCCCGCGGCCGCGCCGACGTC
>DATMRA010000186.1:0-2294 GCA_035566535.1 Candidatus Acidiferrales bacterium | reverse complement strand
GCGCCGTTGCACCGCCTGCAACGCGGTGGCCAGGTCTGCCTGCGTTATCCGCAATTGCGGCTGCGGCCGCGGCATGGTCATGGTGGTGCTGAAGCCGCGCACCTGCTCACCGGCGATGCCGATCACCGCCTGTCCGGGGACCGTCTCGCACATGTCCTCTGCTTCGGTCAGCGCACGGTCGCAGTTGTCGATGACTGATTGGATGTCGGTGACCGCGCCGGCCTGCATGTGCGTCACCGACTGTCGTGCCTTGCCGACGCCGAGGACGATGCCCTTGTCCTCCTCTCGCTTGACCACGAGCGCCTTGACGAACTCGGTGCCGATGTCGAGGACCGTGTAGTGGCTGTGGAACTCGTCGCGGCGGCGCATGAGGGAGAACTTGCGCTTGGACATCAGCGCTCTCCGCCCACGCGCGCGAGCTGCTGCCGGATGGTGTCCAGCGCCTGGCTGCGCAGGGACGGATCCTTGATTCCACCGCGCGCGAACTCGCGGCGGCCGCCGCCCTTCGCCCCGGTCACCTCGGACGCGACGCGCACCAGGTCGCCTGCGTTGACCCCTGCTGCCAACGCGGCGCCACCCACCTTCACCGCGAGCGCCGACGGGCCGACCACGACGGCGATGCCGTCGCCGTTGAGCCGTTCGGCGTAGAGCCGATCCGTTGCATCGACGATGCCGTCGCCGCCGGACTCTGCGTCGACCATCGCCACCGCCAGGCGAAGGCCGCCGATCTCTTCGACGGTGGCGTCGCTTAGGCCCCCTCCAGACGCGGTGCGCCGGCGGGCCTGCTCGAGCTCACGCGACAGGCGCTTGAGCTGCTCCTGCAGACCGGCAACGCGGTCCGGCACCTCCTCCGGCCGCGCTTTCAGAGCCCGGGCCGTCGTCTGCAACGCGGTCCCCGACTCCTGCCAGCGTCGCTCGGCTGCCTCGCCCGCGACCATGTCGATGCGGCGCACGCCCTGGCCGATGCTGGATTCCGAAGCGATGATCGCCGCGCCGATGTCACCGGTCTGGTCGACGTGGGTCCCGCCGCACAGCTCGCGTGACCACCCGCCGAAGTCGACCACCCGGACGAGCTCCGCGTAGCGCTCATCGATGAGCGCTATCGCGCCACTGGCGCGCGCGTCAGCGAGTGGCATCTCGTCAACGGTTCGGGGCAGGTTGCGCCGGATCGCGTCGTTCACCAGGTGCTCGATCTGGGCGATCTCGCCGGCCGTGAGCCCCCGCGAGAACGCAAAGTCGAAGGTGGCGTGATCGGGAGCGACCAGCGAACCGCGCTGCAGGATCGACCCGCCGAGAACGTCGCGCAACGAGCGGTTGAGCAGGTGGGTGGCGCTGTGATGGCGCGCGAGCTGAGCGCGGCGCGGCGCCTCGACCGACGCGTGCACTGGCAGTCCCACGCGCAACACACCCCGCTCGACGCGCACGCGATGCACCCGCGAGTCGGTGCCCGGCACATGCTGGGTGTCGAGGACCGCCGCCGAACCGTCGGCCCAGACCAGCGAGCCGGTGTCCCCCACCTGCCCGCCGGATTCGGCGTAGAACGGCGACACATCGAGGACGACGTCGCCCTGCTGACCGGGCTCGAGCGCGTCGCGCGCTCCGTCGATGGCCAGTACCGTCGCCTCAGCGTCGAGCTGGTCGTAGCCAATAAACCGCGTAGCCGGCAGCTTGTCGGCGCCGGCGAACCCGGAGCGATCGACGGCCGCTCGACTCTGGGCGCGCTGCTGATCCATCGCGTTGCCGAATCCTTCGAGATCCACCACCGCCCCACGCTCGGCTGCCATCTCGACGGTTAACTCGACCGGCAGCCCAAAGGTATCGTAGAGGCGGAACGCGTCGATCCCACTGATGTGTCCCGTGCCGTTCTGGAGCATTGCCTCCAGCCGGCCGACTGCGCCCTCGAGGGTGCGGGCGAACATCGCTTCCTCGTCGCGGAGCGTGGTCTCGATCAACGGTCTGTGCTCCTTGAGCTCGGGATAGACAGCGCCCATGAGCTCCACCAGCGCCGGCACGGCTTCGGCGAGGCCACCCGCGAGCGAAAGACTGCGTCCGTGCACCGCGGCGCGGCGAACCACCCTGCGGAGCACATAACCGCGGCCCTCGTTGGAGGGCAGCACACCGTCCGCGATGAGGAACGCGGCCCCGCGAAGGTGGTCGGCCAGGACGTTGAGCGCGCGGCGTTTCGACGGCTCCTCGGTGTCGCGCCCAGTGCGCCGCTTGAAGTCGGCGATCAGAGGTGCGAACAGATCGGTGTCGTAGTCGTTGCGCACGTCCTGGACGACTGCTGTCATCCG
>DATMRA010000185.1:0-3109 GCA_035566535.1 Candidatus Acidiferrales bacterium | reverse complement strand
CAGGGGACGCGAAACGAAGGCCGCTGTAGGCCCTGGAACCCGCTCAGCAAGAGCGGAACTCAAGTCCATAGCGGCAGCCTGTCACGCCCCTCTTCAGCGACCGGATGATACACTGCTGCCCGGCCGCAAAGCGATTTTGGGGCGTGCGATATGGCGCCCACGGTGAGGACCATGACGCAGCGCAAGCCTCCGGGGACGAGCTGGGAATCGTGGATCGAAGCGCAGATCCGTGTCGCCCAGGAACAGGGCGCCTTCGACAACCTGCCGGGAGCCGGCAAGCCCCTCCCGAATCTCGATCAGGAATACGACCCGCTCTGGTGGGTGAAGCAGCTCACCCAGCGCGAGCAGCTCTCCCTGCTGCCGCCATCGCTCGAGCTGCTGCGCAAGGTGGAGAAGGAGCTCGCCACGATCGAGAAGCTGCCTGACGAAACGACGGTCCGTCGCCGGATCGCCGCGCTCAACGTCGAGATCGCCAGGCTCAACGCGACCGCGGGTGAGGGGCCGCCGACGCGCCTCGGCAAGCTGGACGTCGACCAGGTCGTGGCGCGCTGGCGGCGAACCCGCTCCGCCACGCCTCGGTAGCTGGGGGCGCGTCTTCTTTGTCCGCTGTCATCCTGAGCGAAGCGAAGGATCTCATCCCTGTTGCAAGCGGCGATGAGGTCCTTCGCTGCGCTCAGGACGACAGACATGAGTGGACTTGGTCGGGGCCCAGCAATGACATGATTCCAAGGGGTCGGTGCGTGCTCTAGGATGCGCCGCGTCACGGAGGAGATACGCAAGCCATGGTCAAGACGGTGCTCTACGCGGAGAAGCTGTACGACAACGACAAGGTCGAGCGCGAGGTGTTCGGGTCCGACGTGCGCGTGGTGTGGCGCAACGTCGCCAACCTGTCGCAGCTCGAGGAGCGCGACTGCGCCGAGATCGACGGCTTGATGGTGATGCGGCACGCGGTGACCGCCGAATACCTCGCCAGGTTCCCCAGGCTCGCCTGCGTCGTGCGCATGGGCGTGGGCTACGACAAGATCGATCGCCAGGCCGCCGCCCAGCGCAAGGTGATGGTGTGCAACGTGCCGGACTACGGCACCACCGAGGTGGCCGACCACGCGCTGGCCCTTGCCCTGTCGCTCCGCCGCGGCATCGCGCTCCACCTCGAGGCGCAGCGCCGGCCGCAGCCCGCGCCGTGGAGCTACGTGCGCGATCCGCTGCTCCGGCGGAACGGCGTCCAGACCTTCGGCATCGTCGGTCTGGGCCGCATCGGCACGGCGGCGGCGCTCAGGGCAAAGGCGTTCCAGTTCCGCGTCGTCGCCTATGACCCCTACATGCCGAACGGCACCGAACTCGGCGTCGGCGTCGAACGCGTGCGCTCGCTCGAGGCGCTGATGGAGCAAACCGACACGCTGTCGATCCATGCGCCGCTGACGCCGGAGACACGCGGCATGATCTCGCGCGCCATGCTGGAGCGCCTGCCGAAGGGCGGCGTGGTGGTCAATACCGCGCGCGGGCCGATCGTCGACGTCGACGCGCTCGCCGAGCTCCTGAAGCGCGGGCATCTCGCCGGTGTCGGGCTCGACGTCCTTCCCATAGAGCCGCCGGTCGAACCCATCCCCGAGCTCCTGCGCGCCTACCGCGCGCGCGAACCGTGGTGCGAGGGGCGCCTGATCATCACGCCGCACTCCGCCTTCTTCACGCCCGAGGCCTGGGACGACACCCGGCTCAAGGCGGCGGAAACCATGCGCGCGGCGCTGGTCGGACCGCGGCCGCAGAACGGCATCACACTGGAGATGTTCTGAGGGCGAGGTTCGAGCCTGCTCTTGGAGCACGCCCCCGTCCGACTGAAATCAGCCGGTCGGCAGCTCGTGCTCCAGAGTGCCGACCGCGCCGGGGGTCCAGTTGCGCCGCCGTCGTGCGAGTCGATTGTCCGTAGTCTCGCCCTCAAAATCCGTGGCCGTTTCGACGAGTTCCGCCCGATCGACGTCGTCAAAAGTGTTCACGTTGATGACCGCGTACGGCGTCCCATCAATCGTGCACGTGGCGATCGGCATCACGCCACAAGTCAGGCAGATGTGGAAATCGGCGGTTCTCGTCCCAAACCGATATCGCTTTACCTGGTTGGCGTCGTCGATCTGGAGATGGAAACGGCCATCTGGATGGGAGGTCCAGACGGCCTTGTGCTTTGTGCATAGCGCGCAGCCACAGGCGCGAACCGGAATAGCTTGCCCGGACTGCGGCCAGTAGAGCCTCACGCGCACGGTTCCACAATGGCAGCTTGCGTTAATCTGTCGATAGGCGATCGGACCGTCCATGACGCGCTCCTTGGCGGTTGGCTGGATCGCTGTGGAGATATCACAGTCGACGGCCTCGGCGGTCAGGCGCCCCGTTCGGATGCGCACGAGGTTTATTCATCCCCCGATTAGCTGCAGCGCCGGTCTCAAAGGTCGGAGCGACCGTGGTGCGAGGGGCGCCTGATCATCACGCCGCACTCCGCCTTCTTCACGCCCGAGGCCTGGGACGACACCAGGCTCAAGGCGGCGGAAACCATGCGCGCGGCGCTGGTCGGACCGCGGCCGCAGAACGTCATCACAACGGAGATGTTCTGATGGCGAGACCGACGGTGGCGCTATTCGATCAGTGGGCGTGCTGATTTGCGTTATGCGAGTACCGGGAATCAAAAATGCCGGATACGGGCCTGCTGTCATCCCGAGCGCAGCGAGGGACCTTTACTGCGGCCTCAAAGGCCCCTCGCTACGCTCGGGGTGACAGTTACGACTGTCCGAGGAGATGAAGGACGATCTCGCGCGGGCGTGGGCTGCGGCGGTGCTCGAAGAGGAAGATGCCCTGATATCTGCCGAGCATCAGGCGCCCGGCGCTGACCGGGATGCTGAGATGGGTTTGCGTCAGCGCGCCCTTGATGTGGGCCGGCATGTCGTCCGGCCCTTCGGCGTCATGCCGATAACCCGTGCCGGACTCAGGCACAAGCGCCTTCAAGAAGCGTTCAAGGTCCCGTTGCACGTCGGCGTCGACGTTCTCCTGAATCAGGAGCGAGGCCGATGTGTGCCGAATGAACACCGTGAGCAGGCCGTCGCCCACCTTCTGCCCGGCAAGCCACGCT
>DATMRA010000184.1:0-4823 GCA_035566535.1 Candidatus Acidiferrales bacterium | reverse complement strand
AGCGCGCCCAGCGCCGCAAGCTGGCCGGGGACCTGCGCCAACGCGTCTGCGGTGTCGAGGTGCCCCAACACGAGCTTCCAGCCCGTGGTCGTCCAGATGTTGAACACGTCGTCGATGCCCCACTGATACGCAGCGACGCTGCAATGCAGCGAACTGCTCGGCGGCGGGGCACCGGGCGTGCACTTCTACACGCTGAATCGCTCACCGGCGACGCGCGCGATCCTGTCGGCGCTGCGCGCAGCGCAACCCTGGGAGCGAGTGCGCTAGACCCTCGTCGCCTAGGTGCCGGTGCCCGTGACGGTGATGGGCGCCAGGGTAGGCACGGCCCGAGGACGGTGCGGCAGCGCCTGCGGCGACGAAGTGCTCGCCGTCGCGCCGACCGACGCCGCCGGAAGCGGATCCTTCGCCGCCGTCACCTCAGCGGGCAATCCGGGGGACCCTCCCGCCGCGGGCGCCGCCGGATTCTCCACGTCGATGTAGCCGAAGGTCGGGTGGGTGAAGTCGAGCTGGCCGCGCAGCGCGCCCAGCGCCGCAAGCTGGCCGGGGACCTGCGCCAACGCGTCTGCGGTGTCGAGGTGCCCCAACACGAGCTTCCAGCCCGTGGTCGTCCAGATGTTGAACACGTCGTCGATGCCCCACTGGTACGCCGCGACGCTGCAACCGAACACGGCGGGGAAGCGCTGCGCGGTGATGGCGAGAATGCTGAGCAGCCCCGGGTCGATCGGCTGCGCCGAGCCCGCTCGATCGTCGAGCAGAACCGGCGTCGTGTTCCACACCGCCGGGGAATCCTGCGTCGCCGTCATTGTCGCTCCGTTGTCTGCGATGAAGATGTCACTGCTCGCGCGTCGCACACGAACCGCAGGCGTGCGCTCCGTCACCGCGATGCGCACCGTGCCGGGCAACTCCGTCGCCACCGTCACGTCCTGCACCCACGGCAGAGCACGGACGCGCGCGCGAATGGCATCTGCGTCGACGGTGAATATCGACTGGTGCGGAATCGCGGCCGTGTCCATCACGACGCTCTGTGACACCAGGCGGGTGCCACTGACCGCGACGATATGCACCTTGAACGCCGGCAGCGTCAGCGCCAGCACCAGCAAGGCGAGTTGCACCAGCAGCACGGCGGCGGCGATGAGGCGTCGCGGAGACGCGGATCGCGCACGCGGGGCCGCCTTCGGCTTGGCCCGTGTGTGGCTGCGCAATCGTGGCGACGAGCGCAGCCGCGTACCCGGCGGCACGGAGAAACGGCGCGGTGGCCTCGGCGTATCGGCTATCGCCGCTGCCTGGGCACGCAACGACGCGCGGCGTTGATCGCGCTCGTCGAGGACTGCGGTGCTCACGCGGCACCCCGCTGTTCAAGATGATGCATGGACGTTGAAGAGACGGAGGAAAAACGAGCTGGCGCCCCCGGGCGCGAGCGCATTATCCCCTACAAAACGCCGAAATACCGGCCTTCAACCAGAAGGCAGGTACGTGTCCGGGAGGTCGTTGGCGAAGAGCACGACGTCACCGGGCCGGCTCAGCCGGCCGATGAGAGCCGTTGCCTCGGCGAGGCTGCGGACCAGATGGATGTGCGCCTCGTCGAGACCACCCGCACGCAATCCGGCGAGCAGAGCGGCAGCCGGGCGCGCCTCCATCACGATCACGTCGCTGCACACCGCGGCCGCGTGCTCGCCATAGCGCCGGTTCTCCAGCTCTTCGACGCTGCCCAGCTCCACCAGACCTGGGGTCACAAGGATCTTGCCTCCACCATCCATTGAGGCGAGCACGTCGAGTCCGTTGTGCACTCCGATCGGGTTGGCGTTGTATGAATCGTCGATGACGGTCACCGGTCCGCCGGTGCGCAGCGGCTGCAGGCGGTGCTCCACCGGCTCCAGCGCGGCTGCCGCCGCCACCGCCGCATCGATGTCCTGTCCGAGAACGGCGACGACAGCCAGTGCCGCGGTGGTGTTGAGCACCTGGTGCCGCCCCAGCAGCGGGATCACGACATCGCGCACCAGCTTGTTCTCGGGCCACGACCAGCGAAAGCGAGCCCCGCGGCCATCAACGTGCACGTCGCTGGCGATCACCTCGAGCGGCGCGCCGCCGGGGGCGTCATCGATTCCGTAGCGCGCCACGGTTCGCCCCTCTTCCTGCGCGCGGGTCGCGAGGCCGGCGACCACGGGCTCACCGCCGTGAACGATGGCGACGCCGCTGGCGGGCAGCGCCGCGATCACCTCGTACAGGGCGTCTGCGATGCGCGACACGGTTCCGAACCGTTCCAGGTGCTGAGGCCCGGCGGACGTGAGAACAGCGACTCGAGGATGCACGAGCCCGCTGATGGCCGCGATCTCGCCGGGGCCGTACGCATCCATCTCGACCACGAAGACGCGGTGCTGGGGTAGCAGATCCTCGTTGATGACTCGCGAGACCCCCATCAGCGTGTTGAAGCTCTTGCGGGTCGGCAGTGTCTCGAGCGACGGCTGCAGGAGCGCGGCCAGGATGTGCTTCGTGCTCGTCTTGCCGTAGCTCCCGGCGACGGCGACCACGAGGGGCGCAACGCTGCCCATCTTCGCCGCGGCCATGCGGAGGTAATGCCGCCGAACCGCTGCCTCCACGGGTTTGAGCACATAGTTGGCAGCAACCAGCAGTGCCTGGCTGAGCGCGGGCGCACATGCCAATGGCGCGACGATGAGAATGCCGGCCGCGACCCATCGATCCGTGGCGAGCAGGAATCCCGCAGCTGCGGCCAGGAGCATTGCCAGGATCCCGGTGCCCACGAGGAGCCGTCGCATCCGGGCGGTGACCACCAGCGGTTTCTTGGCCGGCGTCCAACCCCACAACAGTGCGGCCACCAGCGACGCGGCCAGCCAACCCGCGGCCACCAGGCGCGCGCTCGCGCCGCCGGCCGGGATGGCCGCAAGCAACGACGCCAACGCCACAGCGGCCGCGGCCACGACGGCGCGATGCAACAGCCAGGCTCGTGTCGCGCCCCAGCGCAGGAACCGCGCGTCCTCGTATTCCTCGATCTGGTACATGCGCGCTGCAACGAGACCGACTCTCCACATGAGGTTGAGCCAGCTCACCGCTGCCAGCCCGATCACCAGGTCGGTCAGCGCGGTCACTCCTCCTCCCCGCGAAGGAACACATCGACGATGCGCACGAAGCGGCCCGGCTGATCCAGGTACGAGTAGTGGCCGGCGCCGGGAAACACCACCAACCCCGCATCCGGTATCAGACGCTCCATCACGCGTGCGTCGCTGAGCGGTGTCTCCTTGTCCTCCTCACCCCAGATCAGGAGCACCGGTGCCTTGATGCCTGACAAGAGCGGCGTCAGGTCCTCGTTGACGAGGCGCACGAGCGTGCCGCGCAACGTGCCTGATGCGGCGCGATAGTCCTCGGATCCGCGACGGTTGGCACGGGTTGCCGCAACCGTTCGCACTGCCTGAGGCAACGCACCAGAGCGCTCCACGCGGCGCAGCAGCTTGTACGTACGCACACGTACGCGATAGCGCAGACCGTGACGCGGTTTGATACCCGCGCTGTCGACGAGCACGATGCGACGGATGCGACCTGGGTTGCGTGACGCCAGCACGATGGCCACCCGGCCGCCGTGCGAGTGCCCCACAACGTCGCATCGCTCCACGCCGAGACGGTCGAGCAGCGCAATTGTCCAATCGGCGTAGTCGTGCGCCGACCAGGCGACCGGTGGCTGCGGCGTCCCACCAAACCCGGGGAGGTCTGGCACGATCAACCTGCGGCCTTGTTGGAGCGGTTCGAGCACTGGCGCGAAGAGCTCACCCGATGCGCCCCATCCGTGCAGGAACAGCACCGGGTCGCCGTCACCGCGAACCAGAACGCTGGCCGCGGGCTGTTCCTCTGCCGCGCCTGTGGACATCCTGCCGGAATCCTGGATCAGGGCGAGGGACGCCCGCGCAGCAGCCACGAATCGATGGAGAACGACGTGCGTCGCTTCTCCTCGCGCCGCTCGAGCGCCATCTCGATGATCCGCGTGAGCAATTCATCGAACGGAATGCCGGCAGGTTCCCAGAGGTAGAACGAGAGCGAGCCCGGCACCGTGTTCAGCTCGTTGACCACAAACCAGTCCCGTTCCGGGCGCACCAGGAAGTCGACGCGCGTCACGCCCTCCGCGCCGATGGCGTGAAACGCCGTCGCGGCAGCGTCCTGGATGCGCTGCGTCAAACGTTCCGGCAGCGGCGCCGGAATGAGCCGCCGGGCGCCCTTCATCCCGGTGGCGGCAGTTCCCTTGGCGCCTCCCTTGGCCAGGTACTTGTCTGCGTAGCTGAGCACGCCGGCGGCGACGGGCTGCTCGCACACCGACACATGCAGGTCCTGTCCGCGCCCGAGCACCGAGCAGTTGATTTCGACGATGTCGTCCTGGGCTGTCTCGATGAGGCAGCGCATGTCGTACGTCAGCGCGACGTCGATGGCGTCGCGCACCTGGTCGCGTGTCTCGGCGCGCGTGACGCCGATGCTGGAACCCAACGAGATCGGCTTCACAAAAAACGGCGCGGTCAAACGCGACTCGATCTCGTCCAACACCTCGTCTGCATGCGCGGTCCAGCGCGCCCGCTCCACCGTCACGTCGTCGAGCACGGGAAGCCGTGCGCTGCGCAGCACGGCTTTGGTCAGCGGCTTGTCCATGCTGATCGCCGCGGCTGCCACTCCACATCCCGTATACGCGAGATCGCACAGCTCGAAGAGCCCCTGGAGCGTGCCGTCCTCACCATGCGTGCCGTGCACCAGGGGCATTGCGACGTCCAGCTGAGCCGCGGTACGCCCGGAGCCTCCGAGCAATCCACGCCGCGCGCCCACCTCGACCA
>DATMRA010000183.1:0-9775 GCA_035566535.1 Candidatus Acidiferrales bacterium | reverse complement strand
ATAAGACTCGATGAGTAGCGGTGGTGTGGATCCGTCGTCGCACACTGTCCGCAGCAAGCGACCGACGCGCCGTACGGCCGCGATCACCTCGGTAGGGCTGTCTGCGCGGATCACGCCGCGGCTGGCAGCGAGGTCGACGGGCTTGACGACGCACGGCAGGCCGACCACGCGGATCGCCTCGTCGAGCGCCGCGGAGTCGACATTGACATCGAGCTCGACGAAGCGGGGCTGACTGACGGTTGCGGCAGTGAGACCGCGGCGCAACAGCCGCTTGTCGCGTGTCGCCTCAACCGCTGCGACGGGGTTGTGTCGCGCCATGCCCAGCCGGCTCGCGATGTGCGCCGCGGTGACCACCGACGCCTCATCGACACCAACCACGGCGTCGACAGGCCATCGAGCCGCGAATTCCGCCGCGGTCTCCGTGGACTCAGCGGGGTGGCGCAAGTCCAGAGTGAGCGCTCGTCCCTCCATCAGCGCCCCCAGCGAGGGCGTCTCGTTCGACACGACCACGAGCGTTAGTCCCAGGGCATCCGCGGCGCGGAGGAAAGCGGTGGCGCGGTAGGTCTCTGTCGGCAGGATCAGCATGACGCGGGCGGGCATGCGAGCAGCCTACGTCCGCGCACACTCGGACGTACCATGGCTGCGTGAGGGAACCGCGGATCGCCGCCACTGACGCCGCTTTGACCCGCATCGAGCAGGTACGGACCAATCGCAAACAGCCTGATGCCGGCGTGCGCATCGCCATCAGCGGGCGGCAGGACGGAGGGTTCGTATACGACATCGCGCTGGTGCCAGCGGGTGAGGAACGTGCGGGCGACATCCTGGTCGACGGACCTGAGGGCATTCGCTTCACGGTGGCGTTGGCATCGGTGGCCTACCTCGACGGCATCACCCTCGACGTCGACCGCTCCAGCGGCGCGCTCATCGTCGACAACCCGAACCCGCTCTGGCTCGACGAGCTGGCCCGCAACGTCCAGCGGCTGCTCGACGACGAGATCAACCCGTCGGTGGCTATGCACGGCGGCCATATCGACCTGCTCGATGTCAGCGACGGGGTCGCATACATTCAGATGGGCGGTGGCTGCCAGGGCTGTGGCATGGCCGAGGTGACCCTCGGACAGGGAGTGCGCGTGGCCATCCTGGAGAGCTTTCCGCAGATCACCGAGGTCCGCGACACCACCGATCACGCCCAAGGGGCCAATCCCTATTACCAGGCGGCCAAGAAATAACCGGAGACTCGAGCGAACCTATGGTGTCGGTTGCGACACCGTATTGCAGATACCGTGGCCAGATGGCCCGCACGTGTAGTAGTTGTCTATCGGTGGGCTGTAGTCGATTGCGTTGACGACGCCGTACATGAGGAAGACGAAGGCCGCGATCGCCACCAGCGCCCATCCGATCCGCATGAGCCAAACGATCGGGCAGCAGAGGCGGCGAACATGAGGCGCAACGCGATCGTTCCCGCAAATTCACAAGCGGAGCGGACACTCCCGTGACGCGTCCGCCACGGCGCTGAGAGCAGTTGTGAAGACTCGCGACGCGCCGTAACTTTCTGTCCGGCCGAGGCGATGACGCGCCCACCGGCGACTACGATGAACCCGCCATGCAGCCGACCGAGGAGGCCGATCGTATGGCGGCTCAACAGCCACGCCGCCATACGACTGGCACGTCAACCGATCCCGGTCGCGCATTGGGGATTGCTCTCGCCACCCGCGCCGGGGAGTGCTGCGAACTCTGCTCGTCGCGAGCCGCGAGATATAGCTGGGAGGGCAACCAGCCGAGCGCCGAGTACGTGGAAAAGGTGCGAGGCATCAACTGGCTCGCCACCCTCCTCGTCGCGCGCTGGCTCGCATGTCGCGTCCCCGTCTCTGCGGAGGAGATGAGCTACATCAGCGAACGCGGCGACATCGCCGCTTCAGAGCAGCAATCGATCGTCAACGTTACCCGCGCCTACCTTGTCTGGCGCGATACGGTGTGCGAGATCATCCAGGAAGAGGCGGACCGCATGGGGATCGCTCGTGACGCGGTGAGCTCCGCGAGGCACATCGTTTGGGTCAGCTGCGACGCCGGCCTCGTCCAGGTGGCGAGGGCATTCGACACGCGCATGCGTCACCTGGCCGAGGATCTCGCGGTGGAACGCGAAGCTCTTCAGCATCTCGCCCTGCACGATGCGCTGACCGGATTGCCCAACCGTGTTCTGATCCTCGATCGCATCAATCAGGCTGTTCTCGCAGCCAAGCGAAACGAGCTGCCGTTTGCCGTCCTCTCGGTCGATCTCGACGGCTTCAAGGACGTCAACGACAGTTTCGGTCACAGCTGCGGAGATCTCGTGCTGCAGCAGATCTCATCCCGGCTTGTGGGGGCGGTGCGCGAATCCGACACGGTCGGACGCTGGGGCGGTGACGAGTTCGTCGTCGTTCACGCGGGGGCCGGCGCGGACGCCGCCCACACGATGGCGAGGCGTCTCGAGGCCGTTGTCCGGCAACCGCTGCGGGTTGCCGGCCAGCAGGTGACGGTGGGCGCAACCATCGGCGTGGCCACCTATCCCGCCGCCGGCGAGGACGTGCATTCACTGCTGAACGCGGCTGATCGCGAGATGTACCGGGTCAAGCGAGAGCGCGTCGCTTAGGCAGGTTTCCTGCAGGTCGGATCGTGCAGGATCAACGCCTGATGACCGACCCGTTCACCTTCACCAACCTCGACGAGCCGCTCTTCGCCGACGCCGGCGCAAGCAAGGGCGATCTCGTCGGCTACCTTGACGCGGTGCGTGACCGGCTCATCCCGGACCTGCGCAACCGGCCACTCTCGGTGATCCGCGCCGTACGGGGGCAGCCGCCTTTCATGCAGAAGAACCTCCCGAAGTACACGCCGTCATGGGTGCGCACGGTGACGATATGGTCGGACGCATCCAAGCGCGAGGTGTCGTACGCGCTGTGCAACGACCGCCGCACGCTGCTCTGGCTGGCCAACCAGCGCGCGGTGGAATTCCACCCAGCGCTGGTGCGCGCAGACCGGCTCGACAAGCCGCTCTTCCTAGTCCTCGACATCGATCCGCCATCGCACGAGGGCTTTGCTGCGGCCGTCCGCGCCGCGCACCTGGTCCGCACGGCGCTCAGTGAATACGGCCTCTCCGGAGCAGTGAAGACCAGCGGTTCCAAGGGCTTGCACGTCTTCGTGCCGGTGACCCGCGCCAGCCATGAGGACGTTGCCGCTGCAGCGCGAGGGATCGCGGCGCGTGTCGAGCAGCTCGATCCCGAACTGGCCACCACGGCGTTCATGAAGGATCAGCGCGGCGGCAAGGTCTTCATCGACGCAACCCGGGTCGGTGGCGCGACCGTCGCCGCCGCGTACAGCCCGCGAGTGCGCGCACGTGTGCCCGTGTCCTTTCCCGTGAACTGGGACGAGCTCGACCGGGTCACCCCAACGGATTTCACGATCCACACGGCGCCGCGGCTGGCGGCCGAACGCCCGGCCTGGACCACTCTGCTCCCCAAGCCTCAGCGCCTCCCCGCGACGCTCGTGAATGCAGGCAGGGTCGTCCCACTGGGCCGGGTGGAGGCGATGCACGAGGGCAGACGCCGCGCGCGTGCATCGCGCGATACGAGCGGATAACACTGGCGCCCGCAGACTGCCGCCGGCCTACCTCCCAGGCTGTTGAGAACTCCGCAAGAAAGCGCGCGGCTCGATCGTTTATCTGTCATACGCCCGAGCCACGGAAGGGGATATATGCACATGCGCGGTCGACTCGTGGTCGTTTTCGCAAGCGCTGTCTCGTTGGCCGCCGCCACGCATGTTCAGGCGGCGGGTCCGCCGACCTTCTCCACGCCGACCGCTCTCACCGGTGCCACCGGGTTCGAGCCTTACATCGCGACTGATGGCCACGGGAACCTCGCCGATTCTGCCCCCCAGGGCTTTCCGTCCGGCCAGGGCGCGTACTGGTTCTCGCACAACGACGGAGCCACGTGGTCTGGACCCACAATTCTCGGTGGACCGACCGGTGGCGGCGACGAGGACGACGTGTTCGCTCCCTACGATGGCAGTCCGTATGCCGGCGAACTCTATATCGCAGATCTCGCCGCGACGCACTCGACGGTCTGCTACAGCATGGACCACGGCACCACCTTCTGGGCTGTGGGCACCGGCCCCAACTCACCGGCCAACACACCGGATCCGCAGCAATGCAAGAGCGATCCGCTGGGCGTTGTGGGGCCATCGAACGACCGCCAGTGGCTCACCGTCGACAAGGGAGGCCGCGCCTACCTCAGCTATCACGAGTTCAATAGCGCTCAGCCGGTCGCTTTCACGACGAGTGATGGTGGTGGCGACGGCTTCGCGACCAGCTGTGGGTCGATCATCGACCCCACCAATCCGCTGATCGAGCAGTACGTTCCGCAGGACATCACCGGTGGGACACTGATCTCGAAGCCGGTGGTCGACGCTGCGGGCAACCTCTACGAGTTGATCACCACCACCACGCAGCAGGAGAACGGCGGAGCGGCGCAGAACATGACCTTGTCGGGAACGTTCAGCGAGGTGTTCCTTGCGGTTTCCACGGATCACTGCCTCACCTTCAAGGACTACACGGTTTTCGACGGGTACGGCAGCAACCTTCCCTGCAATCAGGTCCCCACGTGCAACACCGACCAGTTCGGTGACATCTTCAACCAGGTCGCGATCGACTCCGCGGGCAACCTCTACGCGACTGCCGCCGGATTCGTCGGCACCACTCCGAACGCGACCACGACGGATGTGTACCTCTTCACACACAAGGTCGCCGATCCGCTCGGGACCTGGAGCGGGCCAACAAAGCTGACCAACGACGGTCAAGGCCACATGCTGCCCACGCTTACAACCGGCCCCACGCCCGGCCAGCTGGCCATCGGCTTCTTCCGCACGGTCAACAACATCACCAATCCAAACAGCACCAGCGGGATGTGGACGTACACGGCACTCGAGACCGGCAACGCGTTGACCGCCAGCCCCAGCTTTTCTTTCACCGACATGACTGGCGGCAGTGGCACCAGCCACAACCTCTATCACCTCGGTGACATCTGCAACTCTGGCCTGTTGTGCGGTACCGGCGCACCTGGTACTGGCACTGACCGCAGCCTCGGTGACTTCACGTCGGCAACGACTGACAGTGACGGCTGCCCGTGGTTCAGCTTTGCGGGCAATCCGGGCGGCGACTCGGCAGGCACCCTGACCTACGTCACGAAGCAGAACAGCAACTGCTTCACCAGCCTTGCATCCAACGTTCCCGAGGCGCCATGGTCAGCAGCTCTGCTGGTGGTCGGCGGCGCCGGTGCGGCCATCGCGCTAGCCCTGCGCCGGCGGCGGTTTTCGGGTCACGCGATCTCCGTCTGAGTCCTTCGCCCCACGCACCCAAATAGCTTCTGTCCAGGGGGTATAGTCGTCGCCTGCTGGGTCCTCTTCGGGATCCGCGCGCGGCTGGAGGTGGCGGGATGCATGCTCGAGTTCTTCGTCTGACGGGATCCGCTGAGAAGATCGACGACGGGGTCGAAGGCTACAAGTCGCGGGTCGTCCCTGCACTCAGGGATCAGGACGGCTATGCCGGTGCCCGCCTGTTGATCAACCGCGAGACCGGAGCCTCCATGAGCATCACCTTCTGGCGGGACGAGGATGCTTCGCGGGCGAGCTTCGAGGCGCTCACGACCATCCGTGGCGAGGCGACGTCACGCTTCGGATCCGCGACGCCGGAATCGAAGGTGTACGAAGCGGTCGTGCAGCACCGGCCGCAGCCAACCGAATCGGGCAACTGGGTTCGCATCACGACCTTCGGTGGCGATCCGGCCAAGGTCGAGGACGGCATCCGTCACTTCGAGTCACGCGTCATCCCCGACATGTCGCAACTGCATGGCTTCCGGGGTGCCGTTCTCGTGGTCGACCGCGCGACGGGAGATGCCCTTGCCGCCACCATCTGGGACAGCAAGACTGATCTCGACGCCAGTTCAAGCCCAGCGTCGCCGATTCGCGCGGCGGCCGTGGAAGCAATGGGTGGCAGCGATCCCAAGGTGGAGAACTACGAGGTGGCGTTCGCGGAGCTTCTTGCGCCGGTAGCCAAGTAGCTCTGTACTACCCGCTTGGAGCTGCCCTGGGCAATCGGATGTTGTCCAGGGCACGCGCCGCGCGTGATCGCGTCAGCTTGGCTTGACGCGTCGCCGCCGGCGACGGCGAAAGACGACAAGGAGCGCACCGGCGAGGACGGCCGCAAGTGCTGCCCGTAGTCTGGTCATGCTTGAGAGGTTAACCTCCAGGGAGACGCCCGCTTACCTCTGCTCGACGGTCGTTGTGCTGGTGTCGCCGGTCGGCCCGACATTCGTGGTACGGCGTGAGAGACGGCCGGGACCGGCCCACGATGACCAGAACGCCATGGAAAGCACGATGCCCAGGGCGCCGACGCCGACGAGTATCCAGCCGATTGTGTGAAGGTCAAGGGCGCCATTCGTAGGGTTGACCTTCACGGCAAACGCAAGGACTGCGCCTACCGCCACCAAAAGGATGCCGACTCCGAGTCCCATCATTAATACCTCGTATGCCCGCGTGCTGAGGGCCGCGAACTCCACCACTGTGCGCGTCTTTCCGGGTGGCGTCTGCACGCTGGCGGACAGTATCGGCGACGAAGTGACTGTATTTAGTGGGCGAAACCGGTGAAGCCGACGATGAAGAGCCAGCTGAGAACGGCTGCGAGAATGACCCAGCCGGCGCCCAGACGATGATCGCGGAGACGGTACGAGCGACGTTCCCGGAAATAGGCTCGGCGGAGTCGGAGACTGTCCCGGCCGGATGGGGGAGCAAGACTCATAGGGTCAGCATCGACGCCGTACCTGTAATCAATTTCCTCGTCACATCGTTCGAGTGGGGCAGCTCGACGCTCGGCGCCAGACAAATGCAAAGGTACCCGACTGTACTGGCCAGGTCAGTACGCTACCGCGCAGTAGAAGCATGGGCACCCGTCATTCAACCTCGATCGAGCTCTCATAGGAGTTACGTGTGACGCTGCGAACCCGCGGATACGCTGCGATGGACGCCACTTCCCCGATCGGACCCTGGGAGTTCGATCGTCGAGAGCCCGGGCCACACGATGTCGTCGTCGAGATCAGCCACTGTGGTGTCTGCCACAGTGACATCCACCAGTCGCGCGACGAATGGGGCGGCGCGATCTTCCCGATGGTTCCGGGGCACGAGATCGTGGGCACCGTCGCGCGCGTCGGGAGCGATGTGCGTAAGTGGCAGCTGGGCGACGTTGTCGGCGTCGGTGTGTTCGTGGACTCATGTCGCCGGTGCGAGGCATGCCTCGCGGGCGAGGAGCAGTACTGCGAGCCAGGCATGTCGACCACGTACAACGGCCACGAGCAGGACGGTACAACGCCAACCTACGGCGGCTACTCAGAACGCGTCGTCGTCGACGAGAACTATGTGCTGCGCATCCCGGCCGGCATGAGCCTTCCTGGCACGGCACCGCTGTTGTGCGCCGGGATCACCACGTACTCGCCGATTCGGCACTTCGCTGTGCGTAGCGGAGACCGAACCGCCGTCGTCGGGCTTGGTGGCCTCGGACACATGGCGGTGAAGTTGCTGAAGGCGCTGGGGGCTGAGACAACTGTGCTGAGCCATTCTCCGCGGAAGCGAGAGGATGCGCTGCAGCTTGGGGCGGACGACTTCGTCGACACGAGCGTCCCGGGCGCGTTCGCTCAGCATTCCCGGCGGTTCGATTTCATCATCGACGCGGTCTCGGCCGCGCACAATTACGGGCCATATCTCGATCTGCTCCGGCGCGACGGCACCATGGTGCTCGTGGGCTTGCCCGACCAGCCATCGCTGCTCGACGCAACGAAGCTGACCGACCGACGCCGTCGCTTGGCCGGGTCCGTGATCGGCGGCATCCGTGAGACCCAGGAGATGCTTGACTTCTGCGCCGAGCGCGGGGTGACCGCCGACGTCGAGACGATTCCGATCCAGGACGTGAACGACGCCTACGGACGAATGCTGCGTGGCGATGTGCGCTTCCGCTTTGTGATCGACATCGCCACGCTGTCGCAGCGCTAGCCCATCGCTGACGATCTACCATCGTCGCGATGATCAATACACGCGTCGACGGCCGCCCGGTCAATCAGCTCAGCTCTGAGGAACTTCGATCCTGGACGGCGCAGCGGGGCCTCCTCTGGCTCGACGCCAGCCCTGCCGAGCCTGCCGACGTCGAATACTTGAGCACGGCGCTGCAGCTGCATCCAACGGTGATCGAGGATATCGAGAATCGCAACCAGCGACCGAAGGTTGACGACTTCGACCGGTACATGTTCGTGGTGCTCTTCGGCACCGTGCGCGACACGACCGGCGAGCTGCTACTTGCCGAGGTGCACATTCTGCTTGGAGACGGTTGGCTAGCCACCGTCAGCGACACTGACGTGCCCGCGCTCCGCCAGCTTTGGGCGGCATGCGACAAGCGTCCGGAGATCGGTCAAGCCGGGGCATCAATGCTCTTCCACCGCATCTGCGACTCGCTCGTCGACTCGGTATTTCCAATCCTTGACGAGATCGACGACGAGATCGACCGAATCGAAGACAACATCGTCGCGCGCGCGGATGTGCAGACGGTGAGCGACATCTTTCGGCTCAAGAGGGACCTTGGCGTCCTCCGTCGCGTACTAGGTCCGGAGCGTGATCTGCTGCAGATTCTGTCCGGACCGCGCACGCCGCGACTGGATGCGGAGACCCAGATCTATCTGCGGGACGTGTATGACCATTCGGTGCGCATGGTGGAGCAGGTGGACTCGTATCGCGACATCATCACGGGCTCCCTCGACGTCTATCTGTCGTCCGTGTCAAACCGGGTGGGGGAGCAGACGCGTCGGTTGACGGTCGTCGCCACCATCTTCCTGCCTCTGACCTTTCTGACCGGATTCTTCGGTATGAATTTCGCAGTGCTGGTCAGCGCCATCAGCACGCCGCAGGCGCTCGCAATCGGCCTCACCGCGATGGCCCTTTCCGTGACCCTGGTCGTATTCGTAAGCCAGCGCCTGACGGCGCGAGTGACCCCGATTCCCGCTCCCACCGGGCCGAGGCGCGTTTCGATTCGAATGCCGACGCGCCGGACCCGGCGTCGGAGTGGCGCAGGCAGTTGATGGGACGTGGGTGGCGCAGCCCCCGATGCGAGCGCTAACGTCCGCGGTATGACCGCACCACTCACCGTTGACGACTACATTGCGAGCGCGCCCGAGCCGGTGCAGCCGATGCTGAATGACCTTCGCAATACGATCCGGTCGGCGGCGCCGCAGGCCGATGAACGGCTCAGCTATGGCATGCCCTACTACCACCTCAACGGTCGTCTCGCGTACTTCCAAGCGCATGCGCGGCATATCGGCCTTTACGCCTTCAACGCGGAGGACGCGCGCGCTGTCGGTCTCGAGCAGTACATGACCGCCAAGTCAACGCTGCGGTTTCCTCTGGATCAACCGCTGCCGGTGGCTGCGATTCGCAAACTCATCGAGCGGCGGGTGAAGACGAACGACGCGAAAGGCGGCGCGCAAGCAGCCCGAATGCCTTGACCGCGGACGAATACAGCGAAGCCGTAGCAACGCTCATGCGCCCGCCGTTGAGTGGCTTCACCGCTGCCCGAAGCGAGCTCATGCGAACGTTGCGAGAACAGGGGAAGCCTGATCTCGCCAAGCGCATTGGTGCCTTGCGCAAGCCCTCGGTCGTGTTGTGGGCTCTGAACCAAGCAGCACGCGTCGCGGCCGACGATCTCGAGGCCGTG
>DATMRA010000182.1:0-6953 GCA_035566535.1 Candidatus Acidiferrales bacterium | reverse complement strand
TCGTTGCCGTCGGTGCACGGACAGCGTCCCCACCTCATGCTCACCGCTTCGGTCGACGCGCTAGCCGGATCGCCGCAAGCGATGCCGGCCGAGCTCGCGCTTGCGGGTCCGGTCCATGCTGAGACAGCGCGGCGCATCGCGTGCGACGCATCAGTCAGCGCTTTGACGGTCGCGGGCTCCGAGCCGCTTTCGGTCGGCCGCGAGAAGCGAAGCATCCCCGCCGCCCTCAGACGGGCCCTGGCTCATCGAGACCGCGGCTGCAGGTTTCCAGGTTGCGATCGCCCGCCGGAGTGGACTGACGGGCACCACGTGACTCACTGGGCGCACGGCGGCGAGACGTCGGTCGCGAATCTGGTCCTTCTGTGCCGGGTTCACCACCGGCGAGTCCACGACGAGGGGTGGTCGCTGAGACTCGTTCCAAGCGGGGAGGTTCTGGTCGAGCCTCCGTGACCTCCGGCCGGGCATGATGCCTGGGTTATTTGTCAGGAAGGCGAGAATCGTCCGGCTAGGTGAGGACTTTGTCCGTGCTGCGAGCGTGTTTCCCGGTCACCATTGGCGGAGGGTAAGGCGATGCGGAGGCTCGCGATGGTGGCGGTGCTGGGTATGGGTTCGTCGCTGGCCGCTTGCGGGTCCAGCTCTACTCACACGCCACCGGGTGGATCCGCATCGCCGTCCGCCTCCGCGGCGGTTAGTGGGCCCTGTGCGTCCGTGAAGACAACGACCGCAATCGTTGACGTGCCGCCGGCGTGCGCTGCTCTGTGGGCGCCGTATCAGGTGACGAAGGTGCCGCCATCGGACGTCCTGCAGCAAGAGCACGTGCCGCTTGCGCCGCCGGTCAAGAACATGACCAACGGTGCGGTTTCAGATGCGGACGCGCAGTTGTGGGCGAACGCGAGCAACAGAGATAGCGGTTGGTACAAGTGGGCGGAAGCTAACGACCAGCCCGCGATGCTCCGGCATCTGGTTGGTGACGCGAACATAGCGCCGGTGGAGCAGCAAGCACTAGCCGACGGAGCCCACGTGAGCCTGCCGGACTGCGCTCTCTACCCGCTTACCAATGCGCTTTACCCCATGGATGAGACGGGGCGCTCTTACTTCATGAAGAAGCACCTCTCAACGGGTAGCGCGTACGTCTTAGTGGCCGTCTTCACCGGACCCTGCAGTGCCACAGCTACTTACCCTGATGGCCGCGTTGTGTCCATACCAGAGTTGTCGCAGAGCACGGCCTTATTTCAGCCGGGGTCTTTGCGTCAGGACGCAGTGCTTGGCAACATCTGGTTCACGGACGCGGGAGGGAACTGCAACGATCCATTGGGTCCGCCGCCCGAATGGTGTGCGCGGTGAAGGTCGCTTCCGGTCCTTGCAGCCATCCTTGCTGCCGCACTGGTTGGTCCTGTTCTCAGCGCCAGCGCGAGCGGCACGTCGGGCGGAGACAACAGTGCGCCTGTGCCAACAAGCAGCGGCTCCGCATCAGTCGTTCTCAACACGCTCCAAGCCGGCGCGGGTGGCACGTACGCGCCGATCGCTGCCGACGGCGTGTCCGCAAGCCGCACAGACCCGCAAAACCCGCTCGACATCCCGCCGCCACCGGACCCCCAGGGCAAGGCATGTCCGCCAACTCGCGTCTTCCACCCAGGCCAGAACGGCGGCGTCATCGGTCCCGGCATCCCGTCAGGCAGCATCGTTAGGGTCGTGACCATCTATCCGACCTTCACCCGCAACGCGCAAGGCGGCTATGACGGCAGCGACCCGGCCTTCGGTTACTCGATGCCCAACGCAGTCCCACCCGGTGGTGACCCGGCCGCCACCTCCATAGGATCGCCGGCGACAGCCGCCACGCTCGCCGGCCGCGTGATCGCCGTCGACGCGTGGCTGCGGCACGGCGGAACGTGGCAGGATGCCACTCCCGGAGTTCCACCGTATGGCGGCGCGTGCCAAGGCGCGCTCTTTGCATTCACGCCGCCGTTCCTGGCCGGCTTCGCCCCTCCGCCGGCACCTCCGGCCGCCGTGCTCAACGCTCCGCCGTTTGCTCTCGGCAGCGCTCTCGTAGCCGAGGTCACTGGTTCGTGGCGCATCGGAACGGTGGCTACGCTCCCCGGCCCTGGCCCGACCACGCCGACCTACGTCCACATACCCACGTGCGCGTGGCTGAACAGCGGCGTGCCGGCCGCACCGATCCCGATGCACGCCGTGAAGACGACCGTCGAGAACGGCGTCACGCTCTTCCTCGTGTACAACCTCACGATCACGCCGGGCCCCGTCACATGGGATTGGGGTGATGGGACGCAGCTGCAAACCGCCGGGCCAGTCGAGTCGCCACCGCCGGCCCTCCCCACCTACGACGCGACCGCTCAGACGTGGACGGACACGTGCAGCGCGTCGCACGCGTACGCCAACGTCGCCGACGCTCGGACCGTCACCGCCGCCGAGACCTTCTCAATCGCCATCACCGTCAGCTGGGACGACGGAGTCACAACGCACACGGCGCCCGTGCCCTGCGATCCCGTCACCGGCGCTGCCTGTCAACTCCCGATTGGTGCTGAGAACGGGTGGACCAGCGGCCCGCATGCAGTCGACCAGATAGAGCCCGTTCTCTACAGTCCGGGAAGTCACTGAGTCCCCATGGACACCGCGCCGGACCGGTGTTACGGTTGCCGCGCTCTAGCGGCCCGACAGGGGCTGCGGCCGGCAGGGTCTCGTCCGGTAGGTGCAGTGGCGAGGCCCTGCTCGCGTTAAGGGCCCGCCGAGCGCCTGTCGGGGCAGTCCGAGCCCAGACGGAGCGCTTGGTGCATTTGGCGACGGCAGCCAACATCTTGTGTCATACTCCGCGCGCGAACCCCGCATCTTGCGGTTTTGCGCACGAAAACCCTTTTCGTTGGAGCCCACCCTGGTTATACTCGGGGTTCAAGCGTGACCCGTTCTCGCCGCGTCTTTGCACTCGATCTAGGAACGACTAAGGTGTGCTGCGCTGCCGCCGACCTCGAGCCCACAGGCCTCCGCGTCCTCGGAGTCGGCGAGGCCGTGTCGCGCGGCGTGCGCAAAGGCGCTGTGGTCGAGATAGACCGCGCTGCCGAGGCGGTCGCCGAAGCCGTCGACATGGCTGAACAGATGTCGGGTGTGGCCATCGATTCGGCTGTCGTCGGCATCGCCGGCGGGCACATCACATCGCAAAACAGCCGCGGGGTTGTTGCCGTTGCCTCGGGTCATCGCGAGGTGCGCGACCAGGACGTGAACCGCGCTATCGAAGCTGCGCGTGCAGTGAGCGTACCGTCGGAGCGTCGCATCGTGCACGTGCTGCCGCAGCAGTACACGATCGATGGCCAGGAAGGCGTACGCGAAGCAATTGGCATGTCAGGCATTCGCCTGGAGGTCGACGCGCACATCATCACCGGTGCCAACACAGCGATTCAAAACGTGGTGAAGGTCGTGCACAAGGCCGGCCTGGACGTCGACGACATGGTGTTGCAAGTGCTCGCATCTGCGGAAGCCGTCGTCACAGAAGACGAGATCGAGCGCGGCGTGGTGGTTGTCGATGTTGGCGGCGGTACGAGTGACGTCGCCGTGTTCTCCCGTGGCAGCATCGTGCACACCGGCGTGATACCGGTGGGTGGCAATCACGTGACATCGGATCTCGCCGTCGGCTTGCGCTGCGACCTCGACACCGCTGAGACGATCAAGCGCAGCTATGGGCATTGTCTGCAGCTCACGCTGCCCGCGGACGCCGAGGTCACGCTGACACCGATGGGCTACGACGAACCCGTCGGCATCCCGCAACGATTTCTCGCCGAGATCATCGGGCCGCGCGCGCGGGAGATGGCCGCACTCATCGCGCGCGAGGTGGAGAGCGCAGGCCCCACGGGTCTGTTCCCAGGTGGCATCGTCATCACCGGTGGCGGTGCATTGCTGCGCGGCTTTGCCGAGGTCGTGCAGCAGGAGACGGACCTGCCTGCCCGCGTTGCGGCACCGCAGGGCGTGCACGGGATGAACGACGAGATTCGCGGTCCACATCACGCGACGGTGGTGGGCCTGCTTCGGTGGGGCGCGCGTAGCAACCGCGCGCGCAAAGTGTCCCGCGGTAACGGACACAGCAACGGACACGACGGGGGCCCGGTGGTCACCGTGCGTTTTGGAAGGTGGCTGCGTGACCTTTTCTGATCAAATGAGAATGTACGGACTCGACAAGCCCGGCGACGCGGTCGCAAGGGCCCACAACGAGTCCACAGAACCAGCGACTCGAACAACCGCCCGAGCAACGACCCGACCCACGCCCAAGCAACGTGAGGAGACGCCCATGCCAGAGCTGGATAGGACCTTGGAAGGAAATGCCCGCATTCGTGTCGTGGGCGTCGGTGGAGGAGGGAGCAACGCGGTCAACCGCATGATCCGCAGCAACCTCAAGGGCGTCGAATTCATCGCGGTCAACACCGACCACCAGGCGCTCACCGGGTCGTCGGCGCATCGGAAGATCCGCATCGGCGGCAAATTGACCCGCGGACTAGGCGCAGGCGGCGATCCGGTGAAGGGCGCCGACGCGGCCGAGGAGTCGCGCGACGAGCTCACCAAGGCGCTAGCTGACAGCGACATGGTGTTCATCACCGCCGGCATGGGCGGCGGCACGGGCACCGGTGCGGCGCCGATCGTTGCGGAGATTGCTCGGGAAACGGGCGCGCTGACCATCGGTGTGGTCACCAAGCCATTCCGCTTCGAGGGACTGCGGCGCCAGAAGGCGGCCGAAGAGGGCATCGCCAACCTGCAGGGTCGGGTCGACACGCTCATCACCATCCCCAACGAGCGCCTCATGCAGGTGGTCGACAAGAAGACGCCGATCACCGACGCGTTCAAGGTGGCCGATGATGTGCTGCGTCAGGGCGTGCAGGGCATCAGCGACCTCATCGTGTTCCCCGGGTTGATCAACCTGGACTTTGCTGATGTCAAGGCGATCATGAGCGGCCAGGGTCAGGCGCTCATGGGCATCGGATTCGGGAACGGCGACACACGCGCGGCAGACGCGGCGCGCGACGCGGTTGCAAGCCCGTTGCTCGAGACGACGATCGCCGGCGCTAAGGGCATTTTGCTCAACGTCACCGGAGGCTCCGACCTCACGCTGTACGAGGTGAACGAAGCGGCGCAGCTCGTCAGCGAATCGGCTGACCCGGATGCGCAGATCATCTTCGGCACCGTGATCGACGAGCACATGAAGGGTGAGGTCAAGATCACCGTCATCGCCACCGGATTCACCGGCCAGATCGACGTCCTCGGCACGCTGGCGTACGAACCGTCAGCGCGGCCCGTCGTCAGCGAGCAGCGTCAACCGGCCTTCACGGTCGGCGGCCGGCCGGCGGGCCCCTTCAATGCAGACGATCTGGACATTCCGGCATTCCTCAGGGACCGCAGGTAACCGATTCCACCAACGCAGCGACGGCCAGCGGCGGGCCGGCAGACCATGGATGACGCGCGATGAGATGCCCCTTTTGCGGAACGGCTGATTCCAAGGTCGTCGACTCGCGTGATTCGGAGACCGGTGAGGCGATCCGGCGGCGGCGTGAATGCCTGCACTGCAGCAAGCGGTTCACGACATACGAGCGCATCGAGGCGCCGGCCCTCTATGTCGTCAAGAAGGACGGCCGGCGCGAGGAGTTCAACCGGCCGAAGCTGCTGGGTGGGTTGCTCGTCGCGGCCAAGAAGCGTGAGCTCGCACCGGCTCGCCTGGAGATGATGGTCGACGAGATCGAGAACGAGCTGCGCGGGCGCAACCTGCTCGAGGTTCCCAGCCGCCTGGTTGGCGAGATGGTCATGGAACGCTTGCGCGAGCTCGACGAGATCGCCTACGTCCGCTTCGCCTCCGTGTACCGTTCGTTCAAAGATGCCGAAGAGATGCGCGCCACGCTCGAAGACGTGCTCGCACACCCTCCGGCGCGGACAGACCAGCGCCGGAAGCGGCGCCCATCTGGTGAAAAAGGCGGAGAGCTGTCTCTCGACCTCGGTAAGTAGTCGCAGCGCGAGCCGATGAGCGAGGGCCATGACAACGTGGCGCACGCTGTCGCCTCGGTGCGCGGTCGCATCAGTGTTGCAGCCGAGCGGGCCGGGCGCGCGCCCGGTGATGTTCGTCTGATCGCGGTCACCAAAGGGGTCGCACCAGCGCATATCAATGCCGCCGTCGCTGCGGACGTTTTCGACATCGGTGAGAACCGCGTGCAGGAGGCGCTGGCCAAGCGGGAGGAGGTGAGCGGCGTCCATTGGCACCTGATCGGCCATCTGCAGACCAACAAGGCCAAGCCGGCGGCGGAGTTATTCGATGCCGTCCACTCGCTCGACAGCGAACGCATCGCGCGCGCCCTGGCGACGAACCGGCCACTGGATGCCGACCCTTTGGCAGCGCTGATCGAGGTCGATCTCACCGGGCTGCCCAGCCGGACCGGCGTGCCCGAGCCAGAGGCTGACGAGTTGCTGCGCGGTGTGGCCGGTCTTCCCGGGATTCACGTGATGGGGCTGATGACAATCGCGCCGCCCGTCGATGATCCTCAGGACGCGCGCGCGTTTTTCATACGGTTGCGCGAGCTTCGCGATCGCCTCGAGCAATCATCTGGTTGGGGGCTCCCGGACCTGAGCATGGGTATGAGCAGCGATTTCGAGGTCGCCGTCGAAGAGGGCGCCACCATGGTCCGCGTGGGCCGCGCGATCTTTGGCGCGCGGCCCTAGAGGGTCAGGCTGGGAACAGCTCGTCTTGCTGGTACGGGTCCCAGTCGAAGAACCACGACTCGGTGACCTTTCCGTCCTTCACGTGAACGACGTGGGCGCCTTTGCTCTCGTACTTCTTGCCATCCACCTCGAGCGACGATGAGACCAAGGCGATTGCGTGGTCGTCGTTGGCGACAATGTCGTGCACGTCGAGATGGAACGTGCCGTTGGTGGCCTGTATCAGCTGCAAGAAGAACGCGAGCGTGTTGTCAATG
>DATMRA010000181.1:0-19746 GCA_035566535.1 Candidatus Acidiferrales bacterium | reverse complement strand
GCGACCGAAGACCGATGCCAGCCTGAGGATATGTACTGACCGCTCGGACAAATGTCCAAGGCGCTGTCCGATGACGTCACTGACAGTCCGCGGCACACTGAGCCGGGTTCCAACCCCGCCGCCGCCCTCGTCCAACCGGCCCTCCTCGACGAGCAGCCGTACGACCTCGCCAAGAAACAGCGGATTTCCCTCGGTTGCGTCACGCACTGTGCGCACAACGTGCGGTTGTGGACTGCTGCCCGCGATGCCGGCGATGAAGCGAGCAACATCCGGTTCGGCCAACCCCTTGATAGCCAGCGTGCGGACGCCGTGCTCCCGCGCGAGTTGGGTCAGCGTTGCGCTGAGTGGATGATCCGGTCGCACCTCGGTGTCGCGGTAGGTCCCGAGCAAGAACAGACGGTCATCGCCCAGCGCGCCGGCGATGAATTGCAACAACAGAAGGGAAGGCGTATCCGCGACCTGAAGGTCGTCGAGGACGAGCATCAGCGGCTGGGTGGCGGCAGCGTTTTTCAAAAATGTTGCTGTCGAGTCGAACAGCCTGAATCGCGCAGCGTCTGGATCCAGCCCCGACGGGACCGGAAGGTCGCCCACGACCACGCGCACCTCGGGCAGCAGCTGCGCGATGTCCGCTGCTCCGGCCGCCATCTGCTCGCGCAATTGCTCGGCCGTCACGTGGCGGATGAGCGAACGCAAGGACTGCACCCAGGGCCAGAAGGCAGGGGCGCCTCCAGCCTCCCAGCATCGACCCCATAAGACGCGGACTCCTCGATCCTTCGCGCGCGTCGCCATAAGGTCGGCCATCCTGCTTTTGCCGATCCCGGGTTCGCCTGCGAGGAGCAGCAGCCGGCCACGCCCAGCCAGGACATCCTCGAGGGCGGCAAGCCCCTGCTCGATCTCGTGATCGCGGCCGATGAAGGCGCTCTCGGTTGTCGAGGGCCTGCTGGGGTCCACGGCGGCACATCGTACGGCCCATCGGCGGCCGAAGTTTGGGAGTCGAGCGCCTCCGGCTAAGCTGCCGCGGTGATGCCGCTATCGCTACCTCACCTGTGGGAAGAGCCGGTTCGCGGTTGGTATACGAGCCCCGCGGATTTCGTGCGGATGACAGGGCTCGAGTTGCTCGGCGCACTCGCCGCTGGTAAGCGCCTGCCGCCCCCTATTCACTACCTGACCGGTCTCACGTTCGACCGCGCCGAGTATGGGAGTGCCGTGTTCAGCATGCCGGTCACGGATTGGCTGCTTACACCCCAGGGGGTCGTGTCAGGTTCCGCGTTGTGCCTGCTCGCCGACGGACCGCTTGGTTGCACTGTGCAGACGACACTGCCGCGCGCCACGCCGTACACGACGGCCGAGATGTCGATGAACTTTCTGCGTCCGGCGCTGCCGGGAGCCGGCACGCTCACGGGCACCGGCACGCTCATCCACTCTGGCCGAACCATCGGACTCGCAGACGTGCGCATCACCGACGAACAGGGAAACCTGATCGCGACGGCGGCCACGCGTTGTGTCGCGCTGCCGGTCATCGAAACGGCTGAGATATCTGAAGGCGATCGAGCCGACGCAAAACTCAGTGAACCCGATTGGGAGACGCCGCATCCGTTTCAGCGCGCGGCGGCAGGCGAGGTGCTTCCGCGTGAGGTCTGGCAGACGCGCACCGGCCTCGACATCCTGCGAGGCTGCATCACTGGCGAACTGCCTGCGCCGCCCATCGCGCACCTGTGCGGAATCCAACCGCGCGAGGCGGATCAGGGTCGCACCGTCTGGACCATGCCCACAAGCGAATGGCTCTGCAGCCCGGTGCGAGGGCGCCTGTACGGCGGCGCCATCGCGTACATCGCAGGCACGGCCCTCGACGGTACGTATCAAACAGTCGTGCCCGCCGATACCGCCATCGCGCCGGTCGACTTGAAGGTGTACTTCCTGCGTCCCGTGGCGCCGGACGGCAGAGACCTGACTGCCACAGGCACGCTGGTCAACCGGAGCAGAACGGTCGCGGTGGCGACGTCACAAGTTCACGACGCCGACGGCAAGCTGGTCGCGGTGGCGATGGGGTCCGCGCTGATCCTTCCGGGTCGTCCGCCTTCGGTCGCCAGCCCAGATGTCACGCTTACTCAGTGAGCCGGAAGGAGTGCCCCGAGCTTTGCTGAAAGAAGGACGTCGAGCGCGTCACCGGCGTCCGCGAGCAGCTTCGTCTCTTGACCGGAGTCGATCGCGCCTTTGCCAACCGCCTTGTCGAGCGCGGTCTTCAACGCAGTCATGAGATCGCTCTTCAGCTTGCCGGCGTTTGCACCGGCCAGGTCGTCGAGCGTCTTGCCGGAGCCGACGCCCTGCAGCAGCTGTTGTGCGGTGAGCCCGGTGTCCTGGGTGAACAGCTTCAGGACTTGACCGAATTCACCGGCGCCTCTCCCCACATGGAAGCCGCTCGGTTGATGAGTAGTCGGGAGCGTGGTCGAGGCCAGCGAAGCTCCCTGCGTCCGCGAGCCGCTGCTCCCGGCAGTGTGATCGACGGCCACGACGGTGCCCAGGCCGATGACTGCCGCGCCGAGTAAGCCGATTATCAGGTTCTTGGGAGATAAGCGAGGCATCACTCACGAGCGTAACCCACGCGGCCCCGAGCGCAGCCGTGATCGGCGTTTCGTCGCCCCGTCGGATGCTCGCCGGCGGACAGGTCCCGGTACACTCCCAGGGCCCAACCCGTGCCGAGGTGGTGGAATTGGTAGACACGCTAGCTTGAGGGGCTAGTGAGGGCAACCTTGTAAGGGTTCGAGTCCCTTCCTCGGCACCACTGATCCGCAAGCTGTGACGCTGGCCTACGACTGCCTGCGGCGCCGCTTCATCAGTGCGACGAGCGCTGCAACGCCAGCACCCGGAATGACGAGCAGAGGGACCACGGGTGACTCCGCAACGTTGGGCGACGAGGCCACGAGCGCGCTCTCGATGCAGCCCACGTTTGGGGTCCCCAAGCCGCTCACATAGTCCCACCCGGTGACGTCCGGGGCCTCACGCGGGATCGCTGGGTTCTGGCCGTTGGAGCCGATTTGGACGTCGTAAAAGGCGCACGGATCCAGGGCCGGGTTCTCGCCGATCTGGTAGAGGAGCGGAGCGGCAAAACCCCACGTGCCACCGGGGGCTGGGTCGGATTGGATGTCGGCCCACAACCCCTCCCACAGCGGGTCGGAGAGGCTGGTGCCACCATCGGCGGTCTCGGCGCCAGCGCCCGATGGCGACCCGCCTTCGACGTCGTTAAAGCCGTTGCCGGGCACACCGTTACCGGCAGTATCGGCGACCGCAACCGTGATGTCTCCGGACAGGGCGGCAACATCGGGCGCGCCGCGGCACACCGGGCCGGACGTCACCGGGTTGCCGTTGTTGTCGAGGGTGCAGATGCCGGAGATCGGGAACGGGCTCAGGGACTGCTGCCAGGACTGGGCCGGACGGAAGTGGCTGCTGCCGCCACCGGTGTGAGTCCAGGCGGTCTCGGCGCAGTTGTTGAGGACACCCACCGCTGATGTCGGCGTGCAGGTGCCGTTCAAGTTCGCCCGCGCCTCCGCAGCGCCGGTCAGGCCATTGGTGTAAAGAACCGTTCCGCCGACACAGACGACCCACTCGCTGGCGCACGGCCACTGGATCTGCGGCGGACCGCCGTTGCTGACGCCGTTCACCCCGGTGAGCGTGCACCCGCCGCCCTGGTCACCGGACGAGACGAACGTCGTCTTCCCCTTGCCGGCGCCGTCTACGAACGCCATGGTGTACGTGACGAAGGAGCCGTCGGCGATAGGGATGTTGCTGCCCGTCGTGGCGAAGCTCTCACACTCGCCCCACGAGGCGTTCTCCTGCATCGGGATCGGCCCGTTGGCGGTGGTGTTGTAGTCGGCCCACGCCTGGAAACCAGATGCGTTGCCGAGCGCGCTGGGGAAGAAGTAATAGAGCGTGCCGACGCCAGGAGCCATCGCGGTGGATGAGGTACTGTCCAGGGCCCATTCGCCCTCGCCGGTCACGTCGCACGTGCCCTCGGTCCCGCTGGCGGTGCACGGATCACTGTCGGTGTTGACAAAAACAGTTTGCACGGCGGGCAGGCTGCGGTCCGTCTCGTATTTGTGCAGGTCGTTGGTTGGTCCCTGCGGATCACCGTCACCGTTGACGGCAAGCGCCTGACCCGCACCGGTGAACGTCGTGCCGACGTTGTAGATGTTGCGGAGGTCGGTGCCCTCCATCGAGCCGAGACACATGTTGCCGCCGTTCGGATCGGGCTGGCAGTTCGCCTGGTTGTCGGTGGGCTTGTTCTTCATCTTGAAGCCGATGTTGGTCAGTCCCTGGACCGCATCGACGTCGGCGGCAACCGTCGGCGGCTGCGCGTTGACGTAAAAGATGGCGCCGCTGGGGAGCTGCCACTGCTGCTCGGTGATGCTGAACGCGGTGTTGACCTGCGCCGCGGTGGCGCTCAGCTCGACAAGATCGCGCGTTTCGTCTGAGTACAGAACCGACATGCCCAGCGCCGTGAGCGGGTTGACCACTGCGCTGTACGTGGCTTGCGCAACCGAGAACTGCGCGTCCCACGTGGCATTGGTGTAGTAGTGGTGGTACGTCGGGCTGGACGTGTTGTAGACGGCTGCGACAGCCGCCTGCTTCGCCGCGAGGTTGCTGTCGATAGCCAGGTCGATGGTCAAAGGCGTGGTCGGCGCGAGAGCTCCGAGCAACGTCGCTCCCGGTACGGCCGGCACAGTCTGCTGGACGAGGACGTGGGTCCCGGTCGCCGCGCTGGCTGAGAGCGGGGTTCGAAAGAACGCGGCCGGCGTCGTGCCGAGAACGATCAGGAAACCGGCCGACGCGAGAATTCGGCTTCTACGACTTGTCATCGTTCCCTTCCATCACTAAACGGCTCAGTGTCGCGCGGGATGGTATCAGGTGTCATCAGTCTCCGAGGTAGATGATCGTCACCGGCTACTGCCGTGCCGGCGGCGCCGCACGGACAGGGTGAGCGCGATCGCGAGACCGGCGGCGACGCCCGTTGCGGGGCCGCCGACACCCGGGATGCTCGACGCGAGATCAGGGACGCCCGACGGCGGGTTGTTGCTCGCGACCGGGATGCGCACCTGGCTCGTGCCGTCGGTCAATCCAGTGTTCATCGTCACCACGATGCCCTGGTACGTCTGGACCGTGAGAGCACCCTGCAAGGGCCGCTGATCCGTTGCGACGTCGCTGAACGTGAAACGCAACCGGTGACCGGCGTGGACGATGTAGTCCGTGTACGTCGACGGGAAACTCATCGGCACCGGCTGATTCGGTGCGAGGAACGAGCCGTTGGTGGGATACGAGGCGCCCCGCGCATTGATCGACGCCCGGTAGAAGGCACGCGCGTACCCGAAGGTGAAGGCATACGGATGTGTGTTCGTGGACAGGTCCTGTGCCGCGAAGGTCGTGTCGTTGAGCGCGCCGGCGGGGACGTCATCTACTTCCACGCAGACGGTGGTGTCCGTTCCCTGTGCCGCGATGTTGAGGTCGAACTGGAATTGCCCAGAGATTCGCGTGTCCGTCGTGAAGGGAGCGGTGACGAACGACTGGCTGGCCGGTGCTTGAGTGCCGGATGCCTCGTCGTCCCACGTCACGGAGCCGGATGGCGGCGTCGCGGGGTCCGCCGTCAGCGTGGATGCGTTGAAATGGAGTATGTCGTCGCTGCCGGGAGCAGGCCACGTGTCTCCACCGTCCCAGTGTCCCTGCTGGAGCGTGTCGCCGGGATCGTCGTAGTCGCGCTGGATCTCGACCTTCGGAGCCTGCGCGACGCCCGCGTCGACGCCCTTCAGGTACTGCAAGAACCACTGATGCACCTCGTGCTCGAACTTCTGACTCCATGTGAACGGCATGAAGTAGTCGTTCGGCGTCTCCTGCGCGACCGTCGGAGTGTCGGGATCGGCGTGGGCGCCGTTGAACCAGAGGTAGCGCGTGGGCGGCGGGCTGGGCAGCGCTTGCAGCGCCTGCCACAGCTGACCGCTGTTCATAGTCTTGACGTTCTCGTCGAAGAGTCCGTGGACGAACAGTGTCGCGGCCTTCCATGTCGACGCGTACTGCAGGAAGTCGCGGTTGTTCCAGAAGTTCGTGGTGGCAGCGTCCTGCGTGTCCTGATACGGCGCGGTGTACCCCTCATCCGTGGCGACCTGCGCGAAGCCTGGGCACGCTTTTCGCTGCGCCAATGTCTGCGCGTAGCTCGGGTCACCAGGGGGGATGTCCGGCCCGTTGGTGGGATAGTCCTCGGACGGCAGCTCGGCAGTGAACAGCTCAGGATCGAGTATCTGCCCGTTTGCCTCGACGCCGTTGAAGAACTGGTAGTCGTACCAGCGGTCGATTGCGCGAATGGGAACGACAGCAGCGAGAGTGGTCGGGTCGAACACGCCGCTGACCTTGTGGGTCCCGAAACTCGGGTACAGGGCCGCGGCGCCGTTGGCCAGCGTTCCGTCGTACGAACCGCCGATCATGCCGACCTTGCCGTTCGACCACGACTGGCTCGCAATCCAGTCGATGACGGCGACGGCGTCTAGCGCCTCCTGCTTGTCTCCGTAGATTTCGCAGCCCGCGCTGTTGCGAGTGCCGCGAAGGTCCATGAGTGCGATCGCGTAGCCGCGCGGCACAAAGTAGTGAGCCTCCCACTCGGGGAAGTCGGCGTAGTTCGTGCAGGTTGTAGCGCCGCCGCAGCGCTCGACGTTCACCGGCTCCGGAGCGTTGGGGTCGGTCGGCGTTTTGAGAATGCCGGCATAGCCGCGCCCCAGGGTGTTGAAGTAGGGCGACGCGTCCATGATCGTCGGCACCGGCGTCGTGTTCGAAGCGACCGGCCGGATGTAGTCCACCCAGATGTAGTCGACGTTCGCCGGGACGCCGGGGGCAGCGTCCACAGTCGTCTGCGGCACCGGCACCTCGATGTGCGAGACGAGCGCGCTGCTGTAGCTGTAGTGCGCGTTGTCATCGCTGGGCGAGCCCGTGTCGGCGCGGCAGGGATCGACGCTGTCCAGCGCCGGGTCAGGCGTGCAAGCCGTGGCCGTGGCGTCCGCGCGCGCATGGATCGATCCACTGATCGCTAGGGGGCTCAGCGCGGCGGCGGCGCACGCCACGACGACAACGATCGACCGGCCGACACGGCCTCCCTTCCCGAGCATCTGGCGCGGAACCATAGCAACTCCGTCGCTCCGCGAGCCTCTGGTAGGATCGCCTGCGTTCAGGAGTTTCCACGTCAGGAAGGGACGTGCTCATGCGCTTGATTCCCGTGATCCGGGGTGGGTCGCTCGCGGCCGTCGCGTTGGCCTCGATCTTTGCCGTTAGCGTCCAGGCGCGGCCTCCTGCCCAACGCACCACCGCTCACCAGGGGCATCTTCAGTTCGAAGCCGCGCCCGAGCAGGCGTACCTCGACAAGCGACTCGGCACCGGCAGCCACCCGCTCAGCCAGGACGCCTTCACGGTCATCGGCAAAGAGGCGCTCAAGGTCCGGGCGCAGACCCTGTCGACGGACCCGAGCGACGCCGGCCAGCAGTGGCAGTTCATCGGCCCCACGAACATCGACAACCCGCACGGTCAGAGTGGTAACAGCGACGGCGGCGGCCGCGTCACCGACGTCGCGGTCGACCCCAATCACGCTGGAACTGTCTACATCGCTACGGCGACCGGGGGCGTCTGGAAGACCACCGACGGCGGTGCGACCGCGGCGAACATGACGTCGGTATGGCCGATCGATCTTCCGCAGGCGATCGGCGCCATCGCGGTCGGCCCGGACGGCACCGTTTTCGCCGGCACCGGTGAGACCAACCCAGGTGGCGGGAGCATCACCTTCTACGGTGGGGGCATCTACCGCTCGACCGACGGCGGCTCCACCTGGACCAATATCGGCCTCACCGACTCCTGGACGATCGGCCGCATCGTCATCGATCCGCGGTCGACTTCATCAGGCACCTACAAGGTCTTGGTGGCGGCCTCGGGCAACCTCTTCCTCAGCGGCCACCAGCGGGGCGTGTACGTCACGACGAACGGGCTCGCGAACACCGGAGGCACCGATGACGGTGTGGTGTGGACCCAGTCGCTCGCGCCGCCGAACGCCACCACCGGCGCGTCAGACCTGGCTATTGGCCTTCAGACCGTGAACAGCCCGGACGTCATCTATGCCGCCATGTGGGACCACCAGCGCACACCGAACTCCTGGGCCTATACCGGAGTTGGTTCGAGCGTCTGGAAGACGACGGACGGCGGCGCGCACTGGACCGATCTCACCTCGGCGACGAATGCGCTCAGCGATCACCTCCTCGCCGACGGTAACGCGGACATCGGGCGCATCGGCGTGGCGGTGGCACCCTCGAACGACAACGACGTCTACGTCAACTATGCGAACGAGACCGAGGGCGCACAGGCGGCGTTCTTCACGTCGACCGACGCGGGCACTACTTTCACGGAGGACGTCCAGACGTCCGCCGATTTCGCGGCCAATGTCACGGCGGCCTCGTATGTCTACGGCTGGTGGTTCGCGAAGGTGTTCGTTGACCCGGCGAACCCGCTGCATGTCTTCGTCACCGGGCTCTGCATGTGGCAGTCGACCGATGGGGCTAGCACGGTGAGCAGCGACTGCAACGTGCACGCCGACCAACATGCGATGGCGTGGGATCCGAGCATCCCGGGCCAGGTGTACCTGGGGGATGACGGTGGCTTCTATCATTCGCCGCCACCGACGGGCGGCGCGGTGGCGGGCGCCATCGGCAGCTTCGTCCCCGCGCCGTACGAGCCCTGGACACAGTTCGACGGCCTCGACGTCAGCGAGCAGGACCCGTCGCGGATCATCGGCGGCCTGCAGGACAACGGTTCTCAGCGCGACTGGAACAGCGCCGGCCAGACGGTCGGGCCGGCCCTGTGGAACTCCGTGTTCGGCGGTGACGGCCAGCAGAACCTGATCGATCCGGCGAACCAGAGCATCGTGTTTTCGTGCCTCCAGTACGGCGTCTGCCAGGTGTCGACGGATGGCGGCAACACCGGGACCGAGTTCGACACCACGCCGCTGAGCCTCAACCAGACGTGCACCACGTGCACGCAGACGACGCGCAACGCGTACTTCACGCCGATTGCCTTCGACCCTGCCAACCCGAACATCGTCTACTACGGCGGCGACCAGATGAACGAGTCGCAGAATGACGGCAGCACCTGGAACCTGATCAGCTCCAACCTCGGCGGCCCCAACACGGGTTCGAACACCGACCCGCTGTACGCCGGCCACTTCGGCGCCGCGACGACGATCGCGGTCTCGAAGAGCAACGACAACATCGTCTGGATTGGCACCGATTCCGGCTGTATCTGGTCCACGAACAACGCGCTCACCGACAGCACCTCGGTTAACTGGACACTCGTCAGCGGCCCGTGCGGCCCGTCGGCCACCCCGCCAACGACGACGCCGCTGACGACCGCGCTCCCCACGCAGTTCGTGAGCAAGGTCCTCATCGACCCGACCAACCCGCAGATCGTCTTCGTCGCTTTCAGCGGCTACCGCTCCGGCGACAACACGGCATACGTCGAGCGCACCAACGACGGTGGCAACACCTGGACGAATCTCTCGAGCAACCTGCCCGAGGTGACCGTCAATAGCCTCGCGCTGGCCGGCGGGCGCCTCTACGCTGCCAACGACACGGGGGTGTATGTGAGCGCGCCCGCTGTCGATCCCAGGACCGGGCCCGCGTTCACCTGGGACCAGCTCGGCAGCAACCTGCCCGCCTCGCCGGCGACTGCGCTGCGCTACGTCCCCGAGAACAACACGCTCTACGTGTCGACCTTCGGGCGCGGTGTTTGGTCGCTCGCGTTGAGCGGGGTAGGCACTGCCCTCCCCGAGGCGGGGTTGCCTGCGCTGCTGCCCGCGGGCGGTGCAGTCGTCATCGCAACACTGGTCGGGCTACGCAAGAGGCGCCGGCGCCGCCAAGCCTAATCCGGGTCAGTAGGAAGTTCGCGCGCCCGGCCCACCCAGTAGGCGCGCCTCAGCCACGAGCTAACCGCTCACGATTAGGTTTGGCTAACGTGGGCATCGTTGAGCGGGCTAGCGGTAACTGCTGAGCGGCGCGTCTCGTCGGTTGAGTTGTTCTTCGACCTGGTGTTCGCCTTTGCTTTCACGCAGGTGACCACGCTCTGGCTCGAACACGCGACGTGGGGAGGCCTGGGCCGCGGACTCCTGGTTGTTCTTGTCCTCTGGTGGGTGTGGGCGAGCTTCGCGTGGCTGACGAATGCGGCGAACGCTGAGACCGACCTCGTGCTCGTCGTGATGTTGTTCGCCACCGCCGCCCTGTTCGTCGCCGCCTTCGCCGTCCCGGACGTCTTCGACGCCCATCGACTTACCTTCGGAATCGCGTTGTTCGTCGTGGACGTCGCCTTCGTCGGCCTCTTCGCGCTCGTGAGCCGAGAGACGCCGGACCAGCTGGCGGCGGTGTACCGGATGTCGCGCACGGTCCTTCCAGGCGCGGCGCTCATTCTGGCCGCGGCCTTCACGCCTGAGCAGTTCCGGCCATTGCTGTGGGCGGTCGCCTTCCTCGTGGGCTTTTTCGGCCCCAATATCGGTGGAATCGGTGGCTGGCGGGTGCAGCCGGCCCACTTTGCCGAGCGTCACGGACTGATTCTCATCATCGCGATCGGTGAATCGCTCGGCGCGATCGGATTCGGAGCGCGCAGCACGCGTCTGAGCGCCGGCGTTATCGCGGCTGCGGTCCTCGGGTTGGTGATTGCGGCATCCTTCTGGCTCGCTTATTTCGACTTCGCGTCCGCCGAAATCGAGCGAGCGGTCGCCGCTCGCCGCGGCGCGCAGCGAACTGCGTTGGCACGAGATGTCTACACCTACTTTCATTTCCCGATGGTGGTCGGAGTGCTCTTGTTCGCGTTTGCGATGCGGACGACGCTCCTCCACGTCGACTCCCGACTCCCTCTGATTCCCGCGCTCGCCCTCTGCTGCGGCTCCGCGCTCTACCTGCTCGCATTCATCGGCCTGCGCTGGCGCGTCTCGCAGACATTCGGCTACGGCCGGCCGGTTGCCGCGGCAGCACTCGGCTTGCTCACTCTCCTCGGAATCTCTGCTCCCGCCCTGGTCACACTGGCGGCCGTGGCCGCCGTATGGCTGGGCTTACACGCATACGAACTCATCTGGTGGCACGAGGCGCGAGCGCGGCGGCGCGCGCTCCTCAGAGCTGGATCAGGTTGAGTCCGGCGCTTGCGGGATTAGCTACTTCATCCTCGTCCAAGCGACCAGCTCGCTCGCCGGCATCGTGTTGATGACCATTTCGGCTGAAACACCGCAGTTGGCGGCGCGCTGACACCCGTGCAGCTGCCACTCGAGCTGGCCCGGTGCGTGCGCGTCGGTGTCCAGCGCAAGCCGGCATCCGGTCGCGACCGCGAGCTTGAGCAGGCGCGTCGGGGGATCGAGCCGTTCTGGACGTGAGTTGATCTCGACCGCGACGCGGTGCTCGCGGCACTCCGCGAAGACGGCGTCGGCGTCGAACTCCGACTCGGGTCGCCCCCGGCCGACGACGATCCGCCCGGTGCAGTGGCCGAGGATGTCCATGTGCGGGTTGCGAATGGCCGCGATCATCCGCGGTGTCATCTCCGCCCGTGGCATGCGGAGCTTCGAGTGCACGCTCGCCACGACGACGTCGAGCTGCGCGAGCAGGTCGGGCTCCTGGTCGAGGGCGCCGTCTTCGAGGATATCGACCTCGATGCCGGTCAGGATGCGAAACGGCACGAGCCGTTCGTTGATGCCGCGCACAACATCGAGTTGCTCGCGGAGCCGCTCGGCGCTCAGCCCGCGCGCCACGGTGAGCCGCGGCGAGTGGTCGGTAAGGACGATGTACTCGTGACCAAGAGCGATCGCGGTCCGAGCCATTTCCTCGATGGGGCTGCCGCCGTCCGACCAGTCCGAGTGCACGTGGCAGTCACCGCGCAGTGCCCGGCGTAGCGCCAGGGCGTCGTCAGCAATCGGGGGAGCCTCCGTTTCGAGGCGTTGCAGGTACTCGGGTATCGTCCCCGTTAGCGCCTCCGCGATGACCTGCGCAGTAACGGGCCCGATCCCCGCGAGACCGCTCAATGTGCCACGCGTGCTCCGCTCTTCGAACTCCGCATCAGGGAGCGCCCGAACGACGGCGGCTGCGTTGCGAAAGGCGCGCACGCGGTACGTAGGTTCGCGCTCGCGTTCGAGGATGTGCGCGATGCGCTCGAGGGCGGCGACGGCGTCCTGTCGGTTGGTCAACTTCATTGAGCGGTCCAGACTGACCTAGGCGTCGCTCGACGGTCGCCGGCGCCGGAACCACCGCCCACCCAACCATCCGAACGCCAGCACCAGCGCAGCGGCGGCCAGCACGACGGGCACCAGTGGCACACCGCCGCCGCCCGCGGCCGCGACGGACGCCGGCAGGGGAGACGCAGATGGCGTGCGCGCAGCTGCCGCTCCACCCGGGACGAGGAGCAGATGACCCTCGCCGTGCGCAACTGACTGGCCCATACCTATCGTATGCGCGCTGCAATCGGGTGCGCACCTGATGTCGACGATGCGGTCGGAGGCCTCGGTGCTCAGCAACAGATCGCCCTCGCTCACACCCGCTGCCGCGAACGCCGCAGCCTGCAAGCGCAGCAGCGTGTCAGTGCCCGGATGCGGATTCCCCGGCGTGGCGCGGTCAGCTGTGTACGCGGTGCCCGCAGACAGGAATCCCGATGGAACGAAAGCCGCACCCTCAACACCCGTGTCCTGGCCCGAGGGGGCACTCGAGTCTGCAACCAGGGACGACGCACCCGTCGGGCCGATCGCGAGCACGCGCCCAGTCAACTCGTCAGGAGCGATCAGGTCACCGCCGAATTTGGGGAACGACATGGGAGCCACCGTGAGGCCGCCCTCGAACACCGGGGCAGTTGTCGTCAGGGTTGTCTGATTCCCGTTGACATCGAGCGCTACCACAGCCGTGTGGCCTCCCGGCAGGCTCCCCGACACCAGAAGCCGGTGTCCGAACCGCCCAGCCGTGTCCAGCGCGATGCCGTTCAAACTCCCGGCCTGCGGAAGCAGGGCAACGATCGATGGATTGCCGCCCGGGGCAATGCGTATGACCGCGCTTGGCGACGCGGGACGGATCGCGAAGACGGTGTCTGTGGCGAATCCGAACCATCGGCCCGTCGGATCCGACGGCACGACTGCGATGTACGGTTCCGCGCCCGACGGCGGGGCGAACGGCTGCGCGGAGTATGCCGGTGAAAGTTCCGATTGCGTGCCGTCTGGACGGACCCGATAGAGATGCGGGCCGGCGGCGACGACGAGGTCGCCGCTCCTGAGCGGACCGGCGACGTCGACGACCGCCTGTTCATGCCGCCATTGCTCCCACGCGAGCGGAGTCGCGGCGGCCGCGTCAGTGGGTGCGGTTAGAGCGGCACCGAAGAGGAGCGAAACGAGCGCGAGCGCGGTCGATCGACACCCCTTTGGCACATGCTCCACTACCGCTGGAGGTTACGTGGTCGCGGCGACCTCTCGGATCTCGAACCCGGTGAACTTCACCGGATCCGGCAGTGGCGAATTCTTCGCCATCGTCTCTGCCTGGCGGGCGTTCTCCTCACTATCGAAAAAAGTACGCAACGGCCGGCCGATGGATAGGCGTCGCGAGGAACCGGGCGTAGGCTACGCGGGATGCCCGACCAGCTTCCGTCCGAGTCAGCTGTGGTCACCGGCGCCGGGCGGGGCATCGGTGCAGCGATTGCGCGGCGCCTGGCGCGCGACGGCTATCTGGTGGTGGCTGCAGCCCGGACACATGCGGACGTCACAGCCGTCGCCGGTCGCACGGAGGGCGTCACCGCATTCCAGGGCGATGTGGCGATCGCCGAGGACGTGGAGCGTATGGCCGACGCCGCATCGGAGCTCGGCCGTCTATCCGTATGGGTCAACAACGCGGCCGTGCTGGAAAGAACGCCGTTTGCCGAGCTCACGCTTGACGAGTGGCGCTCGGTGCTTCGGGTCGACCTGGACGGGGTCTTCCTCGGGAGCCGGGCAGCGTTCGCCCGGTTTCGCCGGACAGGCGGCGGCGTGATCGTCAACATGGCGTCGCTCTCAGGGGTGGCCAACGTGGAGAAATTCCCAGGCCTGACCGCTTACAACGTGGCCAAGGCCGGCGTCATCGCTCTCACCGAGGCGGTCGCGCTCGAAGGGCGCGAGCACGGCATCCGCTGCGTCTGCGTCAGTCCTGGCGCCGTGGACACCGCCCTGCTGCAGAAGGCTGCTCCGCACCTGCATGCCGGGATGACGCCTGACGATCTGGCGGCAATCGTTGCGTGGCTGGTCACGCCGGACGCGGCACCGCTGTCGGGGACCAACATCCCCATCTTCAGCAACGCCTGAGCCGCCTCCCCACCCTGGCATAGTGTCAAGCGATGGCTCAAGCGACGCCGCTGTTCGACGAACGAGAAAAGCCCGGCGGAGACCGGCTCGCAGCCCTCGTGCGGAGCATGCTCGAGGAGCTGGGCGAGGACCCCAACCGCGAGGGGCTCGCGCGCACGCCCTGGCGCGTGGCGGACAGCATGCGGTTCCTGCTCAGCGGATACGACCTCGACGTCGCCCAGGTGATCAACGGCGCCGTATTTGAAGAGTCGTACGAGGAGATGGTGGTGGTTAAGGACATCGAGGTGTACAGCCTCTGCGAGCACCACCTGCTGCCCTTTTACGGCAAGGCACACGTCGCCTACCTACCGAGCGGGCGCATCCTCGGTCTGAGCAAGATTCCGCGGGTCATCGACGTCTTTGCACGCCGTTTGCAGGTCCAGGAACGGCTGACGACACAGGTGGCCGATGCACTGCACCAGGCGCTGGAACCGCTCGGTGTGGCCGTGGTCATCGAGGCCGTGCACCTCTGCATGATGATGCGGGGCGTGCAGAAGCAGACGAGTGAAGCGGTGACCTCGGCGCTGACAGGCGCCTTCCGCACTGACGAGAAATGCCGGACGGAATTCCTGAGCTTGATCGGAAGGAGTTCACTCTCCTCCCATTGAATGGGGCTATTTTCCGGCCCCAAACAGCAGTATCTCGAGCCCAACGAGCAGCACCCCGACGGCAAAAAGCACGAACCCGAGTCCCAGGTGGGCCCAGCGAATCGGCTCGCGCCGGGATTGGAAGATACGGCTGTAGATCGTGACCCCGACCAGGCCGAGACCGCCCGCCACGAGGATCGTCGCGGGGACTCCGAGCAGCGCACCGAGAACGTCGCGCACCACCCGAGGGTAGCCGCTGACCGTCGCGCCGCGCCCGGCCTCCGTACCATGGGAGTGATGACTGCGGTCGCACTCAGCACGATCGACGACGAGGCTCTGCACGCTCTGCTGCACGAGCTTGGCCAGAGTCGGTGGCGCGCCGGCCAGCTGCGTCGCGCTGCCTGGCAACCGTTCATCGCTCAGTTGGGTGACGTCCGCCAGCTTCCGGCCGCGCTGCGTGACGAGCTCGACACGCGGCTGATGTTCTCAACGGTCGACGCGGCGATCGAGCGCCAGGCCGACGCGGGGCACACCATCAAGCTGCTCTGCCGGCTCGGCGACGGCCTCACCATCGAGACAGTTGCGATGGAGTCTCCTGCGCGGCCTCGCAGCCACAGACGTGCCACCGTGTGTGTCAGCTCGCAGGTCGGCTGCGCGGTGGGCTGCCCTTTCTGCGCGACCGGCCGGATGGGCCTGAGCCGGCAGTGCTCTGCCGCGGAGATCGTGGACCAGGTCCGCGCCGCCGCACACGCCCTTCACCGTCATGGCTTCGGTGCGGTCACACACGTCGTGTACATGGGGATGGGGGAGCCGCTTGCAAACATCGACGCCACCATCGAATCGCTCCACGTGTTGACGGGTGCCGGAGGAATCAGCCCGCGTCGCATCACCGTCTCGACGAGCGGCGTGGTGCCGGGCATCGAGCGGCTCGGGCGTGACGCGCCGGCGGTGACGCTAGCCGTCTCGCTGCACGCCGCGACCGATGATCTGCGGAACAAGCTCGTCCCGTTGAATCGCGCCCATCCCATAAAGCAACTTGTCGCCACCGCGGATGCGTATGCCCGCGCGTCGGGACGGCGATTGACCTACGAGTGGTGCCTGATCGGCGGCGTGAACGACTCAGTCGAGCAGGCGCACGCGCTGCGCGAGATTGCCTGGCGCAGCCACGCGCACGTCAACGTCATCCCGATGAATCGCATCGAGGGCAGTCCGTGGGGACCGCCGGACGCGGCAACGGCGCGCGCATTCGTCGCGGCGCTGCGCGGCATCCGGACCACGATGCGCGACACGCGCGGGGAGGATGTCGACGCTGCATGCGGCCAGCTGCGCGCAGAACTCGAGGCACGTCGCGCGCTGCGCCCGGACGGGACTCTGGCTCCGCCGAGGCGCGCTCCGGTCGGTTGAGCGGGTCCATGTCGCCACGCGACGAGGAATTGATGGATGCGGCGCTGGCCGCCGCACGGGCTGCGAACTTCGCCACAAGCCCCAACCCGATGGTCGGCTGTGTGATCGTGCGTGGCGGAGAGACCATCGCGGTTGGCGCACATCTGCGCGCCGGAGAGCCGCACGCCGAAGTGCTTGCTTTAGAGCTTGCGGGTCAGGCCGCCAGGGGTGCGGAGCTGTACATCACGCTGGAGCCGTGCGTCCACCAGGGGCGGACGCCACCGTGCGCTCCGCTTGTCATCGCGGCACGTCCTCGGCGCGTTGTTGTTGCCATGCTCGACCCGAATCCGCAAGTGGCGGGCCGTGGGGTCGCAATGCTCCGCGACGCCGGGATCGACGTGGTGGTTGGAGTACGCGAAGACGAGGCGCGCCGGCTCAACGAGTTCTACGTCAAGCATGCGACCACCGGACTTCCGTTCGTGACCGCGAAATACGCGATGACCCTTGACGGAAAGATCGCGACAGCGGCGGGCGAGTCGCAGTGGATCACCGCGGAGGAGACTCGGCACCGAGCCCACTTGCTGCGTCATGCCCACGACGCCGTGATGGTCGGCATGGGCACAGTCCTTCGCGACGACCCATCCTTGACGACCCGTCTCGACGGTGGCGGTCGTTCTCCGCTGCGCGTGATCCTCGACAGCCGGCTGCGCGTGCCGCGCGACGCTCGTGTGCTCGCGCAGTCAGAGGGATCTGTGCTGGTGGCGACGACGGACCTGGCTGCAGCGGATCGCCTTCTCGAGATGCGTGACGCCGGTATCGATGTGGTTGTGCTGAAGAGCTCCGACCGCCGCGTGGACCTTCACGGGCTGATGCGCGTGCTGGGTGAGCGCGGGGTGACCAGTGTTCTGGTTGAAGGCGGTCCTCAGGTGTTGGGTTCGGCGTTCGACCTGCACCTGGTGGACAAGGTGGTGGCGATGATCGGGCCCAGGATCATCGGCGGTGGCGAAGCGCTGACTGCCGTTGCGGGACGTGGGGTGTCGCAACTCGACGCGGCCGTGCCGCTCCGTGACGTCGAGGTGGACGCGTCCGGACCCGATGTCGTCGTCACCGGGTACTGTGTGTGGTGAGGCCACAGGATTAAACAGTGTTCAGCGGAATCATTCAGGATCTCGGACAGATACGCGAGAGCCGTGACGGGCAGCTCGCCGTGAGTTGTGCCGCGCTCGCGGACCGGCTGGCGGTGGGCGACAGCGTCGCGGTGAGCGGCGCATGCTTGACCGTGTCGGAAATTGCCTCGAGCAGCTTCGTCGCCGACGTCATGCCCGAGACGCTGTACCGGACCATCCTGGGTGGGTTGCGCGCCGGCGACTCGGTGAACCTGGAGCGAGCGTTGGCGCTGGGTGATGTCGTGGGCGGTCATCTCGTCACCGGTCACGTGGATGCGACCGGGACGGTCACGGCCACGCGCGACGACGGCACCGCACGGTGGGTCACCGTCGAAGCGCCGTCACAAGCCCTCGCTTTGCTCGCGGAGAAGGGGAGTGTCGCTATCGACGGCATCAGCCTCACCGTCGTCGATGTCTTCGAGACCGGGTTCGATGTGTCGCTGATACCGCACACGCTGCGCGTCACGACCGCTGGGCTGTGGCAACCCGGGACACGCGTGAATCTCGAAGTCGACCTCATCGCGCGGTACGTGCAGCGGCTGCTGGGCGCCGCGGCGCGACCCGCGCTGGCGGAGGTGTAGCGTGCCTCTGGCCGCCATCGAGGATGCCATCGCCGATATTCGCGACGGCAAGTTCGTCATCATCGTGGACGACGAGGACCGTGAGAACGAGGGCGACCTCGCCATCGCGGCCGAGCGCATCACGCCCGATGCGGTGAATTACATGGCGACCCATGCGCGCGGTCTTGTGTGCGTGTCCACGGAAGGCTGGCGACTGGACGAGCTCGGGCTCAACCCGATGGTCAACGAGAACACGTCGAGTTTCGGCACCGCGTTCACTGTCAGCATCGACGCGGTGGGACACGGCGTGACGACCGGCATCAGCGCATTCGACCGCGCCACGACCATCCGCATGCTCTGCGACGAGCACGCCAAGCCGGGGCATTTTGCCAGGCCTGGTCACACATTTCCGCTGCGTGCTGCGCCCGGTGGCGTGCTGCAGCGGGCGGGCCAGACCGAGGCGATCGTCGACCTGTGCAAGCTTGCCGGCCGCTTTCCGGCGGGCGTCATCTGCGAGATCATGCGTGAGGACGGGCGCATGGCGCGGCGACCCGACCTCGATCGTTTCGCCGCCGAGCACGACGTGAAGATCGTGTCCATCGAGGATCTCATCGCGTACCGCCGCAGGTCCGAGCAGCTGGTGCTGCGCGGCGCCACCACGACCATTCCCACCGAGTACGGCGACGTCACGGTGCACGGGTACGAGGACCTGATCACGCATGCGGTGCACGTCGCGCTGGTCTGGGGCAAGGTCGACGACGGAGAACCGGTGTTGGTGCGGGTTCACAGCGAATGCCTCACCGGAGACGTGTTCGGCTCGCAGCGATGCGACTGCCAGGCCCAGCTGCACAAGGCCATGGCCATCCTCGCTGACGCCGGCCGCGGCGTCCTCGTGTACCTGCGCCAGGAGGGCCGTGGCATCGGCCTCATGGACAAGTTGCGCGCGTATGCGTTGCAGGACCGCGGGCTCGACACCGTTGAGGCGAACGTGCACCTGGGGCTGCCGGTTGACAGCCGCGATTACGGGATCGGCACGCAGATCCTTGCCGATCTCGGCTCGCGTCGCATCATCGTGCTCACCAACAATCCCAAGAAGTACTACGGGCTGAGCGGGTACGGGCTCGAGGTGGTGGATCAGCAACCGCTGGTGGTGCCGCCGACCACGCACAGCGCGCGCTACCTGAAGGCAAAGCAGGAGAAGCTGGGCCACCTGCTGGACATCATCGATTCGACAGGAACGTGATCGCCGCTTATCCGCAAGCTGTGCGACCATCGCTCGCATGAACGTGTACAGCGGGCAGATGAACGCCGCCGATATGCGCTTCGGCGTCGTGGTGGCGCGCTTCAACGAGCTGGTCTCGCAGCGGTTGCTCGAGGGCGCGCTTGACGCGCTGCGGCGCCATGGGTCCGCCGAAGAGGACATCACCGTTGCCTGGGTGCCGGGCAGCTTCGAGATCCCGATCGCGGCCCGAGAGCTCGCCGAGCATGGCGGCGTCGACGCCGTGATCTGCCTCGGTGTCGTGATCCGCGGCGAGACCCCACACTTCGACTACGTCGCCGGCGAAGCCGCTCGTGGCGTCGGCACCGTGCACCAGGCGACCGGCGTGCCTGCCACCTTCGGGGTCGTCACGACGGAGACCCTGGAGCAGGCCCTC